>NZ_JBWQQI010000008.1:0-311223 GCF_056619545.1 Paraburkholderia sp. SSBN10T
GGCGAACTGACCGGTGTCTGCGGTGCCAACTGCGCTGCCGGCGAACTGACCGGTGTCTGCGGTACTGACGCGCAGCACACAGCAATGCGCATTGGGACTGCCTCGCAACGGCCCGGGATCGGGCCAGAGCATATGGAAATCGACACCATCCCATTGCCAGCGCTGCCCCGCCGTACAGCGCACAGTATCGGCGCCGACGGCCCGAGCTTTCTCCCACAGTTCATTCGAAGGCACCAACCCGGCCAGCAACTGGCGCACCTCGACGCCTTGCAGCACCGCAGGCGCGCCGCCCGAGTGATCGGAGTCGGCGTGACTGATCACCATCGTATCGAGCGTGTAAACACCGTTGGCCTGCAGATAAGGCACCACCACCCGCTCGCCGGCGTGAGTCGACTCCGGCCCGGGACCTGCGTCGAACAGCAGAGCATGGTGGGTCGTCTCGATCAGAATCGACGAACCCTGGCCGATATCGAGTGCGGTCAGCCTGAACGAGCCCGGCGGCGGCCCAGGCGGAGGCGGCAACAGGAGCGGCAGCCAGGTCAATGGCGCCGCCCAGCGCAGCGGCCAGCCGCGCGGCGCGAGACACCAGACGACGCCGAGCGCCGCGGCGGCAAGCGCCCAGCCGTCCGGTTGCGGTAAGCGCCAAAGCATCCAGGCGGGTCCGGATAGCATCTGCAGCGCTACCGCGAGCAGTTCGAGCAGCGCGTGGGCGGCGCGGAAAGCGAGCGCGTCGAGCGGCGCGGGCAAGGTGACGCCGGCCAATACCGCCGGGGTCACGAGAAGACTCACCCAAGGAATGGCGAACGCATTGGCGACTGGACCGATCAAGGGGATCTGCGAGAACCAGTAAACGGTCAGCGGCGCCAGCGCGACCGTCACGGCGAACTGGACATGTGCCGCACTGCGCAGCCGTTCGACCAACGCCCGGCCGCGAGCAAACAATGCAGCGCGCATGCGTTTGCTCCAGCGCTTGACAGGCGGGCCGCCCGGCGGCGTGGCCGGCGGGATGTCAGGGTCTGTCTCATCGTCCACGCGCGCATCCACGAGCGCACGCACACGCGGCCTGCCCGATACCGCAAACAGGATCGACGCCACCGCGCAAAACGACAGCCAGAACCCGGCCGAAACCGGCGCCCACGGATCGAGCAACAGCACGAGGCCCAGCGCCCAGGCCAGCACCCACGACGGAGCCACGCTGCGCCCGCTGACGAACGCAAACGCCACCACCCCGGCCATCCACAGCGCCCGCTGCGCCGGCACATTGAACCCGGCGAGCGCCGCGTGCAACGCGGCAAACAGTACCCCCGCAGTGACGGCAACCCGTGGCGCAGGAATCCGCAGCGGCCAGTCACGCCCGACAAAGCACGAACGCCGCCACAGCACGCCGGCGAGCCACCCCGCGAGGCCGGCGACGAAACCGATATGCAGACCGGAAATCGCGACCAGGTGGCTTGTGCCGGTCGCGCGCATCAGCATCCAGTCGGCGGCGCGAATCCCGTCCTGCGCGCCGATGGCGAGCGCCACCACGATCCCGCGATGCGGCGCATCGACGAGCACGGCGTCGATACGCGCGCGCAGCGCGGCGCGCCAACGGTCCACACCGACACCCAGACCGCTCGCATAACCTTCCAGACGCCGCGCGGTTGCGGGCGCACTGACATAGCCGGTCGCCCGGACATTGCGTGCGAGCAAGCCGGCTTCCGCATCGCGTACGCCGTAGTTGGCGTTACTGTGCGGACGCTTGAGCCGCACTTTCAGATGCCAGCGTGCGCCCGGCTCGAGCAACGGCGGTGGCGGCCCCTTGTGATCGATCCAGGAGAGCTGGATCGTGCGGGGAAAGCGGGCGATCGGCGCGGCGACGGATTCGACGTCGAACAGGAAGCGCGCGCCCTTTGCGTCGCGCGTCGGCAGGCCGCGAATGGCGCCCTCGACTTCAAGGTCGCGGCCCTCCCACGCGGTAGGCAAGCTCACGGCCAGACGCAGCTCGGCCCGCCACGCCGCATAGCCGAAACCCGCACACGCCGCAGCCAGCCACACTGCGCACCAGCCGCCAGCAATACGGGCGTCAAGCCGGAGCGCGAACCCGGCACTGCGCACACCGCAGTCCCGCTGCCGCCGGAAAAACCATAAGCCCCGCAGGCCCCCGAAGCTCCACACAGCCCAGCCAAGCGCAGCAATCAACCCCAACCAGAGCGCCAGCCACTCGTGCCGCAAAGGCAGCGCCGCCTGCTGCTGCAAGACGAACACGCCTAACGCAAAACCGCACCATACCGCCCGCATGCACCCTCCGGCCTGCTCGCCCTCAACCACGCACCGGGCGTCGCAAGCGGATACAGGTCAGAAAGGCATTTCAGACGGGTTGCCGCACGCGTGTTCCGCCCGGCGCGAACCACTGAGGGAAATTATGCAGACGAAAGTGCGAGCCGCGGCAGCGCAGCGTGAGCGTTAGCCGTTGTGCCTATGGAAAGCTCATCTACGCCGATGCCGCGCAGTTGCGCGAGCCCCGCTCCGATGGCGGGAATCTGGTCGGGCGTATTGCGTTGCCGGTACAGCCAGGAAGGCGGGATATCCGGCGCATCGGTCTCGACGACGAGCGCGTCGAGCGGCAACTGCGCCGCGAGGCGCCGGATCTGCAGGGCGCGCTCGAACGTCAGGTTGCCGCCGAAGCCGAGGTGCATGCCCTGATCGAGATACGCCTGGGCCTGCTGGAAACTGCCGTTGAACGCATGGGCAATACCACGATGCACGCCATGCTTGCGCAAACCCTTGAGCACCTGATCCTGCGATTTGCGCACGTGGCAAATCACCGGCAGATCGAATTCACGCGCGAGCTTCAACTGTTCGTTATAGAAGAACTGCTGGCGCGCATCGTCGAGACCCGCCACGAAATAATCGAGGCCGATTTCGCCGAGGCCGATAAAGAGCGGATCGTCGAGACTCGCTTCGATCTCCATGCGCAGCGCCTCGAGATCGGCGTCCTGCGCGCCTGGCGTGAAGAGCGGATGAATCCCGAGCGCGTACGCCCCGCCCTTCACGCGATGCGCAAGCTCGCGCACCGTCGCGAAGTTCTCGCGCGCCACACCCGGAATCACGATACGCCCGACCCCCGCATCGCAGGCCGCCGCCGCGACAGCCTCGCGATCCGCGTCGAATTCCGCCGCGTCGAGATGGCAGTGCGTATCGATCCACATGCTGGCGCTCCGGCGCTAGGAGAGCGTCAGACCGGAACCGTCGGCTCTTCGTACAGCACGCCGTCACGCAGGCGCATCGTACGATCGCAGCGCGCCGCCAGGTCCGGGTCGTGCGTGACGATGACAAAGCTGGTGTCGAAGGTCCGCGACAGTTCGAGCATCAGGTTGAATACCGTGTCGGCGGTACCGCCGTCGAGGTTGCCGGTGGGCTCGTCGGCCAGCACGCAGGCCGGGTTCGTGACGAGTGCGCGCGCAATCGCGACACGCTGGCGCTCGCCACCCGACAGTTCTCCCGGACGGTGCTTCGCACGGTGCGCAAGACCCACCCGCTCAAGCGTCTGCAGCGCGGTGCGGCGCGCTTCCTCGGTCGGCATGCGGCGAATGCGCAGCGGCATCGCGACGTTGTCGAGCGCGGTGAACTCCGCCAGCAGATGGTGGAACTGATAGACGAAGCCGAGCGCGCGATTGCGCAGGTCGTTGCGCTCGCGTTCCGAAAGTTTGGTGAACGGCTTGCCGAGCACGGACACCTCGCCGGCGCTCGGATCGTCGAGGCCGCCCAGCACGTGCAGCAGCGTGCTCTTGCCCGAACCGGACGCGCCGACGATCGCCAGCTTCTCGCCGCGCCGCACCGACAGTTGCGTGTTGTTCAGCACCTGCACGTTCAGGCCGCCCTGGATGAACGACTTCGAGATGCCGGTCGCTTCGAGGACGTACGGATGCAAGGCGCTGTCTGGGGTCATGGATTGAGCAACGGAACGATCATTCATAGCGCAGCGCCTCCGCAGGACGGACCTTCGCACCACGCCAACTCGGGTACAGCGTCGCCAGCGACGCCAGCACGAACGCGATCACGCCGATCTTGAGCACGTCGCCAGGCACCAGTTCGGACGGCAGCTCGCTGATGAAATACACCGACGGCGGCAGGAACTGCACGCCGAGCAGGTGCTCGATCATCGGTACGAGCCATGGAATGCTCCAGGCAATCAGGCAACCGAGCGCCACGCCCGTAGCCGTGCCGATAAAGCCGATCGTCACGCCCTGCACCACGAAGATTTTCATGATCGAGCCGGGTTGCGCGCCAAGCGTGCGCAGAATCGCGATATCCGCCTGCTTGTTGGTCACCGTCATCACCAGCGACGACACCAGGTTGAACGCCGCCACCGCGATGATCAGCGTCAGGATGATGAACATCATGCGCTTTTCGATCTGCACGGCTGAGAACCACGTCTTGTTCTGCTGGGTCCAGTCGCGGATATAGAGGTCGCCCGAGAGCGTGCGCGCCAGTTGATGCGCCACTTCCGGCGCACGCTGCATGTCCTTGAGCCGCAGCCGCACGCCGGTGGGCGCGGGCACCCTGAACAGCACCTGCGCATCCTGAATGTTGATCAGCGCGAGGGTGCTGTCGTACTCGTAGTGTCCCGACTCGAACACGCCGACCACGTTGAACTGCTTCAGGCGCGGCAGCATCCCGGCAGGCGTGATGGTGCCTTCGGGCGCCACCAGCGTGATCTTGTCGCCGGGCATCACCCCCAGATTGGCGGCGAGATCCGCACCGAGCACGATGTTGAATTCGCCCGGTTTCAGATCGGTCAGCGCGCCGGCTTTCATTTCCTTATAGATATCCGACACCTGCGGCTCGAGCGCCGGATCGACGCCGCGCAGCGCCACACCGCTCACGGCGTCCTGGCGGGTCAGCAGCGCCTGGGCGTCGACATACGGCGCCGCGCCAATCACTTCCTTGTTCTGCCGGGCTTCCTGGGCGGTCAGTTGCCAGTTCGGCATGGAGCCGGTCGGCGAAAAGATCTCGACGTGCGCGAGCACCGACAACATGCGGTCGCGCACCTCCTTCTGGAAGCCGTTCATCACCGACAGCACGACGATCAGCGCCGCGACGCCGAGCGCGATGCCCGACATAGAAACCAGCGCGATGAACGAAATAAAGCCGTTACCGGTCGTGCGTTTGCCGGCGCGGGTGTAGCGCCAGCCAATCTGCCATTCGTAGGGAAATTTCAAGCGAATCCTTTTCTGCGTTCTTCAGCCTCGTGCCACGGCCTCGTGGTTCGACCGTTGGTGCAGCGCATGACAGCGGTCATCCCGCGCCTCGTGCGCTTCGAGGGTCGTGACCGTTGGTGTCGCGATCGTCGCGGATGGTTCCGGGGCGGCGCGCAAGGCGCTGCAGTTGCCCGACTGGTACCGCTTCCATTCACGGAACCGGTGGGCTGCTCATCTACCATCGGTCAAGCGCGAAGTTTGCCATACAATGCCGGGCATCATGCACGCCAACCGTCTTCATCTCCTTCTGCCTTTCGCGCTGCCCGCCGCAGCCGACGCCTCCACCGCGCTGCACGGCATCGAAAGCCCGGCCCTCGACAGGCTGGTGGCGCGGGCGACGCTGGTCGAGCGGGTGGTCGGCGAAGACTTCCAGCGCACCCTGCCGCACGAGCGCTGGGTGGCCCACCGGTTCGGCACGGTCGCCGGCGGCGCGGCCGACGAGGCACCGCTCGCCCCCTACATGCTGCGCGCCGACGGCGGCGAGCCCGGCACCTCGACCTGGGCGTGCGTGCAGCCGGTGCATGTGCGCATCGCGCACGACCACCTGGTGCTGATCGACCCGGCGTCCCTCGCCCTGACGGACGCGGAAGCCGCCACGCTGCTCGCAGTCGCCCGGCCGTTGATCGAAGAACTCGGCGTCCGTATCGAGGCGCCCAAGCCGTCGCGCTGGTACCTCGCGAGCGACGCCTTCGGTACGCTGGCCGGCGCCTCGCCGCTGCGCGCCAGCGGCCGCAACATCGAAATCTGGCTACCGCACGAAGCGCACAGCGGCCAGCGCTCGCGGGCCTGGATGAAGCTGCAGAACGAAGTGCAGATGGCGTGGTTCGAGCATCCGGTCAACGAGGCGCGTGAAACGCGCGGGCTGCCCGCGGTCAACTCCATCTGGTTTCACGCGCAAGGCGCCGCGCAGCCGGTCAAGAGCCCCTTTACCCGCGTGCTGTCGGACGCAGCGGCCACACGCGGCCTCGCGCTCAGCGCCGGCGTCGAGACCGGTGCAGCGCCGGCTTCGTTTGCGGCGCTGGCGTCGAACGCGCCTGGCACCTCCGGCGCAAGCGGCGCCGCAGCCGGCAACAGCGCGCACGCGACGTCGGCAACGACGCTCGTCGAGCTCGATCCGTTTTCCGCGCCCTATATCGAGCAGGACTGGGGCCGCTGGAACGCGGCGTTCGCGGCGCTCGAAACCGACTGGTTCGCGCCTGCCCTCGCCGCGCTGCAATCCGGTCAGCTCGGCGAGCTCGGTCTCACGCTGTGCGGCGACACCGGTTCGGTAACGCTCAGCATTACGCGCGGCGATCTGCGCAAGTTCTGGCGCCGCCGCGTGCTCGCTTCGCTCTTTATCGAATAACGCATCCAGTCACCCCGCTACCGTTCCACCGCATGTTTTCCGGCCTTTCCGCATGACTCGAATCGTTACGCGCGCCTGTTCTCCCGTCGACGCCGAAGTGTTGACCCGTCATGGCCTGCACCCCGTGCTGGCCCGTCTGTACGCGGCGCGCGGCGTCTGTCAGCCGGAGGAGATCGAAACCGGCCTCGCGCGTCTGGTACCGCCGGCGCAGTTGAAAGGCTGCGCAGACGCGGCGGCGCTGCTGGCCGATTCGATCGAAGGCAAACGCCGCATGCTGGTGGTGGCCGACTACGACTGCGACGGCGCCACCGCGTGTGCGGTCGCAGTGCGTGGCCTACGGATGTTCGGCGCGCAGATCGAGTATCTGGTGCCGAACCGCTTCGAGTATGGCTATGGCCTCACGCCGGAAATCGTCGCGCTGGCGGCCCGCAACGCCTCCGGCAAGCCCGATCTGCTGATTACCGTCGATAACGGCATCGCCAGCGTCGACGGCGTGGAAGCGGCCAACGCCCTCGGCATCGACGTCCTTGTGACCGACCACCACTTGCCGGGCGACGATCTGCCGGCCGCGCGCGCGATCGTCAACCCGAACCAGCCGGGTTGCGGCTTTCCGAGCAAGTGCATCGCCGGCGTCGGCGTGATGTTCTACGTGCTGCTCGCGCTGCGCGCCGAACTGCGCCGGCGCGGCGCGTTCGACGACGCGCGGCCCGAGCCGCGTCTGGACGGCCTGCTCGATCTGGTCGCGCTCGGCACGGTGGCCGACGTCGTCAAGCTCGACGGCAACAATCGCGTGCTCGTCGCGCAAGGCTTGCAGCGGATTCGCAAGGGCAAGATGCAGCCGGGCATTGCCGCGCTGTTTCGCGCCGCGCCTCCGGCTTCGATCTGGGCTTTGCGCTCGGTCCGCGGCTGAATGCGGCGGGCCGGCTTTCGGATATGTCGCTCGGGATCGAATGCCTGACCACCGACGACGTCGGCCGCGCGTGGGACCTCGCGCAGCAGCTCGACTCGATCAACCGCGAGCGGCGCGAGATCGAAGCCGGCATGCAGCAACAGGCGCTCGAAGACCTGTCGACGGTCGATCCGGCGGGTTCGGCCACGATCGTGCTGTTCAACCCGAGCTGGCATCAAGGCGTGATCGGCATCGTCGCAGGGCGGCTGAAGGAGAAATTCCACCGTCCCGCCTTCACCTTCGCGCCGGCTGATGAGAGTGGCGTGCTCGTCAAGGGCTCAGGCCGCTCGATCGCGGGTTTCCATCTGCGCGATGCGCTCGATCTGATCTCGAAACGCGAACCCGGCCTGATCGTCAAGTTCGGCGGCCACGCCATGGCGGCGGGCATGACGCTCGCCGCGGCCGACGTGGCGCGTTTCACCGCGGCCTTCGAAGCAGTGGGCCGCGAATGGCTGTCCGACGACGCCCTCGCGCGCGTGGTCGAAACCGACGGCGATCTGGAAGAAGCCTATTTCACGCCGCAATTCGTCGAGATGCTCGACGCCGAAGTCTGGGGTCAGGGCTTTCCGGCGCCGGTGTTTTCCGGCGAATTCGAGGTGGCGTCCCAGGCGCTGGTGAAGGACAAGCACCTGAAGCTGCAACTGCTGCGCGGCCGGCAGCGTTTCAACGCGATCTGGTTCAACCACACGGATTCGCTGCCGACGCGCACGACGCTTGCCTACCGGCTCGCGAGCGATACGTGGAATGGAGTCTCGCGCGTACAACTGATCGTGGAGCATGCGGTGAGTTGAGCGACCGCGCGGGCTCGCCCGAGCCGCGCCGAAGCCGCGAAAACCGCTCAAAGCCCCCGCAAAACCGCCCCAAACGCCCACCGGGAACGTGCATTAGCCTCCGGAGGGCCGCCTCGATCGGCTATAATTTGCCCTTTTTACGAAGCTATAAAAGATCGACATGGAAGCGGAACGTCTCAACGCGATCGAAGCCTCTCTGGCCGACCTGCGCCATCGCGCGGGCGAGCTACGGGGGTATCTTTGACTACGACGACAAAGCACTGCGTCTAATCGAAGTCAACCGGGAACTCGAAGACCCGAACGTCTGGAACGACTCGAAGCATGCCCAGGCCCTCGGCCGGGAAAAGAAGCTGCTCGACGACGTCGTCGGCAAACTCACCTCGCTCGACAATGACCTGCGCGACGCGCAGGACCTGTTCACCATGGCGCGCGAGGAAAACGACGAAGACACTCTCCTCGCCTGCGAAAGCGATGCAAGCGGCCTCGAGCAGCGCGTCGCCGACATGGAATTCCGCCGGATGTTCTCGAATCCGGCCGACCCGAACAACGCGTTCCTCGACATTCAGGCAGGCGCCGGCGGCACCGAAGCGTGCGACTGGGCCTCGATGCTGTTGCGCCAGTACCTGCGCTACTGCGAGCGCAAGGGCTTCAAGACCGAAGTGCTGGAACAGACCGACGGCGACGTCGCGGGCATCAAGAACGCCACGCTCAAGATCGAAGGCGAGTACGCCTACGGCTTCCTGCGTACCGAAACCGGCGTGCACCGCCTCGTGCGCAAGTCGCCGTTCGACTCGTCGGGCGGCCGCCATACGTCGTTCTCGTCGGTGTTCGTGTACCCGGAAATCGACGACTCGATCGAAGTGGACATCAACCCGGCCGATCTGCGCATCGACACGTACCGCGCTTCCGGCGCGGGCGGTCAGCACATCAACAAGACCGACTCCGCCGTGCGGATTACGCACATGCCGTCGGGCATCGTCGTGCAGTGCCAGAACGACCGTTCGCAGCACCGCAACCGCGCCGAAGCCATGGCCATGTTGAAATCGCGCCTGTACGAAGCGGAAATCCGCAAACGTCAGGCCGAACAGGACAAGCTCGAAGCGGGCAAGACCGATGTGGGCTGGGGTCACCAGATCCGTTCATACGTGCTGGACAACAGCCGCATCAAGGATCTGCGTACCAACGTCGAAATCAGCAATACCAAGAGCGTGCTCGATGGCGACCTCGATCCGTTCATCAGCGCCAGCCTGAAACAGGGCATCTAAGGGCGATTGACGTAATTCCGGCGCGGCGAGGCTTGCCGCGCCGCATCTTTCAAGCGCCTGCCGCACATAGTCCGATCGGCAGGCAACCTGGTGCGGGCCGCCCGCATGCAGGCCACCCCGAATACCGACCCATCATGACCGAACCGATCCAGACGAACGCTGCGCCCGAGGGGGACGAAAACAAGATCATCGCCGAGCGCCGCGAAAAGCTGCGCGAGCTGCGTGACCAGGGCGTCGCCTATCCGAACGACTTCCGCCCCACGCATCATGCGGAAGATCTGCAGGCGCAATACGCCGAGGCCGACAAGGAAACGCTCGAAGCGAATCCGCTCGAAGTCGCCGTGGCCGGCCGCATGATGCTGAAGCGCGTGATGGGCAAGGCGAGCTTCGCCACCGTGCGCGACGGCTCGGGTCAGATCCAGTTCTTCATCACGCCGGCCGACGTCGGCCAGGAAACCTACGACGCGTTCAAGAAGTGGGACATGGGCGACATCGTCGCCGCGCGCGGCGTGCTGTTCCGCACCAACAAGGGTGAGCTGTCGGTGCGTTGTACCGAACTGCGCCTGCTGTCGAAGTCGCTGCGCCCGCTGCCCGACAAGTTCCACGGCCTCGCCGACCAGGAAACGAAGTACCGCCAGCGCTACGTCGACCTGATCGTCACGCCGGAAACGCGCAAGACCTTCGTGGCGCGCACCAAGGCCATGTCGTCGATCCGCAAGTTCATGGCGGACGCCAACTTCATGGAAGTCGAAACGCCGATGCTGCACCCGATTCCGGGCGGCGCGGCGGCCAAGCCGTTCGTCACGCATCACAACGCGCTCGATATGCAGATGTTCCTGCGCATCGCGCCGGAGCTGTACCTGAAGCGCCTCGTGGTGGGCGGCTTCGAGCGCGTGTTCGAGATCAACCGGAATTTCCGTAACGAGGGCGTCTCGGTGCGCCACAATCCGGAATTCACGATGATCGAGTTCTACGCGGCGTACACCGATTATCAATGGGTGATGGACTTCACCGAACAGTTGATCCGTCAGGCCGCAATCGATGCGCTCGGCACGGCGACGATCAGCTATCAGGGCCGCGAACTGGATCTGGCGAAGCCGTTCCATCGCCTGACGATCACGCAGGCGATCCAGAAGTACGCCCCGCACTACACCGACGAACAACTGGCCGACGCCGCTTTCCTGCGCCCCGAGCTGAAGAAGTTCGGCGTGGACGCCTCGCAACCGCAGTTCCTCAATGCCGGCGTGGGCGCGCTGCAACTGGCGCTCTTCGAAGAGACCGCCGAATCGCAACTGTGGGAGCCGACCTACATCATCGACTATCCGATTGAAGTGTCGCCGCTCGCGCGCGCATCGGACGCGGTGCCCGGCATTACCGAGCGTTTCGAACTGTTCATCACGGGCCGTGAAATCGCCAATGGCTTCTCGGAGCTGAACGATCCGGAAGATCAGGCCGCACGCTTCAAGAAGCAGGTCGACCAGAAGGACGCGGGCGACGAGGAAGCGATGTTCTACGACGCCGACTACATCCGCGCGCTCGAGTACGGCATGCCGCCGGCCGGCGGTTGCGGCATCGGCATCGACCGTCTGATCATGCTGCTCACCGACAGCCCGAGCATCCGCGACGTGATCCTGTTCCCGCATCTGCGCCGCGAAGACTGAGCGCACGGATCGCGCTGATCCGCGGCTGCATCATTCGGCAGCAGGACCCGACGCCCGGCTCGTTGCCGGGCGTTTTTCATTGTGGCGGCCAGTCAAGGCCCGCATTCGTCATCCGCAGGGCCGCGCTGGCTGACAGTTTGTAACTATCGGTAAAAGGTTCACGGGGCCGGATGCCCGGTGTTGGGGTCGGACAGTGCAAGAGCCTCACGAAATCAGGCGTGCGGCTACCCTCTCCGCTGTCGCGTCGCCGGCATCTCAGCGAGCGCTACAGAACTGGTTACAAATTGAAACCCGGTGCCCAACCGAACTGTCAGACACTCTGTCTTGAAAAAAACCAGTTCGACTCTGCTCCAGACGGAGGTCAATATGAACAATTCAGACAACACACAACCACGCCGGATTCACCCGCTTGTCGCAACCGCGGCAGGCGCAGTCATCATCGCCAGCCTCGCGGCTACGGCAGCCATCACGGGCCTGTTCCCGAAGGCGTCGAGCAGCGGCGCGCAAACGGATCAGACCCAGGCCGCGCTGGTCGCCTCGCAGCCGGCGGTGGTCGATTCGTCGGCTCCGGCCAATCCGAACACCTACGCGCAGCAACAGCAGCCGCAGGCGCCTCAGGCTCCTGCTCAGGAACAGGCGCAGGCACAACAACCTGCCCCGACGGCGCCTGCCCCGTCGCCTGCGCAACCGCAGTACGCGCAGCAACCCCAGGCCCAAGCGGCACAGTACGCGCAGCAACCGGCGCCCCAGCCAGCCTATTGCGCTAGCTGCGGCACCGTAGTGGCGATCTCCGAAGCCCATCAGGAAGGTCACGGCACCGGTATCGGCGCTGTCGGCGGCGCGGTGGCCGGCGGCCTGATCGGCAACCAGTTCGGCGGCGGCGTCGGCCGCGGCGCCATGACGGTGCTGGGCGCTGTCGGCGGCGGCTTCGCCGGCAACGCGGTCGAAAAACATCTGCGCAGCACGACCGCTTATTCAGTGCACGTGCGCATGGAAAACGGCAAGAACCGTTACTTCACGTACCACGAAGCGCCCCCGTTCCAGCAAGGCGAGCGCGTGCACGTCGAAAACGGTACGCTTGTAGCAGGCTAGTCGCGGGGGAATTCACGAACCAGACGCCGCATCCGAAGCGGCAACACTGGCACACACGCGGCACCAAGCAAAAAGGCGATTCCAATGGAATCGCCTTTTTGCTTTGAAAACCACTCAAGCTTTCGCCTGTTCAATAATCCGCATCCTCGATCCATGCCGCCTGGATCGCTTCGAGGATCTTCTCGTTCGAACGGTTCGGATCGTCGTCGAAACCTTCCAGCTCCGTCACCCAACGGTGCAGATCGGTGAAGCGGATCTGCTGCGGGTCCACTTCCGGGTGCTTGTCGGTGAGGGCCATCGCAATGTCTTGCGTGTCGGTCCACTTCATGGCTGCGCGCTCCTGTTAGTGATTTTCCTTCGCGTGGTTGATCGAGTAACGCGGGATTTCAACAACCAGATCCTGGTCGGCCGGCACCACCGCCTGGCACGACAGACGCGACTCGGGCTCCAGGCCCCACGCCTTGTCGAGCAGATCGTCCTCGTCTTCCTCGGACGGCGTGAGCGCGTTGAAACCTTCGCGCACGACGACGTGGCAGGTTGTGCATGCGCACGATTTCTCGCAAGCATGCTCGATCTCGATGCCGTGTTCCAGCAGATTGTCGCAGATGCTCTTGCCCGGCACAGCATCGATCACCGCGCCTTCCGGGCACAGTTCGACATGGGGCAGTACAACGATTTGAGGCATACGATTTCCGTTTGGTCTGGGCACGGCCGCCGGCGAACTGGCTCCGTACCATTTTACTGGTGACGCATGCGTTTTTGACATGCGTCACGTGATTCGTCGAGAGGCTAGACAGGCTGCTGGAGCGGCTTGTCGCCTGGCGTGTACGGCGGCCCTGTTCAACCGGGACCGCCGGAGCGCCGACCCGCGGCCGCCCGCTCCGCTCAGATCTCGTCGAGCTTGCGGCCGGCCAGCGCGCGGCGAATACCCTTGTTCATGCGGCGAGCAGCGAACTCGTCAGTGCCTTCGGCCACTGTCTTCGTCGCCGCTTCGATCGCGTCGACATCATCGCTCTGCGCCACTTTGCGCAAGGCCGTGAGTAACCCATCGAGCTCAGCGCGCTCGGCCTCGTCGAGCAATTCGGCGTCGGCCGCGAGCGCCGCATCCGTTGCTTCGATCAGGCGTTGCGCTTCGACTTGCGCCTCGCGCAGTGCGCGAGCGCGCATGTCGACCTCGGCCGTGTTGAAGCTGTCTTCCAGCATCTTCGCGATGTCGTCGTCGGCAAGACCATACGACGGTTTCACCACCACCGACGCCTCCACGCCCGAAAGCTGCTCACGCGCGAACACCGACAGCAAGCCATCCGCGTCGACCTGATAGGTCACACGAATACGCGCCGCGCCGGCCGCCATCGGCGGGATGCCGCGCAGTTCGAAGCGCGCGAGCGAGCGGCAATCCGCCACCAGTTCGCGTTCGCCCTGCACGACGTGAATCGCCATCGCCGTCTGGCCGTCCTTGAAGGTCGTGAAATCCTGTGCGCGGGCCACCGGAATGGTCGAATTGCGCGGGATGATCTTCTCGGTCAGGCCACCCATCGTCTCAACGCCGAGCGACAGCGGGATGACGTCGAGCAGCAGCCAGTCGTCGCCGTCGGCGCTGCGGTTGCCGGCCAGCAGATCGGCCTGGATTGCCGCGCCGAGCGCGACCACCTGGTCCGGGTCGAGATTGGTCAGCGGCGGCTGGCCGAAGAACGCTTCGACCGCGCGGCGAATCACCGGCATGCGGGTCGCACCGCCCACCAGCACCACACCCTTGATTTCTTTCGTCGTCACCCTGGCGTCGCGCAGCGCCTTCTTGGTCGGCCCAAGCGTGCGCTGCACCAGCGCCCGCGTGATCGCCTCAAAGGTGGCCTCGTCGATCGTCAGATCGAGCCTGGTGCCGTTGGAGAGCGTTGCCTGCAGACTTGCCAGCGGCGCATCCGACAGCGCCTCCTTGGTCGCGCGGACGCTGTCCAGCAGCATCCGCACGTCTTCCGCGGCGAGCGTCTGCGCCGCGATACCAGCCTGCTCTAGCACATGACGGAACAGCGCGTGATCGAAATCGTCGCCGCCGAGCGCGGAATCGCCGCCCGCGGCAAGCACTTCGAAAACACCCTTGGTAAGCTTGAGGATCGACAGGTCGAAGGTGCCGCCGCCGAGGTCGTATACGGCGTAGAGGCCTTCGGAGCCGTTGTCGAGGCCATAGGCAATCGCCGCCGCGGTCGGCTCGTTGAGCAGGCGCAGCACGTTCAGACCGGCCAGACGCGCCGCGTCCTTGGTAGCCTGGCGCTGGGCTTCGTCGAAATACGCCGGTACGGTAATCACGGCGCCGACCAGATCGTCGCCGAGCGTGTCTTCCGCGCGCTGACGCAAGGTGGCGAGAATTTCCGCCGACACTTCGACCGGGCTCTTCACGCCGTCGACGGTGCGGATCTGCACCATGCCGGGCGCGTCGACGAAATCGTAGGGGGCGTTTTCGGCGCCCTCGACTTCGCTCTTGCCGCGGCCCATGAAGCGCTTGACCGACACGATCGTATTGCGCGGATCGCTCGCCGCTTCCGCCTTGGCGGTATGGCCAATGCGGCGGCCGCCCTTCTCCAGATAGCGGACCACCGACGGCAGCAGCATCTGGCCGTCCTCGTCGGGAAGCACGTCGGGCACGCCGCTACGGACTGCGGCAACGAGGGAATTGGTGGTGCCAAGATCGATACCGACCGCGAGACGCCGCTGATGCGGCGCGGGCGCCATGCCGGGTTCGGAGATTTGCAGTAAGGCCATCTGGGATCTTCTTCGGGGATCGTTCGGCCCCGTCCTGAATGATTCGCGTTGCTGGGTTGAATGCTACGGCTTGCTGTCGTGGCTACGTTCGGGTTCGTCGATTCGCGTCAGTTGTCGAGTCGCTCGATCTGCGTGCTGACTTCCTCCGCCACGCGCTCGATAAACATCAACTGACGCACCGCCTCGCCCGCCGCCTGGTTCGCGCCGCTATCGAGCAACGCGCCGAGTTTCGTGAAGCGCATCCGCTCCTCGTCGCGCAGTTCGGCGAGCAAGGCATCGAGCGCGTCGACATTCTTCGCCGCAGCGGCGTCTTCGATGCCTTCGCGCCATTCCATCTGCTGCATCAGGAACGCCGGCTCCATTGCCGTATTGTCATGCGCGCCGACATCGATGCCGCGCAGCGACAACAGATAGGTCGCCCGCTTCAACGGGTCGCGCAGCGTCTGATACGCCTCGTTCGTGCGCGTCGCCCATTGCATGGCAATGCGCTTTTGCGCGTCGCCCGCGGCCGCGAAACGGTCGGGGTGGACCTGCGACTGCACTGTGCGATACGCGTGATCGAGCGCACTGGCGTCGAGCGCGTATTGCGCCGGCAGATCGAACAGGTCGAAGTGGCTATCGTTCAGCGAGGCCATCGAATGATGTGGTCCGTTCAAAAAACACAGCCGGCTTGCAAATTGAAAAGCAGCGCCAGGCAAAACATAAGGTACGGCAAATTAAAAAGGCGGCCCGCGCCGCCTTTTTTCCGCTGCACGCGGATTTAACCTGTTCAGACGCGGAACGACTCGCCGCAGCCGCACTCGTCTTTCACGTTCGGGTTGTTGAACTTGAAGCCTTCGTTCAGCCCTTCACGTGCGAAGTCGAGTTCCGTGCCGTCGATATAGGCGAGGCTCTTCGGGTCGACAATGATCTTGACGCCGTTGCACTCGAATACCTGATCTTCAGGCGCGAGTTCATCCACGTATTCGAGCTTGTAGGCCAAACCCGAGCAGCCGGTCGTGCGCACGCCGAGCCGCAGCCCGAGACCCTTGCCGCGTCGGACCAGAAATTTCTGGACGTGTTGTGCTGCCTTTTCGGTCAACGTAATTGCCATAGCGTTTCTCATTGGGCAGCGCCGCATGTTTCATGCGCGCTGCCGCCCTGCCTGCATCCAATATCGCTCACGCCGGGCAGCGCGCTTTGCGCCGCCCGCTGCCCTGCTTCATTTGCGCTTTAAGCGGCGCTGCTTCAAGCAGCCTGCTGCTTTTCGCCCGCTTCCGCGGTTTCGCCGTGACGCTGCTTGTAGTCGGCAACCGCTGCCTTGATCGCGTCTTCCGCGAGGATCGAGCAGTGGATCTTGACCGGCGGCAATGCGAGTTCTTCGGCGATATGCGTGTTCTTGATCGACATTGCCTCGTCGAGCGTCTTGCCCTTCACCCATTCGGTGACGAGCGAGCTCGAGGCGATCGCCGAACCGCAGCCATACGTCTTGAACTTCGCGTCTTCGATGATGCCGTCCGCGCCCACGCGGATCTGCAGCTTCATCACGTCGCCGCAAGCCGGCGCGCCGACCATGCCGGTACCGACGGCATCGTCGTCCTTGGCAAAGGAACCGACGTTGCGCGGATTTTCGTAATGGTCCAGAACCTTGTCGCTATAAGCCATGATTACACTCCTTGATTCGTTTCAACCTGCATCCGGTGCGATGTTTCGCCCAGCCTGGGGTCGCAGTAATGGCGATTAGTGCGCCGCCCACTGGATCGTCGAAATATCGATCCCGTCCTTGTACATTTCCCACAGCGGCGACAGGTCGCGCAGCTTCGAAATCTTGGTCTTCAGCAGGTTGATGACGTAATCGACGTCCTGCTCCGTCGTGAAGCGGCCCACCGTGAAGCGGATCGAGCTGTGCGCCAGTTCGTCGTTGCGGCCAAGCGCACGCAGCACGTACGACGGCTCGAGCGAGGCCGAGGTGCACGCCGAACCCGACGACACGGCGACGTCCTTGACCGCCATGATCAGCGACTCGCCTTCGACGAAATTGAAGCTGATGTTCAGGTTGTGCGGCACACGCTGTTCCATGTCGCCGTTCACATAGGTTTCTTCCATGTCCTGCAGGCCGCGCAGCAGACGGTCGCGCAGCATGCGGATACGCTCGTTTTCCGTGGCCATTTCTTCGCGTGCGATGCGAAACGCTTCACCCATGCCGACGATCTGGTGCGTGGCCAGCGTGCCCGAACGCATGCCGCGCTCGTGACCGCCGCCGTGCATCTGCGCTTCGATACGGATACGCGGCTTGCGGCGCACGTACAGCGCGCCGATGCCCTTCGGACCATAGGTCTTGTGAGCCGAGAACGACATCAGGTCGACCTTCAGCTTTTGCAGGTCGATTTCCACCTTGCCGGTAGCCTGAGCCGCATCGACGTGGAAAATGATGCCCTTCTCACGGGTGATCTCGCCGATCGCCTCGATGTCCTGGATCACGCCGATCTCGTTGTTCACCGACATCACCGAGACCAGAATCGTGTCCGGGCGCAACGCGGCCTTGAACGCGTCGAGGTCGATCAGGCCGTCTTCCTTGACGTCCAGATACGTGACTTCGAAGCCTTCGCGCTCGAGTTCGCGGCAGGTGTCCAGCACGGCCTTGTGCTCGGTCTTCACCGTGATGATGTGCTTGCCCTTGCTCTTGTAGAAGTGCGCCGCACCCTTGATAGCCAGGTTGTCCGACTCCGTGGCGCCCGAAGTCCAGATGATTTCGCGCGGATCGGCGTTCACCAGCGCCGCGACGTTCTCGCGCGCTTCCTCGACCGCACGTTCCGCGTCCCAGCCATACGAGTGGCTGCGCGACGCGGGGTTGCCGAACTGCTCGCGCAGGTACGGAATCATCTTGTCCACCACGCGCGGATCGACCGGGGTCGTGGCGCTGTAGTCCATGTAAATGGGCAGGTGGGGAATGTCGTTATTCATGAATCGCTCCGGGGGACATCATTGCTCTGGCTTCTGGGCTCCAGGTTCGCTTGATTAATTTAAAGCGCTCTATGAACCGGCCATGTTGAAAACGGAATTCGGTCCGCGTGGCGCGACCCGGGCGGGTTCGACCGCCGGCGCCTCGCTGCGGCGGTCGCGCAGCACGGCCGGCGCGCCTTCGCGCGCGCGTTGCTGGTCGACCAGATCCTTCAGGGAGACCGAATCCAGGTACTCGACCATTTTCTGGTTCAGGGTAGACCACAGTTCGTGCGTCATGCAGTGGCCGTCGTGCTGCTTGGTGCCTTCGCAGGTGCCTTTGCCGCCGCATTGGGTGGCGTCGAGCGGCTCGTCGACGGCGATGATGATGTCCGCGACGGTCACGTCTTCAGCGCGGCGGGCCAGATTGTAGCCACCGCCCGGTCCGCGGACGGACTCCACGATCTCATGGCGACGCAGCTTGCCGAACAACTGCTCGAGGTAGGACAGGGAAATATGCTGGCGCTGGCTGATACCCGCAAGCGTCACCGGGCCCTGCTCCTGGCGCAGCGCCAGGTCAATCATCGCCGTGACGGCGAAACGGCCTTTCGTGGTGAGTCTCATGATGTTGGGGATCGCAATTCTCGACAAGTTTGCTCAAGTATAAATACATGACTAGATTAGTCAAGTATCCCTATCGCAATTTGGGTCATTTGCTTAATTAACCAGTGGGCCCGCAGGCCCGTCCGACGGACCTTGGGTGCTGCTGTCCTGGCCGTGCTCAAGGCACCAGTTGCGCGTGCAACGCGGCGATCAGTCCCCGGCACGCGGCTTCACACTGGTCCAGCACCTGCTCAAAACCCGCCGCGCCGCCGAAATAGGGATCGGCCACTTGCCGCTCGCCCGCCCAACGGCTGTCGTTCTGCGACACGAACTCCATCAGCAGCCGAATCTTGTCGCGCTGGGCCGGCGGACAGATCCGGCGCAACGCGGCGACATTGGCGTCGTCCATCGCAATCAGCAGATCGAAGCGCTCGAAGTCCGCCGCGCCGATCTGCCGGCCGCGCAGCCCGGACAGGTCGTAGCCGCGCTGGGCGGCGGCACGCTGGGCGCGCTCGTCGGGCGCGGCGCCGATGTGCCAGTCGCCGGTGCCGGCCGAATCGACCGTGATGCGCCCGTCCAGCTTCGCCTCGCCGACCTGATGCCGCATCACCCCTTCCGCAGTCGGGGAACGGCAGATGTTCCCTAGACAGACAAAACAGATGGAGACGGTTTTCATCAAAGGCTCTGGATGCGCGGCATCCGGACGGGGCTGGTCAGCGGTGCCGCGATTATACAAAGATGGAGAAAATCTCGCCGGGCGCGCGCTCGGCGCTGTGAATCCAGCGGCCCCACCCCGCTGCGCCGGGCGCCGCAAAACGGCGCGCGGCAAAGCGTGGGCAAGATGCGCGACTGGCCAGTCACGAAATATCTCCTGCCTTCAGGATGCTTCGGCCGGTTGCAGCGCGGCGACTGCACGCATGGGCTTCACCGGCAACACGCGATCGTCGCCAACCAGGCCATACGAAACGGTTCGCGCCAGCTCCGCCGTGAACTGATCCGCGCCGAGCGGCGCCTGCGCCATGCGCGACGCGGCCTCGCCGCTGACATACAGGTAGGCTGCCGCTGCGAGCGGCACAAACACGGCCAACGGCCAATACATCGATATTGTCTTTTTCATGATGCGCTCTCTTCCGATTGAGGCACCCGGAGCTTGTGGCCCACTATGCCTAGTCGAAATGGTATAGAACGAATCAATTGGGAAAAACCCACCCCAGTGAGATACAGCGTTGCTCCGGAGAGAACAGTGTCTCGAAAAGACGCCGCGCACGCTCAGCCGAGATGACTGCGCTGTGCCGCGTACAACTCGCGGAACGTGCGCCCGACTGGCGCCGGCATATCGCGCGTGTCGGTCCAGCCGGCCGCAAGCGGCAGCCTGGCTATCGCGCGACGGCGCCCGCCCATTCGCTCGAGGATCCGCACCGCCAGTTTGGTGAACAGCGCATAGGCATCCGGGTGCAGTGCAAGAAAGCCCCACACCGCCAGCCCCGCGCGTTCGCGCCAAGGCCGCAAGCGCCGCTCCACCTGCTTCTCGCGCAGCTTGCGCAACAGGTCCGACAACGGAATCCCGACCGGACAGACGCTATTGCATTCGCCGCACAACGTGGCGGCCTGCGGCAGATCGAGCGCGTTGTCGATCCCGACATAACTCGGCGTCAACACCGAGCCCATCGGCCCCGGATAGACCCAACCATAAGTATGGCCGCCGACCTTCTGATACACCGGGCAATGATTCATGCAGGCGCCGCAGCGGATACAGCGCAGCATCTCCTGGAAGTCGCCGCCGATCAGCCCGGTGCGCCCGCCATCGACCAGCACCACGTACATATGTTCCGGGCCGTCCTGATCGCCGGGTCCGCGCGGACCGGTCAGCACCGAGAAGTAGTTCGAGGTCGCCTGACCGGTCGCCGAGCGCGGCAGCAGACGCATCGCGGTTGCGAGGTCCTCGAGCGTCGGCAGCACTTTCTCGATGCCCGTCACCGCCACGTGCACCCGCGGCATCACCGTGCACATGCCCTCGTTGCCCTCGTTGGTGACGAGCGCGACCGAACCGGTCTGCGCCACCACGAAGTTGCCGCCGGTCACACCCATATCCGCCGTCATGAAATGCGGGCGCAGCACCTCGCGCGCCTCGCGGGTCATCTCGGGAATCTCGGTGAGGCGCGGGCGGTGGTGCATTTTCGCAAACAGATCGGCGATCTCGTCCTTATCCTTATGGACGACCGGCGCGATGATGTGACTCGGCGGCTCGTTGTCGTTGATCTGCAGGATGTATTCACCGAGATCGGTTTCGATCGACTGCACGCCCATCTGCCCGAGTACTTCGTTCAGGCGCATTTCCTCGGTGACCATCGACTTGGTCTTGATCACCTTCTTCACGTCGTGCCGGCGCGCGATATCCGCGACGAGCCGGGCTGCTTCCTGAGTCGTCTCGGCATACAGCACCGTGACGCCGCGCAGGGTCGCCTCGCGCTCGAAGGTCTCGAGCCACACGTCGAGGTTGTCCAGCGCGCGGTTGCGGCGCTCCTTGAGGGCGGCGCGGGTCGCAGCGAAATCGATCGCCGTAATCGCGGCCGCGCGGGCCGAGACGAACTTGGTCGACAGCTTGGTGAGGTTCTGCTGCAGACGCTGGTCGGCGAGCTTCTCGCCAGCGCGCGCCTTGAACTGCATCGTTTGAACTTGCATGGCGGTCTTTAGAATTCGCTTGCGGATTCAATGAGTGACGGCACGACAGGACATGCGCCGCCTCGCGCCATCGCTTGTGCGACGGCTGAGGCGCCGCCTTATGCGTCGCCGGCGAGCACCTGCGCGATATGCAGCACGCGCGTGGTGGTGTCGCCCTTGCGGCGCAAACGGCCTTCGATATTGAGCATGCAGCCGAGGTCGCCGAGCACCACCGTGCCCGCCCCGCTCGCGCCGATGTTCGCGCATTTTTCATCGACGATTGCCGTCGAGATATTGCCGTACTTGACCGCGAACGTGCCGCCGAAGCCGCAGCAGTGTTCGCAATCCTTCATCTCGGTGACCGTCACGCCGGCCTGCGCGAGCAACGCGCGCGGCTGCGTCTTGACGCCCAGCTCGCGCAACCCCGAGCATGAGTCGTGATAGGTGACCGGTCCCGCAAACTCGCCGGGCGGCAACTGCACCCTGGCGACGTTGACGAGAAAATCGGTCAGCTCGTACACCTTCGGGCGCAGGCGCCCGAAGCGGGTCATCATTTCCGGGTCGCTGCCAAACAGGTCGCCGTAATGCACGCGGATCATGCCGCCACACGACCCCGACGGCACCACGATGTAGTCGAACTGCTCGAATTCGCGCAGGGTCTTCTCGGCCAGATCGCGTGCGAGGCGGCGATCGCCGGAGTTGTAGGCGGGCTGTCCGCAGCAGGTTTGGGCGGGCGGCACGACCACCTCGAAGCCGGCTCCCTCGATCAGCTTGATCGCCGAAAAACCGATTTCGGGACGCATCAGGTCAATCAGGCAGGTGACGAACAATCCGACTCGCATGGGCGCTCCTCCGGGAAAACGTCCCTGATTATCCGCTGTTTGCCGAACAATACCAACGCCAAAGCCACGCAGGCCGCAAGCCACCAAGGTCTGCAAGCGGATTCGAAGCTAGCCTCCAACAGCGTTCGCTTTTTTCACAATACGATATACAATCAATTCTCCGCTGTTTGACGCGTCAACCGATTTCTCCCCATGAGCGATACGAACCCGGATCCCAAGACTTCGATCCAGGTGATCGAGCGCATGATGCGCCTGCTGGACGCCCTTGCTGCGCATAGCGACCCGGTCAGCCTGAAGGAACTCGCGCTACGCACTGAGCTGCATCCCTCCACTGCGCACCGCATCCTGAACGACATGGTGACGTGCCGTCTCGTCGACCGTTCGGATCCAGGCACCTATCGACTCGGCATGCGCCTGCTGGAACTCGGAAATCTGGTCAAGGCACGCCTGTCGGTACGCGACGCCGCGCTGATGCCGATGCGCGAACTGCATCGCCTCACTGGACAGACGGTGAATCTGTCGGTGCGTCAGGGCGATGAGATCGTCTATATCGAACGGGCCTACTCCGAGCGCTCCGGCATGCAGGTGGTGCGGGCCATCGGCGGGCGCGCGCCGCTGCATCTGACCTCGGTCGGCAAGCTGTTCCTCGCTGCGGACGAATCGACCCGCGTGCGCGCCTACGCGACCCGCACGGGCCTCTCGGGGCATACCCAGAACAGCATTACCGATCTTGCCAAGCTGGAACGCGAGCTGTCGCATGTGCGCCAGCAATCGTGCGCGCGCGATAACGAAGAACTGGAACTCGGCGTGCGCTGCATCGCGGCGGGCATCTATGACGATACCGGCAAGCTGGTCGCCGGCCTGTCGCTGTCGGCGCCGGCCGACCGCTTGCAGGACTCGTGGCTGGGGCAGTTGAGCAAGACGGCGCTGGTGATCTCCGCGTCGCTTGGCTATCAGCCGGAGACGCCGCCCAACAGTGCACATCATCAGCATGCGTGAGTCACGGGCTAAAACTGAAGCGGACGTGAAGCGCTCAGCCAGACCGCCCCACTAGCACAATGCACCTCAAAGCAAAAAGCCCCGCAATCGCGGGGCTTTTTGCTTGCGCCGCCTCGACAACGTCGAGACAGCGGCCTTTCCTTCATCCGGACGTATCAGGTGCCCGGACCACCGGCGTCGGCACTGGTAATGTGCTGGTCGCCGCCGTTGTCGAGCCACGTGCGCAGGCGCGTTGCGTCGGCGAAGCGCGAGTACTTGCCCGACGAATCGAGCAGCACCACGATCATCGGACGGCCATGAATGGTGGCCTGCATCACGAGGCACTCACCCGCTTCGTTGATGAAGCCGGTCTTCTGCAGACCGATGTCCCATGACGGATTGCGCACCAGCGCGTTGGTGCTGTTATAGGCGATCGAACGCTTGCCGGTGTAGACCTCGTAGCTATGATCGGTCGAGAACTGGCGGATCATCGGATACTGATAGGCCGCGTTGACCATCTTGACCAGATCGCGCGCGGTCGAGACGTTCTCGCTCGTCAGACCCGACGGGCTTTCGAAGTGCGTATCGGTCATGCCGAGTTGCTTGGCCTTGGCGTTCATCGCTGCGAGGAAGGCCGGGCGGCCGCCCGGGAAGTAACGCGACAGCGCTGCGGCCGCGCGGTTTTCCGAGGCCATCAGCGCGATGTGCAGCATGTCTTCACGCGAGAGCACCGAGCCGACCGACAGGCGCGAACCGGTGTTCTTGATGTAGTCGCGGTCTTCGTCCGTGACTTCGATCTGCTCGGTCAGCGGCGCCTTCGAGTCCAGCACCACCATCGCCGTCATCAGCTTGGTGATCGAGGCGATCGGCACCACGGCGCGCGAGTTCTTGTCGAACAGCGACTCACCGCTGTTCTGGTCGACCACGTAGGCGACGCTCGAACGCAACGCCAGCGCGTCAGGCGTGTCGTGCAAGCCAAACGCCTGGCCGACCGTGGGCTGACGCGGTTCGAACGCGACCTTGCGCATAACCGTATGGCGGCGGCCATTCATCACGTACGAAACGCGGCGCTTGCGGGTTTCGGCGCGCGGCGCGTCGTCCGCCGCAACCGTGTTCTTCGCGGCTTTGGACGACTTCGCGGCAACGGCGGAACCCGGCTTTTTGGCCGATTTCGCAGTTTTGACGGTCTTCTTGCTGGTTTTGGCTGGCGCGGTGGCCGTGGCCGTCGCGGCGAAAGCGTCGACAGGCGCAGCAAACGCGGCTGCGATGACCACCGAGGCGGCCACCGACACAGCGGTGCTGAGGGCCACGCCGTGGATCACTTTGAGCGACGAAAACATGTCGGTTTTCATTGGTGTTCTGTCTGGGACGGCGAAAGTTTTATGCAAGTGTAGTAAAACCACGAAAAATTAGCAATATTAAGCACTTATCGGCGCTCCTTAAACCGGGTTGTCAGATCCGATTGTAAAAAGCCTATAAGCTTCGCGGACTCGATCGAAAAAAACGATCCAGTCCGCGGATGTTCGTTGGGGCCGTTATGCGCCGGATTCCGGCGATGCTCTCAGCATAACGGCAATTTAGAGACAACCTTGATCAGGGGAAATACGGTCGTTCCAGGCGCTGCGAAACGCCGCTGACCGTTGCCCAGCGGGCGGTTTCTCCAGGGCACCAGTCGATGAGCCGACGCGCGGACAGTTAAGCATCCACTGCGGATTGAACCATCGCGCATTTGACCGATATGCTCGATTAACGTTCCGTGACAGATTCCGGTTTACATCGATTGTTGTTTTGCCGCCTCTTGCTTCGAAATTTTCCCTCTGGATCGTCCTGTGCCCGCCGTCCAGGATCGCGTCAAATCCCCGGTTATAGCGGCAAAAACTACCGCTCAAACGCGCACCAGCACTGTGCAGCGGTCATTCCGACATCTGTCGCGCATATGTCATATGCGCTTCATAACGTATTGTTTTACTGAGCTATTTTCATGATTGTGCGACGCACAAAAAGAACTTGACATCTGCCGGCGCCATCCTAAAATAGGTAGCATTGTTGCGATGCACAATACATCACCGTCCGGTGTGTGACAGCGCATTTTTGTCGTTACTGTTTTGCCAGTTTTGCCATTAACCCAACACGGTCCGCACCAGACGGACCGTCATCCAGGAGCGTAAACATGAGTCTGCTGACCCCTGAGCAAATCGCCGCAGCCCAGAAAGCCAACCTCGAAACCCTCTTCGGCCTGACGACTAAAGCATTCGAAGGCGTCGAAAAGCTGGTCGAGCTGAACCTGCAAGTCGTGAAGTCGACGCTCGCGGAAAGCCAGGAAAATGCACAACGTGCGCTGTCGGTGAAGGACGCACAGGAATTTTTCGCGCTGCAGGCTGGCCTCACGCAGCCGATCTCGGAAAAGGCGCTGTCGTATGGCCGTCACGTGTATGAAATCGTGTCCGCCACGCAAGCTGAATTCGCCCGCGTCGCCGAAGCTCAGTACAAAGAGCAAAACGACAAGGTGCAGTCGCTCGTCGAGAACGTTGCCAAGAACGCCCCGGCCGGTTCGGAAACCGCTGTCGCCGTGTTGAAGTCGGCTATCACCGCCGCCAACACCACGTACGAAACGGTTCACAAGGCGACCAAGCAAGCTGTGGAAATCGCTGAAAGCAACTTCAACGCAGCGGCCACCGCAGCGTCGAAGGCGGCTTCGCAAGCTGCAGCTCAAGCTTCGCGCTCGACCAAGAAGGCTGTTTAAGTTTGAGTTCAGGTGTACAGCAGGCGTGACTGAGGTCTCGACGAGAGGCATCAATCGCGGTTTCAGCGGAAGTTTTGAGCGCGCTTAAACGGCGCCCGGAACAACGGTTGAGACGTCCTGCGCATCAATCTGTGCCGGCGGGTTCGCCCGCCGGCGCGTCTCGCAGCAACAGCGCCGTGCGGTCCATGTACTACGCGTGCACTTCGCGGCCCAACGCTCCGATACGTTCAACAGCGTATCGTTTGCCCGGCGGACGCCGGGATTTTTTTGCCCCGGCTGCGATCGTTCCAGCATCCAGGCGGACAAACGATACGCGTGATCTGCTCGTAAGCAACAAGAGGGGTGAGTGTCCTGCCCCGCTGAAACGCTGAAACAAAAACGGCGCGCCCTTTGCGGGGCGCGCCGTTTTTTTGTGGCTGATTTCTGCGGCCGGCCTCTACAGGTAATGTCTGAAGCCAACCTCGGGAGCCGACTTCCACGCAGGACCGGCATGCTGATCGAGAACGCCCGCGCTGGCCACACGCAGGCGCCCCGTTACCGCCTTACTTCTTTTTCTGCGGCGGCAGATCGGTACAGACGCCTTCGTACAGCTCGGCGGCCATCCCAATCGATTCACCAAGCGTCGGGTGCGGATGGATGGTCTTGCCGATATCGGTTGCGTCCGCGCCCATTTCGACGGCGAGACAGACTTCGCTAATCAGATCGCCGGCATTCAGACCGACGATCCCCCCGCCGATCACGCGATGCGTTTCTTCATCGAAAATCAGCTTGGTGAAGCCCTCATCGCGGCCGTTGGCGATGGCGCGGCCCGAAGCCGCCCACGGGAACACTGCCTTGCCGTACTTGATGCCTTCGGCCTTGCACTGATCTTCCGTCTTGCCGGCCCAGGCCACTTCCGGATCGGTGTAGGCCACTGACGGAATCTGCAGCGCGTCGAAGTACGCCTTCTCGCCATGCGCAACTTCAGCCGCAACGTGGGCTTCGTGCACGGCCTTGTGGGCGAGCATCGGCTGACCGACGATATCGCCGATTGCGAAGATGTGCGGCACATTGGTGCGCATCTGCTTGTCGACCTCGATGAAGCCGCGATCGGTCACGGCGACGCCGGCCTTGTCGGCGCCGATCTTCTTGCCGTTCGGGCTGCGGCCCACGGCGACCAGCACGAGATCGTAGCGCTGCGGCTCAGCCGGAGCCTTCTCGCCTTCGAACGACACGTAAATGCCGTCGTCCCTGGCTTCAGCAGCGGTTGTCTTGGTTTTCAGCATGACGTTGGCGAAACGCTTGCTGTTGTACTTCTCCCAGACCTTGACGAGATCGCGATCGGCGCCGGCCATCAGGCCGTCGAGCATTTCGACGACTTCGATCTGCGCACCGAGCGTGGCGTACACGGTCGCCATTTCCAGGCCGATGATGCCGCCACCGATCACGAGCATGCGCTGGGGAATCTGACGCAACTCGAGCGCACCGGTCGAATCGACCACGCGCGGGTCTTCTGGAATGAACGGCAGCTTGACCGCTTCGGAGCCGGCCGCAATGATGGCCTGCTTGAACCTGACAACCTTCTTGCCCGCTTCCGTCACGACTTCCATGTGATGCGGATCGACGAACGCCCCGTTACCGGTGACGACTTCGACCTTACGCATCTTGGCCATGCCGGCGAGACCGCCGGTGAGCTTCTTGACGACGCTCGACTTGAAATCGCGCAGCTTGTCGAGATCGATCTGCGGCTTACCGAACGTGATGCCATGAGCCCCGAGCGCCTCGGCCTCATCGATCACGAGAGCGGTGTGCAACAGCGCCTTCGACGGAATACAGCCCACATTCAGACAGACGCCGCCGAGGGTCGAATAACGTTCGACGAGCACGGTCTTCATACCGAGATCGGCGGAGCGGAACGCAGCCGAGTAACCACCGGGGCCCGAGCCGAGCACGAGCATGTCGCACTCGATATCGGCCTGGCCGGAGAAGCTACCGGCTTGAGGAGCAGCGGCCGGTTGACTCGGAGCCGCAGCAGCGGCCACGGGTGCGGCGGCCTTCGCGGGTTCTGCGGCGGCCTTAGCCGGCGCAGCCGCAGCCGACGCTTCGACGATGGCGATGATAGTGCCTTCGGACACCTTATCACCTGGCTTGACGCGAACTTCCTTGACAGTGCCGGCGGTATCGCTGGGCACTTCGATGGAAGCCTTATCCGACTCGAGCGTCAGGAGAGCTTGCTCGTTCTCGATGACATCGCCCGGCTTGATATTGACCTCGATGACATCGACATCCTTGAAATCACCGATGTCCGGCACCTTCACTTCGACGAGACTCATAGTGTCCCCTTCTCTTGTTAATCGTGATGATGAGCGGCGCGACAGAACAAAAAAGTGGCCTAAAAGCAGCGCAAAAGCTGGCAGCACGCCGGACAAAAACATCCTTTGCTGTCCGCCCAAGGACGCGCCTTTCTTTTGCCTACTTTTCTTTGGAAGACAAAGAAAAGTAGGTGCCGCCCCGCACAGGGGCAACGCTAATAAACCGACATGAAAACAAGTTCAATGAGAGACGTGGATCACAAACAGACCACGTCTCATCAGCGCCAGCGTCAACGTCCGATTAAAGAATCACACGCCGAAAATCGGCAAGAATCGCACCCAGATACGCATTGAAGCGCGCAGCTTCAGCCCCATCGATGACGCGATGGTCATAGGAGAGCGAAAGCGGCATGGTAAGACGAGGCACAAACTGCTTCCCATCCCAAACCGGCTTCATGGCACTACGCGACAAACCAAGAATAGCGACTTCAGGCGCGTTGATAATCGGCGTGAAGTGCGTACCGCCAATCCCACCCAACGAGGAGATCGAGAAGCAACCACCCTGCATCTGATCCGGCTTGAGCTTGCCCTCACGAGCAGCCTTGGAAAGCTCGGCCATCTCCTTGGCGATATCGACGAGCCCCTTCTTGTCCGCATCGCGAATCACCGGCACAACCAGGCCATTCGGCGTATCGGCAGCGAACCCAACGTGGTAATACTGCTTGAACACGAGGTTGTCGCCATCGAGGCTGGCATTGAAGGTCGGGAATTTCTTCAAGGCGGACACAACGGCCTTGATCACAAACGCCAGCATCGTGAACTTCACACCGGCCTTTTCGTGTTCCTTGTTCAGTTGCACGCGCAGCGCTTCGAGCTCGGTGATGTCCGCTTCGTCGTTGTTCGTGACGTGCGGAATCATGACCCAGTTGCGATGCAGGTTCGCACCCGAGATCTTCTTGATGCGCGAGAGCGGTTTCGGATCGATCGGACCGAACTTGGTGAAATCGACCTTCGGCCACGGCAGCAGGTTCAGCTCGCCGCCACCGGCAGCAGCAGGCGCCGCAGCCGGAGCCGCGCGCTGACCGGTCATCACGCCCTTGATGAATGCCGTCACGTCGGCCTGGGTAATCCGGCCCTTCGGACCCGTACCCTGCACGCGCGAGACATCCACGCCCAGTTCGCGTGCGAACTTGCGCACCGACGGCGAAGC
Source organism: Paraburkholderia sp. SSBN10T (assembly GCF_056619545.1). Taxonomy (NCBI): domain Bacteria; kingdom Pseudomonadati; phylum Pseudomonadota; class Betaproteobacteria; order Burkholderiales; family Burkholderiaceae; genus Paraburkholderia; species Paraburkholderia sp. SSBN10T. The sequence goes on from NZ_JBWQQI010000008.1 coordinate 29,351, forward strand.
ATGGCTTGCCTTGCGCTCGCCGCCTTCACCGGCCGGAATGACCGGCGCCTGGGCCAGCGCGGAGGGTGCAGCCGGAGCCGGGCTCGGCGCAACCGGCGCATCGGACGGCTTTTCTGCAGCCGGCCTGGCCGCCGGTGCGGGAGCCGCAACTGCCGCGCCGCCTTCCGCTTCGATCACGACGATCACGGAGCCTTCCGACACCGTATCGCCGATCTTGACCTTCAGTTCCTTGACGACGCCGGCGGCCGTGCTCGGCACGTCCATGGTCGCCTTGTCCGATTCCAGCGTGACGAGCGACTGCTCTTTCTCGACGCGGTCGCCGACCTTCACCGCGATCTCGATCACGGGAATGTCCTTGTAGTCGCCGATATCCGGAACCTTCACTTCCTGCACGCCACCGCTTGCAGCGGGCGCAGGTGCGGGCGCAGGTGCGGGCGCCGGTGCAGCAGCAGGCGCCGGTGCGGGAGCCGCTGCAGCGCCATTGGGCTTAGCCGCGGCCGCGCCGCCTTCAGCACCTTCCAGCACGACGATCAACGAGCCTTCCGACACGTTGTCGCCCACCTTGACCTTCACTTCCTTGACGGTACCGGCAGCCGAGCTCGGCACGTCCATGGTCGCCTTGTCCGATTCCAGCGTGACGAGCGACTGCTCTTTCTCGACGGTATCACCCGCCTTCACCAGCACCTCGATCACAGGGATGTCCTTGTAATCGCCGATGTCCGGCACCTTGACTTCGATCGCTTGACTCATTGTGGGTGTCTCCTGGGCCGCGCACGCAGCCTGCCCCTGTCGATCAGGAGCGGGCGCGCACGCCGTGGCACACGGGGAATGATGCCTTAGACGGTCATCGGGTTGGGTTTGGCGGGATCAAGGTTGTACTTCTTGAGCGCCTCGGCGACGATCTTGCGTTCGATCGTGCCTTCATCTGCCAGTGCATTCAACGCGGCAACCGTGACCCAGTAGCGGTCCACTTCGAAGAAGTGACGCAGCTTTTCACGCGTGTCCGAACGGCCGTAGCCGTCCGTGCCCAGCACGACGAACTTCTGCGGCACGAACGCGCGGATCTGCTCGGTCAGCGCGCGCACGTAGTCGGTCGATGCGATGACCGGGCCTTGTGCGTCCTTGAGCAGCTTCTCGACGTGCGAGACCTTCTTCTCTTCGGTCGGGTGCAGCAGGTTCCAGCGTTGCACTTCGTGGCCTTCGCGAGCCAGTTCGGTGAAGCTCGGCACGCTCCAGAGGTCGGCGGCGACGCCCCAGTCGTTCTTCAGCAGGTCGGCCGCGGCGATCACTTCGTTGAAGATCGTGCCCGCACCCATCAGTTGAACGCGCGGCGCCTTCGCGTCGGCATCCGCCTTGCGGAACGCGTACATACCCTTGATGATGTCGGCCGCCACCGAGTCTCCCTGCGGAATCGCCGGGTGCTCGTAGTTCTCGTTCATCACCGTGATGTAGTAGTACACATCTTCCTGTTCGGCGACCATACGGCGCAGACCGTCCTGCATGATGACGGCGAGTTCGTAACCGAACGTCGGGTCATAGCTGATGCAGTTCGGCACCGAAGCGGCCCACAACAGCGAGTGGCCGTCTTCGTGCTGCAGGCCTTCGCCGTTCAGCGTCGTGCGTCCTGCGGTGCCGCCCAGCAGGAAGCCGCGCGAGCGCATGTCGCCCGCGGCCCATGCCAGATCGCCGATGCGCTGGAAGCCGAACATCGAATAGAAGATGTAGAACGGGATCATGATCTCGCCGTGCGTCGAGTACGACGTCGCGGCAGCGATCCAGTCCGACATACCGCCGGCTTCGTTGATGCCTTCCTGCAGGATCTGGCCGGTTTCCGACTCGCGGTAGAACATCAACTGGTCGGAGTCTTCCGGCACGTACTTCTGGCCTTCCTGATTCCAGATACCGATCTGGCGGAACAGGCCTTCCATACCGAAGGTACGCGACTCGTCCGGCACGATCGGCACGACGCGCTTGCCGAGCGCCTTGTCCTTCAGCAGGATGTTGAGAATCCGCACGAACGCCATCGTCGTGGAGATCTCGCGGCCTTCGCCCGTGCCCTTGAGCAGCGGCTCGAACACGTCGAGCGCCGGCACCGGCAGCGACTCGGCCTTCTGGCGACGCGCCGGCAGATAGCCGCCGAGGTCCTGGCGGCGAGCGCGCATGTACTCGAGTTCCTTCGAACCTTCTTCGAACTTGAGGTACGGCACGTTGACGATATCTTCGTCGGAGATCGGCAGGCGGAACTGGTCGCGGAATTTCTTCAGTTGCTCCACCTGCATCTTCTTCTGCTGGTGGGTGATGTTCATCGCCTGGCCGGCTTCGCCCATGCCGTAGCCCTTGATCGTCTTGGCGAGGATCACGGTCGGCTGGCCCTTGGCATTCGTGGCTTCGGTGAACGCCGCGTAGATCTTGTGCGGATCGTGGCCGCCGCGATTCAGGTTCCACACGTCCTCGTCGGACCAGTCGGCGACCAGCGCCTTCAGTTCCGGCGTATTGAAGAAGTGCTCGCGCACGTACGCGCCGGATTCCGACTTGTACGTCTGATATTCGCCGTCCACGACTTCCATCATCCGGCGCATCAGCGCGCCCGACTTGTCGCGCTGGAACAGCGCATCCCAGCGGCTGCCCCAGATCACCTTGATGACGTTCCAGCCCGCGCCGCGGAATTCGCTTTCGAGTTCCTGGATGATCTTGCCGTTACCGCGCACCGGACCGTCGAGGCGCTGCAGGTTGCAGTTGATCACGAACACGAGGTTGTCGAGGCGTTCGCGGCCGGCCATGCCGATTGCGCCGAGCGATTCCGGTTCGTCCGTTTCGCCGTCGCCAAGGAAGGCCCAGACCTTGCGGCCTTCGGTCCTGGTGATGCCGCGCGCCTGCATGTACTTCATGAAGCGGGCCTGATAGATCGCCATGATCGGGCCGAGGCCCATCGAGACGGTCGGGAATTGCCAGAAGTCCGGCATCAGCCACGGGTGCGGATACGACGAGATGCCCTCGCCGCCCACTTCCTGGCGGAAGTTGTCGAGCTGGTTTTCGCTCAGACGGCCGAGCAGGAACGCGCGCGAATAGACACCCGGCGACGAGTGGCCCTGCACGAACACGAGGTCGCCGCCATGCTTGTCCGAGGCTGCGTGCCAGAAGTGGTTGTAACCGACGTCATAGAGCGTGGCGGCCGACGCGAACGAGGCGATATGGCCGCCGACGTTGGTGTCCTTGCCCGCGCGCAGCACCATCGCGATGGCGTTCCAGCGCGTGTACGAGCGGATGCGGTGTTCGATGTCCTGGTCGCCGGGAATGGGCGCCTGACGCGACACGGGAATCGTATTGATGTATGGGGTGTTGGCGGAGAACGGCAGGTGTTCGCCGTGTACGCGGGCAAATTCGATTTGCTTTTCGATCAGATAGTGGGCGCGATCCGGGCCCACAGCAGAAATCACGCCATCCAGCGCTTCCAGCCACTCGCCGGTTTCCTGGGGATCGTCGTCTTTCTCGGCGGCGACATATTTCATGACTTCGTCGGGTACAGCGGACATGCTCGTCTCCTGGGGATAAGGAACGTTCTTTGAACAGACGACGCGGACGAGTGTGGCCGCGGCAGCTTCGGCCGATTGTAATAAGGGCCCCGTCGTCTGCGCAACAAGTTTTTCGAATTACGAGATCGTTTCTCATAATGCGGAAAATTGTTGCGGCGCACCCTGGATTGACTGCCGATCAGCGGATACGTCGGCTAGTTTGCGCCGATTAGCGGTACTTTCAGCGCTTTTTTGCGCCATTTGCTAGTCACATGCTGCGCTACAATGCCAGCCATGTTGACCGAACGGCTTTTCGCACGCTCGGCGCGGCCGTCCGGTTCGCCGGCGGACTCGTCGCCGTCCCGCTGGCACCACGGACCATGGTGGTCGAATTCCTATTTGCTGACGCCGCTCCTGTCGATCCTGGTGTTCCTGGTCGTCATGAGCCTGATCCTGTGGAGCCTGAACCGGCGCGAACAGCAGCAGCAGGAAGACACGCTCTACCGCAACGTCGCCTGGGCCCAGCAGCAGATCCGCCTGTCGATGACCGGCGCGCAGGAACAGATTCAGGCGCTGGCGCGCGATCTCGCCGCCGGCCACGCCGATCCGCATTCGTTCCAGGTGTCCACCACGGACATCATGCAGGGGCATCCCGAAATCCTCTACATGAACTGGTACACGGCCGAGCAGCAGCCTCGCTGGCCCAATACCGCGCTGCCGGTGTTCGGCCAACGCCTCGCCAAACCCAGCGACGAACAGATGGACGAAGCCGTGAAGGCGGCGTTCGGCGACGCGCGCACCTCGCGCCGCCAGGTGTATTCCCCGCTCATTTATGACGACCTCGGCAACGGCTATCTGACGTTGCAGACGCCGGTCTACCGCGACCGCGAGTTTCTCGGCTCGATCGCCGCGGTGTTCTCGATCGAAGGCGTGCTGAAGCACGACATCCCGCCTGAGCTGTCGGCGAAGTACAAGATCTCGATCATCGACCTGAACAACCGCGAGCTCGCCACCACCTCGACGCGCCCACGCCTGCCGCGCGACGCCTTCTACGACCTGCCGCTCGACCCGCCGGGCCAGGGCGTGTCGGTGCGGGTCTACGCGTTCCCGCAGATGACCAATTTCACCAACAACACGCTCGTGTGGCTGGTGGCCGGTCTGTCCTGCTTCGTGTTGTGGAGCTTGTGGAGTCTGTGGAAGCACACCCGGCAGCGTTTCGAAGCGCAACAGGCGCTGTACGCCGAAGCGTTCTTCCGCCGCGCCATGGAAAACTCCGTGCTGATCGGCATGCGCGTGCTCGACATGCACGGCCGCATCACCCACGTCAATCCCGCCTTTTGCCGCATGACCGGCTGGGACGAGAGCGACCTCGTCGGTAAGCAGGCGCCGTTCCCCTACTGGCCGCGCGACGCGTACCCCGAGATGCAGCGCCAGCTCGACATGACGCTGCGCGGCAAGGCGCCCTCGTCCGGCTTCGAATTGCGCGTGCGCCGTAAAGACGGCTCGCTGTTCCACGCGCGGTTGTATGTGTCGCCGCTGATCGACAGCTCGGGCCGCCAGACCGGCTGGATGTCGTCGATGACCGACATCACCGAGCCGAAGCGGGCTCGCGAAGAACTCGCCGCTGCGCACGAGCGCTTCACCACCGTGCTCGAAAGCCTCGATGCCGCGGTCTCCGTGCTGGCCGCCGACGAAGCCGAACTGCTGTTTGCCAACCGCTACTACCGCCATCTGTTCGGCATCCGCCCCGACGGCCATCTGGAACTGGCCGGCGGCGGCTTCGACAGCGCCCAGGCCTCGTCCGACTCGATCGACATGGTCGATGCGTATGCCGGCCTGCCCGCCGCCGCGCTGACCGAAAGCACGGCCGACGCCCAGGAAGTTTATGTACAGGGCATACAGAAGTGGTTTGAAGTGCGCCGCCAGTACATCCAATGGGTGGACGGCCATCTGGCGCAGATGCAGATCGCAACCGACATCACCACCCGCAAGCAGGCGCAGGAACTCGCCCGCCAGCAGGACGAAAAGCTGCAGTTCACGAGCCGCCTGATGACGATGGGCGAAATGGCCTCGTCGCTCGCTCATGAACTGAACCAGCCGCTCGCCGCGATCAATAACTATTGCTCAGGAACCGTAGCACTGGTTAAATCTGGACGAACGACGCCTGACAATCTGCTGCCCGTGCTCGAAAAGACCGCGCAGCAGGCGGTGCGGGCAGGCATGATCATCAAGCGGATCCGCGAATTCGTGAAACGCAGCGAACCGAAACGCCAGGCTACCCGTGTCGCCGATATCGTGGCGGACGCGGTTGGGCTCGCCGAGATCGAGGCGCGCAAGCGCCGCATTCGCATCGTCACGGATCTGCGCTCGCGGCTGCCGGTGATCTATGTGGACCCGGTGCTGATCGAGCAGGTGCTGGTGAACCTGTTGAAGAACGCGGCCGAAGCCATGCACGACGCACGGCCCAATGCGGTCGATCCGGTGATCCGCGTGGTCGTGCGGCTCGACAGCGGCTTCGTCTGCATCAGCGTGGTCGACCAGGGCCCCGGGGTGGACGAGGCCACGGCCGAGCGTCTGTTTGAACCGTTTTACAGCACCAAGTCCGATGGTATGGGCATGGGGCTGAACATCTGCCGTTCGATTATCGAATCGCACCGCGGCCGTCTGTGGGTGGTCAACAACGTCGAATCCGACGGCCACGTCACAGGCGCCACGTTCCATTGCAGTCTGCCTATTGGAGAGCCCGACGGCCCGAGCAACGGCGGGTCAGAGGCGCCGACACCACAAACCGTTACGGGAGAGCTATGAACAGCCCAGTCACCACACAGGAAACAGTCTTTGTCGTCGACGACGACGAGGCGGTGCGAGATTCGCTGCGCTGGCTGCTGGAGGCGAACGGCTACCGCGTGCAGTGCTTCTCCAGCGCCGAGCAGTTCATCGACGCCTGGCAGCCGCATACGCATCCTGGCCAGATCGCGTGTCTGATCCTCGACGTGCGGATGTCCGGCATGAGCGGTCTCGAGTTGCAGGAACGCCTGATCGCCGACAACGCCTCCCTGCCGATCATCTTCGTGACGGGCCACGGCGACGTGCCGATGGCGGTATCGACAATGAAAAAAGGCGCGATGGACTTCATCGAAAAGCCGTTCGACGAAGCCGAGTTGCGCAAACTGGTCGAGCGCATGCTCGACAAGGCGCGCAGCGAAAGCACCAGCGTGCAGCAGCAACGTGCCGCGGCCGAGCGTCTGGGCAAGCTGACCGCGCGCGAGCATCAGGTGCTCGAGCGCATCATCGCCGGCCGCCTGAACAAGCAGATTGCCGACGACCTCGGCATCAGCATCAAGACGGTCGAAGCGCACCGCGCCAACATCATGGAAAAGCTCAACGTCAACACCGTCGCGGATCTGCTGCGACTGGCGCTGTCGAACAAGCCGCAACAGGCGCAGTAAGCGTCCTCGCCAGCGCACTGTCACGGTGCGCGGTACGCGGCTCGACTCGTTGCTGCGTACCATTCAGCAAGACTCGTGCTCGATAGTTCACCGTTGCAGCACCCACCCACGAGCCCCGCGACCTTCCCTTCTGACTGCCGTGCCGGCCTGGACATCCAGGCCGCAAGACCTGCAGGCCACGACGGTATAATGCTGTACTTCGTCGCAGCGCCATTTCCGCACCGCATGCTTTTCGCGAGCCGACCGGTTCATACCGGAAAACGCCATCGAACGTATCTCGCGCGCCGAACGGGCCGGCCCTGCCGAATCCGCACACTCAGGCGCGCCGCACGCCCCGCATTCCGAACACCCTATCTCGACCGACCATGACAGCCAAACTGATCGACGGCAACGCCCTCTCCAAGACCTTGCGCGCCGACGTCGCGACCCGCGCCGCCGCTCTTACCGCTCGTGGCCACCAGCCCGGCCTCGCCGTCGTGCTGGTGGGCGACAACCCGGCCAGCGAAGTCTATGTGCGCAACAAGGTCAAGGCCTGCGAGGACAACGGCCTGTTCTCGTCGTATGACCGCTACCCGGCCACGCTGTCGGAAGCGGACCTGCTCGCGCGCATCGACGCCTTGAACAGCGACCCGAAGATCCACGGCATCCTGGTGCAATTGCCGCTGCCCGCGCATATCGACAGCCACAAGGTGATCGAAGCCATCGCGCCGGAAAAGGACGTGGACGGCTTCCACGTCGCCAACGCCGGTGCGCTGATGACCGGCAAGCCGCTGTTTCGTCCCTGCACGCCGTATGGCGTGATGAAGATGTTCGAAGCCTACGGCATCGACCTGAAGGGCGCGAATGCAGTGGTGATCGGCCGCTCGAACATCGTCGGCAAGCCGATGGCGCTGCTGCTGCTCGAAGCGGGCGCGACCGTCACGATCTGCCACAGCAAGACCCGCGATCTGGCCGCGCACACGCGCAACGCCGACGTGGTGGTGGCGGCCACCGGCCTGCGCAACATCCTGACTGCGGAGATGGTGAAACCGGGCGCGGCGGTGATCGATGTCGGCATGAATCGCGACGAGGCCGGCAAGCTGTGCGGCGACGTCGATTTCGCAGGCGTGAAGGAAGTGACCAGCTATCTCACGCCGGTGCCGGGCGGCGTCGGCCCGATGACCATCACCATGCTGCTCGTCAACACGATCGAAGCGGCCGAGCGCGCGGCCGGCAACGCCTAAGGGGCCATCGCCACCCCAACCGAACGTGGCGTGCGGGCGAGCCGCCGCCGGCACCAGAGCAGCACCGGCCGCTCCACGAAGCGCCACGACAACGCCGCGCACAGCAGCATAAACGGCGCGGCGATCAGCACCGCAGTCTGATGATCCAGATGCGGTGCGATACTCGCCACGCATTGCTGCATCATGAAACCGTACAGATAGATGCCGTACGAGTAATCGTTGCGCGGCGAGAAGCGGCGCAACAACGGCGTCGTGCCGATCCAAAGCACGCCGTACACGAAGGCGAGATAAAACAGCGGCTGTGCGCCGGCCGTATCGCGGAACACCAGAAACACCATCGCGAGGCCAAGCGCCACGAGTCCGTGAATCTCGATGCGCTCGCGCCAGCCATACAACAGCATGCCGGCAAAAAAGAACGGCTCCGGCCAGAACGAATAGCCGCCCGGCTTTTCGGTAAAGTCGCGCCAGCCGATCTGCAGATGCGGCGCCAGATGCAAGCGCAGTGCGAAGGCCGCGACAGCGAGTGCGACCGCAAGCAGCATGCCCCGGCGGCTCGACAGCAGACCCGCCATGCCCGTCAGCAGCACAATCAGATAGCAGCGCACTTCGAGCGGCAGGGTCCACAACGGCGCGCACACGTCGTACACGAAGGGGTTATGTTCGAACACGCCGGGCACGACCCAGCCGGACTTGAGCACGATGGTCGAAAAGTTGTCGAGATTGGCCCATGTCGCGCCGGAGGCAAAATACTCGCGCAGCGGCAGCGTCGTGAAGAGCGGTCCGATCACGAAGATCGTCACCAGCGAGCCGCCGGCCACGGCCGGCCAGATCCGCGCGATGCGCAGGGCGACGAAGCGCGGCGCCGAGCGCTGGCGGTCGAAACTGGCGCTCACCAGCATGCCGCTCATCAGAAAGAACGCATAGACGCCGAGCGCGCCGAAGCCGTCGAATCCGAGTGCGTTCTGGACCCAGTCGGTGCTGCCGTCCGGCAGTTGCAGCAGGTAGGAGTGCCCGTAAACCACGGCGATAGCCGCCAGCAGCCGCACCAGATCGAAGTTGTTGCCGTTACGCGATAAGGCGTGCGAAAGCGAATTCATCGAAAGCCCTTTCTACGGTGAACGACGCCGCCGGCCCGTTCTTTCCCACGCAGTCGGCGACGAAGCGTCACGATGCCGCAAAGCAACAAAGCTGACCGTTCGCTTTCGCACAGACCGGGCGCAACACGCACAAGACGAACTTCTGATAATTTGTGCCGTAGCCCAATTGGAATCGCAGCCTGCTGCCCCAATAATGTCGATATCGGGCGCCGCCACGAGCCGCGTCCGCCGATTCACGTCTATTCACCCGCGTCAGACAGGAAGCCTTATGTCCACTACACAACCGGCACACGACAACCCGCTCCTCGATTTCTCCGATCTGCCGCGCTTTGGCGACATCCGCCCCGAACACGTCACCCCCGCGCTCGACATCCTGCTCGCCAACGCGAGCGCCGCGGTGGCGCGCGCCGCCGAGCCGATCACGCCCGCCTCCTGGGCCGACGTCGTCGAGCCGGTCGAACGTGTCACCGAGCCGCTCTCGCGCGCCTGGGGCGTCGTCGGCCACCTGAACGCGGTGGCGGACACGCCGGAACTGCGCGCCGTCTACGGCGAAAATCTGCCGCGCGTGACCGAATTCTGGACCAGCGTCGGACAAAACCTCGCGCTCTTCGAAAAGTACAAGACACTCGCCGCCAGCAGCGATTTCGCCTCGCTCACCGGCGAACGCAAGAAGATCCTGCATAACGCGCTGCGCGACTTCCGCCTGTCGGGCGCGGAACTGCCGGAAGACCAGAAGCCGCACTTCGCCGAACTGCAGGAACGCCAGGCCAATCTGTCAAAGGCGTTTTCCGATCACGTGCTGGACGCGACCAATGCCTACGCCTATTTCGTCGAAGACAAGGCGCAACTGGCGGGTTTGCCGGAAGACGTGATCGAAGCCGCGGAAGAAGCAGCTGAGCGCGACGGCAAGAGCGGCTGGAAATTCACGCTGCATTTCCCGTCGTACTTCCCGGTCATGCAATACGCAGAAAACCGGGCCATGCGCGAAACGATGTACCGCGCCTACGTCACGCGCGCCTCGGAACTGGGCGGCACCTACGGCGGCGGCAAGACCGAGTGGGACAACACCGCCGTCCTCGCCGAGCAACTGAAGCTGCGCGCCGAAGAAGCGCATATGCTCGGCTACCGGAACTTCGCTGAAGTCTCGCTCGCCCCGAAGATGGCCGAGTCGCCCGCCCAGGTGATGGCCTTCCTCGAAGACCTCGCCACCCGCGCCCGTCCGCATGCGGAACAGGACTGGAAAGAGCTGCGCGAATTCGCCGCCAACGAACTCGGCATGGCCGAACTGCAGCCGTGGGATATGACCTTCGCGGCCGAACGCCTGCGCCAGAAGCGCTATTCGTTCTCCGAAAACGAGGTCAAGCAATACTTCCCGGAAGATGTCGTTTTCAAGGGCCTCTTCAAGGTCACGGAAACGCTGTTCGGCGTGAAGATCCGCCGCGACGAAGCCGCCGTGTGGCATCCGGACGTGCGCTTTTTCCGCATCGAGAATCAGGACGGCGCTCTCGTCGCGCAGTTTTACGTCGACCTGTATGCGCGCGAAGGCAAGCGCGGCGGCGCGTGGATGGACGATGCGCGGGCCCGTCACAAGCATGCGCACGGCGGCGTGCAAACGCCGGTCGCCTATCTGACCTGCAACTTCTCGGCGCCGGTCGGCGGCAAGCCGGCCTGCTTCACGCACGACGAAGTGATCACGCTGTTCCATGAGTTCGGCCACGGCCTGCATCACATGCTCACGCGTGTCGACGAACTGGCGGTGTCGGGCATCAACGGCGTCGAATGGGATGCGGTCGAACTGCCGTCGCAGTTCATGGAGAACTTCTGCTGGGAGTGGGACGTGCTGAGCGACATGACTGCGCATGTCGATACCGCCAAACCGCTGCCCCGCGACCTGTTCGACAAGATGCTGGCCGCCAAAAATTTCCAGAGCGGCCTGGGCACGCTGCGGCAGATCGTGTTCTCGATGTTCGACATGAAGCTGCATACGGACTTCGACGCAGCCGGCCCGCAAAGCGCGAACGATCTGGCTCGCGAGATGAACGAGCGCTTCCATGTGGTGCCGCAAGCAGCCTTCTCGCGCTGGCCGAACACGTTCAGCCACATCTTCGCGGGCGGCTACGCGGCGGGCTACTACAGCTACAAGTGGGCGGAGGTGCTGTCGGCCGACGCATATGCGGCCTTCGAAGAAGCGGCCCAGGCCTCGAGCGGCAGCGTACTCGACGCGGCGACCGGCACGCGCTATCGCAAGGAGATTCTCGAGGTGGGCGGCAGCCGTCCCGCGATGGAATCGTTCAAGGCGTTCCGTGGCCGTGAGCCGAATATCGACGCGCTGCTGCGTCATAACGGCATGACGCCGGCGGCGACGCATTAAGCTGTTGCGCCTTCGGCCTGGCTGGTAAAAAGACCGGTGCTCTGCTTACGCAGGCACCGGTTTTTGTTGTCTGCCGTTTTTTTGTCGCCCGCCGGCTTTTTGTCGCCCGCCGGCTTTTTGTTGCCTGCCGGCTTTTTGTTGCCTACCGTTTTTTGCTTGCACCTCTACACAGACAGCAGTCGCAGCCCCTCCTGGCGCGTCCTTCGATTCCCCACTTTCATCATCCGCGTTGCAGCTTGAAGTCGACTTGCTGCGGACGCCCCTCGAGCGCAAGCGTCGCCCGCGCGGCAGGCGAGCGCGCCACCACCTTGCCACGCCGCACCACCGCCAGCCGGGCCGCACGCAAACGAATCGCTTCGACCGGATCGCGCGCATCGAGCAGCACGAGATTCGCTTCGCATCCCGGCTCGACACCATATCCTTCGAGCCCGAGGATGCGCGCCGCATTCACAGTCACCGCGTCGAAGCACGCATGCATCGCATCGATGCCGGTCATCTGCGCAACGTGCAGTCCCATGTGGGCCACCTCGAGCATGTCACCCGAACCGAGGCTGTACCACGGGTCCATCACGCAGTCGTGGCCAAATGCGACATTGATGCCCGCCGCCATCATCTCCGGCACCCGCGTCATGCCGCGCCGCTTCGGATAGCTATCGCTGCGGCCCTGCAGCGTGATATTGATGAGCGGATTGGCAATCGCCGCCACTCCCGATTCACGCATCAACGGCAGCAGTTTGCTGACGTAGTAGTTGTCCATCGAGTGCATCGAGGTCAGATGCGAGCCGGTGACGCGTCCCTGCAAACCGAGCCGGTGCGTCTGCGCCGCCAGCGTTTCGATGTGGCGCGAGAGCGGGTCGTCCGACTCGTCGCAATGCATGTCGACGCGCAAGCCCTGCTCCGCCGCGTATTCGCACAGGATACGCACCGACTCCGCGCCGTCCGCCATGGTCCGCTCGAAATGCGGGATGCCGCCGACCACGTCGACGCCGAGCGCAATCGCCCGCTTCAGGTTGTCGAAAGCGCCGGGGCTGCGCAGCACACCGTCTTGCGGGAACGCCACTAGTTGCAGGTCGAGATACGGCGCCACCCGGCGCTTCACTTCGAGTAACGCTTCCACCGCCAGCAGACGCGGATCGCACACATCCACATGGCTGCGAATCGCCAGCAAGCCGCGCGCCACGGCCCAGTCGCAGTACTGCAGCGCGCGCTCGATCAACGCTTGCTGGGTCAGTTGAGGCTTCAGTTCGCCCCATAGCGCAATGCCTTCAAGCAGCGTGCCCGACGCATTGACGCGCGGCAAACCGTAGGACAGCGTCGCATCCATGTGGAAGTGCGGGTCCACGAAGGGCGGTGTGACGAGCGAGCCGGCGGCGTCGATTTCCTCATGCGCGCTCGCCGCCAGATGCGGCTCAACAGCGACGATGCGGCCCGCTTCGATGCCGATATCGACCGGCTCTTTATGCGGGGATGCGCTGCGCGGCAAGCTGGCACGGCGGATGATCAGGTCCATTGTCTCGCTCCTTTGACTGCCATCGATTCTATCGGCGTCAGAAAGCGTTGGGGCACAGATGTGGAAGCGCAGACGGATGAGCGGCCTGCCGGGTTACGCAGGGTGCTTGAGAATTACACGGGGAACTACTCGCCGGAATCGTCCGGCTCGGCTTGCGGCGGCGCCTCGATCACTTCATCCGCAGGCTCGTCGTCGAACAGCGTGAACTGGCCGGGTTGAGCCAGATGCTCCTCTTCGAGCCGCACACCCACGCCCAACAGCCGCACCGGCTGGTTGCGGCGCGCGAAGCCCTTCTCCAGCAGCGCGAGTAGCGTCGGCAGATGCGTGACCTCGCCCACGCATTCGACCGTGGTGCGCTGAAAATCGGCGAAGCGGATCTTCACGAACAGCTTGCGCACCGCCGCGGCCGCTTCGGCCCGCGCAATGCGCACGTCCAGTTGTTCGGCAAGGCGCCGCAGTTCGGCCGCGCACTCTTCGAGCGTGCGCAGATCCGTGACATAGGTCGTCTCCACGCTCACCGATTTGCGTTCCTGGTCGGCGCGCACGGGCCGCGCGTCGATGCCGCGCGATAGTTCGTAGAGCCGCTTGCCGAACACGCCGAACTGACGGTGCAAATCGACCAGCGACCAGTCACGCAACTGTGCGCAGGTGGTGAGGCCGAGCTTCTCGAGTTTGGCCGCCGTCACCTTGCCCACGCCGAAAATCTTGCGCACCGGCAAGGCTGCGACAAATGCATCGACTTCATGCGGACGCACCACATAGAGCCCATCGGGCTTGTTCCAGTCGGAGGCGATCTTGGCCACGAACTTGTTGGGCGCCACCCCTGCCGACACCGTCACGCCGACCGTCTCGCGCACGCGCTCGCGAATCTCGTTGGCCATCAGCGTGGCGCTGCCTTTACAGCGCTCGGCGCGAGTCACGTCGAGATAGGCTTCGTCGAGCGACAGCGGTTCGACCTCAGCGGTGTAATCGCGGTAGATCGCCATGATCTGGCGCGAGGCGACCCGGTATTTTTCCATCGACGGCGGCATGATCAGCAGGTCGGGACACTTGCGCAAGGCCAGCGCCGACGACATGGCCGAGTGCACGCCGAAGCGCCGCGCCTCGTAATTGCAGGTGGCGACCACGCCGCGATGATCGGGCCGCCCGCCCACAGCCAGCGGCCGACCGCGCAGCGACGGGTCGTCGCGCATTTCGACCGACGCGTAGAAACAGTCGCAGTCGCAATGGATGATCTTGCGCACGGACGGCGGGGGCGTCGCTGACGGCATAGGGGACAGACCCGGCCTCGGCATCATGGGCGGCTTCATTGGGCGCACGCGTGACGAGGAGAGCGCGGCGAGAGGAAGATCGAGCGGGTTCACGATGCATATACTGTACAAAAATACAGTAGTATTATCAAGACGCTCACGAACCCTTACGCCACCTTCGCGCCCATGCCCTCTTCCATCCGCAACTCGCTCGTCTGGATCTTCGAGGCCTTCGAGCGCGATCCGACCTACCTCAGCAAACGGATGTTCGGCTCCGAGGCTGCCTATATCGACGGCCTGCTGTGTCTGGTCGCCTGCGACCGCGACCCGCCGTGGAATGGCTTGCTGGTGTGCACCTCGCAAGATCGCCACGCCGCGCTCATCGATGAAATGCCCGCTTTGCGGCCGCACCCGGTACTCGGCAAATGGCTGTATGTCCCGCAAGACGATCCGGCATTTGAAGCCAGCGTCGAAACGATAACGGCGCTTGTGCTCGCACGCGATCCGCGTGTGGGCGTGGAGCCGAAGCCGCGCAAGCGGCGCGGAAAATCGACGCTGCCGAAGGCATAGGCACGAAACTGCCGCCCCGAGCGGAACCGTACCGGCGCAATCGCGCCGATCCGTACCGCTGCCCGTCGCCCTGCCCAGCCTATACTCGACGCTCACACATCGGCACCGGCAGGACAGGAAGATGAAAACCATCGGCATCATCGGCGGCATGAGCTGGGAATCTTCGGCCGAGTATTACCGGCTGCTGAACCGCCATGCGAAAGCGCGCCTCGGCGGCCATCACAATGCGCGCAGCCTGCTGCTGACGGTGGATTTTGCCGAAGTGGAAGCGCATCAGCGGGCCGGCGACTGGACCGCGCTCGGCAAGCAGATGGCCGCAGCGGCACGTCAACTCGAGCACGGCGGCGCGGACCTCGTGATCCTCGCCACCAACACGATGCACCGGGTGTACGAATCGATCGAGCAGGCCATCGCCATTCCGTTCCTGCACATCGCCGATCCGACCGGCAGCGCCTTGCGCGCAGCGGGCGTCGAACGCGTCGGCTTGCTGGGGACGCGCTACACGATGGAGCAGGCGTTTTACACGGGGCGGCTCAACGAACGCTACGCGCTCGAAACGCTGACGCCGAACGAAGCCGATCGCGCCGACGTGCATCGCATCATTTACGACGAGTTGTGTCATGGCGCGGTCCACGAGGAATCGCGACGCGTCTATCAGCGCGCGATCGCGGAGTTCGCCGCGCGCGGCGCGCAGGCGGTGATTCTCGGCTGCACGGAGATCACGCTCCTCATCAAGCCGGAGCATGCCGCCTTGCCGGCGTTCGACACCACAGCGCTGCATGCGCAGGCTGCGGTGGACTGGGCGATCGAAGCTGATCGCCAAGGCGCAGCGGCAGACTGATACCGCTGCGCTCCGGATTGCCTAAAGCTTAGGCCTCCACGTCTTCCAGGCTGAACAGTTCGGTCTGGTCGTTATACGAGAAGATCTCGCCATAGCGGCCCCAGTTGATCACGGCGTCGAGCGTATCTTCCGCGGCGCTGTCGGTCAGGAAGTCTTCCAGTTCCTGCTCGAAACGCACGCGCGGCGCGCGATGCCCCGGACGCTCGTTGAGCACCTTCTTGATCCGCGCGGCGAGCGGCACGTGACGCAGCAGATGCTCGGCGAACATCATCTTGCGTTCCTGCGTGCCGAGTTCGGCAAATACACGCGCCGGCGGCGTCAGCAGGATGTCGCCTTCACGCACTTCCGCAAAGCCCAGATACTGCAGCACTTCGGCCACCGGGAACAGATCGTCCACCTCGAGATGCAGCGAGCGGGCGATTTCCGGCATGTCGGCACGGCCGTGATACGGCGCCGCGGCCAGCATCTCGATCAGACCGGCCATCAGGTTGGTCGACACATGCGGCAGCCAGCTACCCAGTTCGAGGCCCTTCCGGGTCGATTCGTCGTGCTGGCGCGAGGTCATCTTCGCGTAGATCTCGTCCACCAGGCGGCGGAACTCCGGGTCCAGGCGGTTGCGCGGATGTTTGAACGGCACCTTGATCTCGGCGATCACGCGGCCCGGGTTCGACGACAGCACGAGGATCCGGTCGCACATGAACACCGCTTCCTCGATGTTGTGCGTGACGATCAGCACCGACTTGATCGGCATGCGGCCCTGGGTCCACAGATCGAGCAGATCGGTACGCAGCGTTTCGGCGGTCAGCACGTCGAGCGCGGAGAACGGCTCGTCCATCAGGAGCAGCGTCGGGTCGACCACCAGCGCACGGGCGAAGCCCACGCGCTGGCGCATGCCGCCCGAGAGCTCGCGCGGATAGGCATTTTCGAAGCCGTCCAGACCGATCAGGTCGATCGCGGCCAGCGCGCGTTCGCGGCGCTCGCGCGCGCCCACGCCCTGGGCCTCGAGACCGGCTTCCACGTTCTGCAGCACGGTCAGCCACGGAAACAGCGCGAAGGTCTGGAACACCATCGCCACACCCTTGGCGGGGCCGTCGAGCGGCTTGCCGAGGTACGAGACCTGGCCGCCGGTGGGTTCGATCAGCCCGGCGATGATCCGCAACAAGGTCGACTTGCCCGAGCCCGAACGGCCCAGCATGCCGACAATCTCCCCTTCACGCAGCGACAGGTTCACGCCGTCGAGCACCAGCAACTCGTCCTGGTTCTTGTCGAAGCCGCGGCTCACGTCCGTCACGCGCAGCACTTCGTCGCCGAGGCGCGCAGGTGTGGCCGGAGTCTGGGGCGCAGTCGGGAGAAGATCGGCCGATACAACTTTATTAGGATTTAGCATCGTGGTTACGCTCACAATAAAACTACCGGGTCGCCCCAATTTTGGTTGTCCCCGTTAAGGCAGCCGGGGCGAAACGTCAGGTGCTGGGCCGTTCAGTCGAGCCGCAGCCTGGATTCGGCGAAGGCGTACATCGGACGCCACAGCAGGCGGTTGAACAAAGTCACAAACAGCGACATCACGGCAATGCCGAGAATGATCTTCGGGAAGTCGCCCGCGGCGGTAGTCTGCGCGATATACGCACCCAGGCCGTGAGCCTGAACCTTGGTATCGCCCCACTGCACGAACTCGGCCACGATGCTCGCATTCCACGCGCCGCCCGAGGCAGTAATCGCGCCCGTCACGTAGTACGGGAAAATGCCCGGCAGCATTGCCTTGCGCCACCACTGCCAGCCGCGAATGCCGAAGTTGGTCGAGACTTCGCGGTAGTCGTTCGGATACGCGCTGGCGCCCGCAATCACGTTGAACAGGATGTACCACTGGGTGCCGAGCACGATCAGCGGCGACAGCCAGATATCCGGGTTCAGATGGAAGCGCACGATGACGATCACGAACACCGGGAACAGCAGGTTGGCCGGGAACGCGGCGAGAAACTGCGCGAGCGGCTGGATCTTCTCGGCGAGCGCCGGGCGCAGTCCGATCAGCACGCCGAGCGGCACCCAGATCACTGAGGCGATGATGATCAGCAGAAGCACGCGCACCAAGGTAATCAGGCCGAGTACGAACACGTGGCCGACTTCATCGAGCGTCACGCCGGTGCGCACATAGGTCACCACGCGATAGACGACATACAGCGTGAGGAGAATCACAAGGATCCCCCAGACGATGTCGCCCACACGCGACGATTTCTGCCGGCGCGGCATGCTGAACTTGAGCTGCCCCAAGCCCGGCAGGCGCATCGGCACGCGCGCCGCATTGGCGAACAGCTTGCCCATCGGTACGAGGCTGCGGTGAATCAGGCGGGTGCGGCGCACCAGATCGAGCAGCCACGATTGCGGCGCATCGCCCGAGCTGGTCGTTTCCATGCGGAACTTGTCGGCCCACGCCACCAGCGGACGGAACAGAAACTGGTCATAGGCCAGAATCACGATCGTCATCGTCAGGATCACCCAGCCCACCGCGTGCAGGTTCTTGTCCGAAATCGCCTGGGCCAGATACGCGCCGATGCCCGGCAGCGTGATCGTGTTGTTGCCCACCGTGATCGCCTCCGAGGCCACCACGAAGAACCAGCCGCCCGACATCGACATCATCATGTTCCAGATCAGGCCCGGCATCGAGAACGGCACTTCGAGCTTCCAGAAGCGCTGCCAGCCGGTCAGGTGGAAGCCGCGCGAGACTTCGTCCAGGTCGCGCGGCACCGTGCGCAGCGACTGGTAGAAGCTGAACGTCATGTTCCACGCCTGGCTCGTGAAGATCGCGAAGATCGCCGCCAGCTCCGCGCCCAGCACCCGGCCCGGGAACAGCGCGAGGAAGAACGTCACCGTAAACGAAATGTAGCCGAGCACCGGCACCGACTGCAGGATGTCGAGAATCGGCACCAGCACGAGGCCCGCGCGGCGGCTCTTGGCGGCGAGCGTGCCGTAGATCAGCGTGAACGCCAACGATGCCACCATCGCCGCGAGCATGCGCAGCGTGGTACGCAGCGCGTACTCAGGCAGGCTCGACGGGTCGAGCGAGATCACCTGGGTCTTCAGCGTCGACATCGGCGCGAGGGTCTGGTGAAAGCCGATCGCCGTGAACGCGAGCGCGCAGATGATCAGCGGGAAAGCAACGAAGTCCCAGCCGTTCGGCAGCAACCGCCACGCCGAAGCATTGGCGGTGCGATTGAGATTGAAATTGAAATTCATCTGGCATCTCCCCGGTCACGGGTTGCTGGAACATACGGAGCGACGCCTGGGCGATGCACAGTAGCAGGATTAAAAACTCGCGACGAAAAGCTGAAATGACTCATGGCTAAACATAAGCGAACAAAGAAACAGCACACGCCTGCACCATTGGCACGCTGCACTTCATCGCGAGCGACGAAACGCACCTGCCAATGACGCAACAGCAAGGAAACTCAGAAAACGAGGGACTTCAGGGTGTGCCAGAGCACGGCGAACCTGCGCGGTTCACGAGCTTGCAGAGAAAGCATGGCGTCGTAGTGGACGCGCGCTTCCTGGACGTGCGGGAATTGCGACAGGAGGAGGCCGAAGTTCATGGTATTGCTCCGAGCGTTGGCTTAACGCATTGGCTGGAAGCCAGCAGACCCGGAGTGCCAGCGCATCATGCGCGTGGCGGGGAAGATCTACTCGCTTCCTTCAGACAAAGGAAAGGTATAGCGGCATATGGGACAACTGTCAGGGTCTGGCACGGTGTTCTCCTTATCGCTGCAACGCATGGCGCGTCCACAACGCACGATGCGTTGATCTATCCACACGCAAGCCGGCGCCCCGGATTGCCGGGACGCGCACAAGCGCCGCCGCGAGCGAGGCTCGCGACACGAGTGCCATCCGAACGCGCGAGATCGCTACGCTCTAATGACGCTGATAAAGGTGCACGGAGAGGGTGACTACGGCGCGCACCGTCTGCCTGCTGGCAAGACGGCGGCTAGGGAATACAGCGCGGGCGTCCTGCTGGTCAGGCAAAGAAACTGATCGAAGATCGACTACTGCTACTGTCCAAGGCATTAGCCCCATTTGTGACGACGGCAGAATTCTAGACATCTTGAGACTCAAAAGTCAACTTCATTCGCTAAGCAGAGCCAACATAATAAAAATCCGCTCGCTGGCGCCGCCCGCCTGGACGATAAGGCTTCATTGCCCTTTCATCCGGCCATCGGGGAAAGGTCGACGCAAGTGAAACGCCATACTCCGTCGAACCCTGGTCGGAGGCACGTTGCATTTACGCTTTTTTTACTTGCGGCTTCGCGCAAGGGGCGAATACAATCCGCCCGTCTCATCAAAAGGAGTCCCTTGTGGACACATGCTCTAGCAGTGGAAGTCCGATGCCGGCTCGTGCCGGCGCAGCAACCGCGAGATAGCCGCCACAGGATTCCTCCTTCGCCGCTAACTCGCCCTAGTCGGGTTAGCGCGCTTCATTTCTGACTGGCATTGCGCCGGTCCGTCAGCAGCACGCTCCCTTGTTCGACCGCCTTTCGCAAGCTCGCTTGCGAGACGCCATCACGTCTTCATACGTCGCCTGATCCTGTCAGGCTGGACGGGAGTGGGTTTATGTTCGTCTATTCGTTTTTCGGCTCGGTGATCGCCGCGCGCGCTACGGCCTGCGCCGCTCGTACCCATTTCCTGGTCGCCGCCTCGCCCGTCGGCGCCGGCGCATCTCATGCCGGCCGCGCCTCGCAGGCCGCTGGTGCGCAGCGCGCCGCTGCGGCCCTGCTGCGCCGCGCCGCGAAGCTGACTGCACGCGCCGCGCTGCGGGCAGCTTATGCCGACAATCCATTGACACCTACCGGCTACGCGATTCTGGCGATGACTGTTGTCGCCGTGGCGCTGGTCGCGATGTTGTCCACTTCATCCGTCAGTAACGAACTGGAGAGTGCGTTACGGGTGAGCTGGTGGTTCTCCTGAACGGGGCAGGTTCACAGCCCCGCCTTTTTTGAAGCGCTAGATCGATAAAACATCCAGGCGGCTACGCCGCGATAACTTCCCCCACTCGCCATGAAAAAAAATCTGAAAACCAAACTGCTGCTGTCCAGCGGACCCATCAGCCTGAGCCTGCTGCTGTCGCTTGGGATCGTGCCGCCGGCGCTGGCCCAGGCGAGCAGGGACGCCACGCCTGCCGTCCCTGCGCCGGAGGCCGGACAGAGCGACGCGCAACCGGCCGCGCCCGCCAGCCCCGACGCCGCGGCAGCCAAACCGGATCAGACGCCGCCCGCGCCGACCGGCTTCTGGGAGCGCTCGAACCTGCTCGGCGACATGGGCGGCCTGCGTCCGTGGCTCGGCAACTATGGGGTGACCTTTGGCCTGCAGGAAACCAGCGAGTATCTGAACAACCTGTCGGGCGGCACGCGGCGCGGCGGTGCCTATGACGGCCTAACCCAGTTCGGGATCGGCGTGGACACGCAGAAAGCCTTCGGTCTGCCGGGCGGTATCTTCAACGTCTCGGGCCTGCAGATTCACGGCACCAACCTGAGCTCGCGCGACCTGCAAACGCTGCAGGCTGCGAGCGGTATCGAGGCCGACGCGACGACGCGCCTGTGGGAGCTCTGGTACCAGCAATCGCTGCTGGGCGGCAAGGTGGATGTGAAGGTCGGCCAGCAAAGTCTCGACCAGGAATTCATGGTGAGCCAGTACGCCGGCACGTTCATGAATGCGACCTTCGGCTGGAATGTTCTGCCTTCCGTCGACCTGCCCGCCGGTGGCCCGGCCTATCCGCTGTCGTCGCTCGGCGCGCGCCTGCGGGTCACGCCTTCGGACAACTGGACCGTGCTGGCCGGTGTGTTCGACGGCAACCCGGCCGGCAACGGCACAGGCGACCCGCAGAAACTGAACGCGCACGGCACGAACTTCAATCTGAACGGCGGCGCACTCTTCATCGGCGAAGTGCAGTACGCGCTCAACCCAGCGCCGTCGGACCCGGCCGCGGCCAAGCCCGCCGGCCTGCCCGGTACCTACAAGCTCGGCTTCTGGTACAACACGCAGACGTTTGCCGACCAGGGCTTCGACACCACCGGCCTGTCGCTCGCCAACCCGGCCAGCAACGGCATCGCCCAGACCCATCGCGGCGACTACAGCTTCTACGCGGTGGCCGACCAGATGGTGTGGCGCCCAGGCGCGGACAGCCCGCAGTCGGTCGGCGTGTTTGCCCGGGTGATGGGCGCGCCGGGCGACCGCAATCTGGTCGACCTCGCCGTGCAAGGGGGCGTGACGCTGAAGGCGCCGTTCAAGGGCCGCGACAACGACGTGGTCGGGCTGGCCGTGAGCTACGCGCAGATCGGCTCGCATGCGCAGGATTTCGCGAGCACGTCGGCCATCTATACGCCGGGCTACCCGTCGCGCAGCGCCGAGACGGTCCTCGAAGCGACCTATCAGTATCAGGTCACGCCGTGGTGGCAACTGCAGGCGGACTTCCAGTATGTGTTCCGTCCGGCCGGTGGCATCCCCAATCCGGACAACCCGTCGCAACGCATCGGCAACGAAGCGATTGTCGGCCTGCGCACCAACATCACGTTCTAAGCGGGGTGGCAGGCGCCGCCGGGTAACCGGCGGCCATCCCTGCAACGACGCGGCCGGCGCAGCTCAGCGAGCAGCCGGCCGCCCGGAGGCACAAGCCTACAGATTGATCTGCCCGCCCAGTTCGACCACGCGGTTGGCCGGCAAGCTGTAGTACTCGGCCGCTTGCGCCGCATTGCGTCCGAGGAACGCGAACAGCTTCTCGCGCCACAGCGACATGGCCTTGCTCTCGCCGGTGGCGAGCACCGTGTCGCGGGCAAGGAAGAACGAGGTGTCCGCGGGCTCGTATTCCCAGTCGGGGATCGCCTTGGCGACCAGCAACAGGATGGCCGGGACGTTCGGAATCTCCATGAAGCCGT
The DNA here is from genome assembly GCF_056619545.1 of Paraburkholderia sp. SSBN10T. Lineage (NCBI taxonomy): Bacteria > Pseudomonadati > Pseudomonadota > Betaproteobacteria > Burkholderiales > Burkholderiaceae > Paraburkholderia > Paraburkholderia sp. SSBN10T. Next base: position 52,088 of record NZ_JBWQQI010000008.1, read on the forward strand.
TGCGCACACTGACCGAATAGCACCCGTGGCCGAGGTTCTGCACGCTCACCTTCTGGTCGTCACGCACGTGCGGAACGTTGTCCGTCCTGCCGGCCAGGAAGATGTTGGTCTGGTGCATCACGCGGTTGTGCTTGAGGTTGTGCATGAACGCGGACGGCGTCATACCGGCGACGCCGCCCGGAAACACCGCCGTACCGTCGACACGCGGCGGCGGATGCGAGCCGCCGCACAGCGACTGGATCAATCCGGCGAGCGGAATGTTGTCGCTCTTCATGCGCTCCACCACCACTTCGCGGCCCCGATGCCAGGTGGTCATCACCGTGAACAGCGCCCCGCCGGCCAGCAGCGGGAACCAGCCACCTTCGAGCACCTTGCTGATATTGCTCGAGACGAACACCGCGTCGACCAGCGCCAGCGGACCGATAACCACGAAGGTGGCGAGCGGCTTCCACTTCCACAGCGAGTGCGTGATGAAATACATCAGCAGCGTGGTCAGCAGCATGGTCGAGGCCACGGCAATACCGTAGGCCGCGGCCAGATTGTCGGAAGATTTGAAGAACACCACCAGAAACACCACCGCCGCATACAGCGACACGTTGATGAACGGCACGTAGACCTGGCCGACCTCGTGCGTCGAGGTATGGACCACCGGAATACGCGGCAGGAAGCCAAGCTGCACCGCCTGCTTGGTCATCGAGAACGCGCCGGAAATCACCGCCTGCGAGGCGATGATGGTGGCCGCCGTCGCCAGCACGACCAGCGGCACCAGCGCCCAACCCGGCGCCGACTCGAAGAACGGCTGCTCGATGGTCGAGGGCCTGGCGAGCACGAGGGCGGCCTGGCCGAAGTAGTTGAGCACGAGGCTCGGCAGCACCAGAAACAGCCAGGCAAGACGAATCGGTTTCTTGCCGAAGTGCCCCATGTCCGCGTAGAGCGCCTCGCCGCCCGTCAAGGCGAGGAACACCGAACCGAGTACGACGAAAGCGGTGCCGGGCGCATGCGCCACGAAATTCACGGCGTAAAGCGGCGAGACCGCCTTGACGATGCTCGGACCGGCGACGATATGCAGCAGGCCCAGCGCCGCGAGCGTGATGAACCAGACGATCATCACCGGTCCGAAGACCTTGCCGACCGTTCCCGTGCCGCGCTTTTGCAGCTTGAACAGACCGGTCAGGATGACCAGCGAAATCGGCACGATCCAGGCCGTCAGCTTGGGATCGACCAGCGTCACGCCTTCCACCGCCGAGATGACCGAGATGGCCGGCGTGATCATCGAATCGCCGTAGAACATCGCCGCGCCGAATACCCCGAGTGTGAGCAGCACCTGCGACAGGCGAGCCGGCGCCACGCGCGAGGCCAGCGCTGTGAGCGCGAGAATCCCGCCCTCGCCGTCGTTGTCGGCGCGCATCACGAAGCTCACATATTTGAGCGTGACCACCACGATGATCGACCAGAGGATCAGCGAGACGATGCCGAACACATTCGGCTGGGTGATGCCGCCCGCGGCCTTCAGACATTCGCGCAGCGTGTACAACGGACTCGTGCCGATGTCGCCGAACACCACGCCGATGGCGCCGAGCACGAGACTCGGTGCGGCGTTGACAGTCTGGGACGAGGAACTGGTGACAGTTGAGGACATAGGGTGTCGTAAGTTAAATGAAAATAACGGCATGCCTGACCGTATTGTCTCCTGACGGAAATACGGCCCTCGCACCAGCAGAATATTTAGCTTCTAGCAGGTTCTTGATACAGCGTGATGAAAATATCGCGCGCAGTGGCGATTCGGGTAGATACGGATTCGTGGCGAGATTTACCTCAGTTTCCAGATGCCCCAGAGCGCGATCGCGAGAGCCAGCCCGAAACCGCCGCCCAGCAGGATGTATGTCGCCATTTCAACGTCCTCGAAACAAGGTGTGCCTCATGGGATGCACGCCGTCACAAAGCATGCGTCCCTTAAGCGCCGAATAGTACCCTCGCTTCCTTTCAGAACCTGTCACTGGTTCGCGCTGCGCGAAGCGGCGCATAGGCGCCCTGCTTCAACGTGCCGGTCGACGTTCCGGAACAGCGCTGATCGACGTGGCCGCTGTTGTGGCCGCGTTGTTGTGGCTGTATTCGCCGCCCTCGCCTCACGCGCGTACTTTCGCGGCGAATGCCTTAACGTCGGCCTCGCTCAAACTCTTCAGGAGGACGTAATGGTTGACGATCCCCCGGATTGGCCCGTTGCCCCTTCCCCAATGCGACCGGCCCACATCCTCCGAACTGCGCGACCGGTATATGGAGTACCGCAGGGATAAGAACTACGGACCGAGCCGTCTCCCAGGGCGGCACAAATTCATACGCATCAGCCCACTTCACGCGGGTTTGCCGGTGTTGGTGAAATACCACAGAGCTATGCGCCTCGAGTCAGATTTCGTTAGGCAAGCGCCCAAAATTCCAAAATCTTTACAGTGTTTGACGAATAACTTTCATTAACCCTGCGAAAATTAACGATTAGCTTACGAATAGGTAGGTGGATGAATCGTCAATACCGGCTGCTCTATAGCCGCGCGCGCAGGATGCTTGTCGCCGTTCAGGAAACGGCTACAGCGGCTGGTAAAGAGGCTGGACAGACGCGCGCAGGACGCACAGCGCCTCACGGTGCGTTGTTCACGCTGCGGCAGATCGCGTTCGCTGCGCTCGCTCTGCCCGGTGCGTTACCGGCGCTGTCCGTCGCGCAGATCGTCGCGGACGGCGCGCATGCGCCGAACGTGATCCAGACACAGAACGGGCTCGATCAGGTCAACATCAACCGCCCTTCCGGCGCTGGCGTTTCGATCAATACGTACAACCGCTTCGACGTCCAGTCCAAAGGCGCGATTCTCAATAACTCGTCTTCAATAGTCCAGACGCAGCAGGCCGGCATGATAAACGGCAACCCGAACTTCGCGGCGGGCCAGTCGGCAAAGATCATCGTCAACCAGGTCAACAGCAATTCGCCCAGCCAGTTGCGCGGCCATATCGAGGTGGCGGGCCAGAAGGCGTCTGTCGTCGTCGCCAATCCCTCAGGACTGGTCGTTGATGGCGCTGGCTTCATCAATACCTCGCGCGGCATCCTCACGACGGGCAACCCGCTGTTCGATGCGGGCGGCAACCTCACCGGCTTCAACGTCACGGGCGGCAGCATCACCGTGCAAGGTGCGGGCTTCAATGCGTCGAACGTCGACCAGGTGGACCTGATCGCGCGTGCCGTGCAGGCAAACGCGGCAATCCACGCCCGCACGCTGAACGTCGTCACGGGCGCCAACAGCGTCGACTACGCGAACCTGGATGCGACGTCCGTCGCGGGCACGGGACCCGTGCCAGGCGTGTCCATCGACTTGAGCCAGCTTGGTGGCATGTACGCCAACCGCATCACCCTCGTGGGCACGGAACACGGCGTGGGGGTGAACAGTGCGGGCATTATCGATGCGCAGGCGGGCGACCTGACGCTGACCAGCGCGGGCAAACTGGTGCTCTCGGGCCAGACGAACGCAGCCGGCAATCTCACCCTCCACGCCGCGGGCGATCTCCAGAACAGCGGCACGACCTGGGGGCAGCAGAACGTATCGGTCAGTTCGCGCGGCACGCTCGCCAATAGCGGCACCCTGGCGGCGCAGCAGAACCTTACGGCAACGGCTGCCAGCGTCGCATCGACCGGCCGGCTCGGCGCAGGCATCAACAGCGACGGCTCCGCAGGCACGGGCGGCGACCTGGACGTGACGGCAGCCGGTGCACTCTCGGCCACCGGCCAGACCATCGCACCCGGACAGGTCACGCTTTCGGGGACCACGCTGGACCTCTCCGGCGGCCAGCTTTCCGCCGGATCCGCGCTCAACCTCGCGGCCACAGGCGGCAATCTCGCCCTGACGGGCGCGACCGCCTCTGCAGGCACGACGCTCACCGCAGCCGCAGGCGGCACGCTCGACACCCGCGGCGCGAAGCTCGGCAGCGGTAGCGACATGCGGCTGTCAGGCGTGCAGATCACGAATGCGGGCGGCCAGGCACTCGCGGGCGGCGCACTAGCCGTGCAGGCGGCGGGCGCGCTGTCCAACGTACAGGGCCAGTTCTCCGCAACGGACACCACGGTTTCCGGGGCGTCCATCGACAATACCTCGGGCCAGATTGACGGCGACCAGGTGAGCGTGTCGAGTTCAGGCGATCTCATCAACCGCGACGGCACGATCACACAGTCCGGCACGGCCAGCCAGACCGTGAGCGCGGGTGGCGCACTCGACAACACGCGCGGCACGATTGCGACCAATGCGCACAACCTCACGGTGAGCGCACAGTCGCTTACGAACGATGGCGGCAAGGTCCAGCATGCCGGCGCCGGCACGCTCGCCGTGTCGGCGGCGGGCGCGGCGTCCAATGTCGGCGGGCAGATCGCGACGAACGGCGCACTCAGGGCGCTGGCGGCCTCACTCGACAATACCGGTGGCACGCTCGCCGCGCAGCGGGCCGCGAGCGTGGCCGCCGCCAACGGCATCGTCAACCGCAACGGCGGGCAGCTTTACGGCGCAAGCGGCCTCGCGCTCTCCACGCAGAGTGCTTTCGACAACACGGGCGGATCGGCGCAGAGCGGCGCAGACCTGACGCTGGATGCGGACGGTATGGTCTCGAACGCGGGCGGCGTGATTTCCGCGAACGGTTCAAACAGCGTGCTTGCCGTATCGGGCGCCAGCATCGACAACACGGCCGGTTCGATCACCAACGCAGGAACAGGCCAGACCACGGCCACCGCCGCGGGCACCCTCACGAACACGGGTGGCGTGCTCGGCAGTAACGGTAACGTGACCGTCAACGCGCAAAGCCTTGCCAACCGGTCAGGCGGCCAGCTTGTGGCTGGCGGCGCGGCCAGCCTCGCCGTGACGGATACGGTCGACAACGCGGGCGGCACGCTCTACGGCGGCACGGCGCTGAACCTGAACTCGTCCACCGCAACGCTCATCAACGATGGCGGCACCATCGCGGGCAACCAGGACGTCTCGTTGCAGGTGGCATCCATGTCGAACGCGAGCGGTACCGTGCGCGCCAACCGCGATATCAGCATGAGCGGTGCACTCTCGGGCGCAGGCGAGATGACGGCAGGCCAGAACCTCACGCTGGCGCTCGAAGGCGACTTCGCCAGCGACGCGGCGAGCACCCTGCACGCCGACCATGACCTGACACTCGGCGTGAACGGCACGCTGACGAACACCGCCGCCCTGGAGGCGGGCCACGCGTTGACGGTCAATGCCGCCAGCGTCGTCAATGCGGCAGGCGCGAACATGAATTCGTCCGCCACCACCGTGAACGCCACGGGCGATATCACCAACGCGGGCGGAATCGAAGGCGATACCGTCACGACGAACAGCGCGAGCCTGAACAACACGGGCGCCGTCATCGCCAACAGCGTCACGGTGAACGCCGCGGACGTCATCAATACCGGTGCGCAGGCGGTGATCGCCGGGGCAACGTTCGTCGGTGTCTATGCCGCGAATTCGCTGACCAACGCGGACGGCGCGCTGATCTACAGCGGCGCCAACATGGAGCTGGCGCGCGACAGCGTGCGCGATCCGTCAGGACTGCTGGCGGACCAGACCGGCACTATCACGAACCGCGCGGCCACCATCGGGGCGGCGGGCAATATCGACGTCGCCGCCCATACGCTGACGAACCAGCGCACGGGCGTGCAGACCGAGGCCGGTACGCCCGTTACGACGACTGGCCCGACGCTGACCCTGTGGACCGCAGGCATTCCGGTCAGCGATCTGGGCGCCTATATCAGCCTCACCTATGCGCAATGGCGCTTCACGGCGGGAGCGATCGGCACGGCGGCAATCGGGGCGCTCACGCAGCCTCTCACGGTCACGCTGCCTGCCTCGCAGGTAACCGGGATCAACACAACGAGCCAGACGTTCTCGCTCACCACGCCGCTGACCGACACCTACGTGCTCTGCCGGGGTGTCTGTGACATGTCGTATTCGCAGACCCGGACCATCACCAGCAATGCGGTTCAGTATTACCAGAGCCTGACGCAGAATGCAGACGGTACGGTTTCGGTCACCTTCTGGCCGGACTTCGATCCGGCGAGGCACATTCGTCCCGACGAGGTCCAGGTACGCAATGACCTGGGGCCGGACAGCCACGACTACGTGGAACTGGGCCGCACGGTCACGACCACCACCACGACCGACCAGCTTCTTGACGCAGGCACACCGGCAACGATCCAGGCGCAGGGCTCGATCCGCATCAACGCGGACGGCGGGAGCATCGACAATGCATCGTCCACGATGGCCGCAGGAGGCGACCTGATCCGGCGCGCGACGGGCGGCACGGTGAACGACACCGGCATCCTGCTGCAGCAGACGGGCACGGAAACGGCGACCTCGACGTTCTACTGGCACCAGAAGACCGGCGGCAGCTCCGACACGCAGACCGTCAACGATGTGACGGTCCCGCTGCCGTCCACCACGATCGCCTCGCTGCCCGCCATTGCGACGGCCGGCCAGACGGTCGAGACCGGCGCGCGGGATATCACCATCGGCTCGGTGGACCGCGTGGGCCAGACGGTCACGGGCGCGGGCGTCAACGGGGGCAACGCGACCGGCACGCAACTGGACAGCACCCCGGGCAAACGCCCGCAGACCTTGGGCGGCGCGGGCGGCGGCATCCCTGGCCTCGCCCTGCCGGCCAATGCGCTCTACACGTATCACGCCACGCCCGGCGCCGGTTACCTGATCGAGACGGACCCGCGCTTTACGAGTTACACGAAGTTCATTTCGAGCGACTACATGCTCGACCAGCTTGGCCTGAATCCGCAGGCCACGGCAAAGCGCCTCGGCGACGGCCTGTACGAACAGCAACTCGTCATGAACCAGGTGACACAACTCACCGGGCGCACGTTACTCGGCCCGTACACCAGCAACCTGGACGAATACACGGCACTGTTAAACAACGGTGTCCGGTATGCGCAGGCGTTCAGCCTGACCGTGGGCGTCGGCCTGACCGACGCGCAGATGGCGCAGCTCACCACCGACATGGTATGGCTCGTGAGCCAGACCGTGACGCTGCCCGACGGCACGCAGCAGACCGTGCTCGTGCCGAAGCTGTATCTCGCCCAGTCGAGCACGGTGGACCTGCAGGACAGCGGCGCACTGGTGGCAGGTAACAGCGTGAACCTGAACGCCACGGGCAACGTGAGCAACAGCGGGCATGTCGCGGGCGACGTGGCGACCACGGTGATCGGCAACAACATCGTCAACCGGGGCGTGATCGGCAGCGGCGGCACGACGGCGGTCGTCGCCGTGCAGGACGTCACGAACCTCGGCGGGCGCATTGGCGGCGTCGATACGGTGGTGAGCGCGGGTCGCGACATCAACAACGTATCGGTGACGCAGCGGGCGAACGTGAGCAGCGGCAATGGCGGGTTCCGCTCGGACGCGAGCGGCATGGCGGTGGCGTCGGTGGCGACCATTTCCGGCACGCACAGCACGACCGCCATGGCAGGCCGCGACGTGAACCTGAACGGTTCGCTCATCACGTCGCAGGGCGACACGACCGTGGCGGCGGCGCGCGACATCAACGCCGGAACGGTTGCGCTCGACTTCACGCAGGACGCGGGAACCACAGACGGGCTGAACGGCGGACACCAGCGGCAGACCGTCAACGTCGGCAGCGCGATTGCGGCGGACGGCAACGCGACGGCGCTCGCCGGCCGCGATGTCACGCTGACCGGCTCAATGGTTGCGGCAAGCGGTGATGCGACGCTCGCCGCAGGCCGCAACCTGAGCGTGACAGCAGCGAAGGATACGGCGTCGTACAGCGGGCAGTCGATGGGCGGCTCGCTCTATCAGCATGCCGATTCGACCTACGACGAGACGGTCCTGGGCAGCATCGTGAGCGCGGGCGGCAACGCGACTCTTGCGGCAGGCCAGAACGGCATGGGTATGCTGTCCGTGCTCGGTTCCAGTGTGACGGCGGACACGGGTGCGACGAATCTCGTTTCGACGGGCGATATCAACATCGGCGCAGTGACGGAGACGCACGACGCGCAGAGCTGGTCGCACAGCAGTCATTCGGGCGTCCTCTCGAAGGAAACGCAGACCGATGCCACAGCGTCGCATCAGGTCATCGCAAACGGTTCGACCGTGGCGGGCGAGACGGTGACGGCAAGCGCGGGCCATGACCTGACGATCGCGGGTTCGACGGTTGCGGCCACGCATGACATAACGCTCGCGGCAGCGAACAACCTGACCATCACCACTTCACAGGACACGAGCCAGAGCAGCACGTTCCACGAGGAGACGCATTCAGGTCTCGGCAGCACGGGCGGTGCGGGCATCTCGTACGGTAGCCTCAATCAGAAGGACACGACGCACGACAGCTCGGTCACGCAGAACGGTAGTCTCGTGGGGAGTCTCAACGGTAGTGTGAGCCTGAACGCCGGCAACGACCTTCATGTAACGGGCAGCGACCTGGTTGCGGCGCAGAAGATGACCGGCGTGGGCGCGAACGTGACGATCGATGCGGCGACTAACAGCCAGCATCATGACGAGACCCACGAAGTGAAACAGAGTGGTTTCACGCTCGCGGTCAAGGCTCCGGTGCTCGATGCGTTGCAGAACACCGTGCAGCAGTCGAAGGCAACGGACCAGAGTCAGGACGACCGCGCGGCGGCACTGCACGGGATGGCGGCGGCAAGCGGCGCCTATGACGCACTCGGTGCAGGCGACCAGGCATTGGGAGCGCTCGCGAGCGGACAGAAGCCCGAAGGGAAAATCGAACTGAGCTACGGGACGAGCCATTCGAAAAGCACGTTCACGGAAGACTCCGCCACGAACCGGGGTTCAAACGTGACGGCGGGCGGCACCGCAGCATTTGTGGCGACCGGAGACGGGACGCCGGGGAGCGGCAACCTGACGATTGCAGGTTCGAACGTGAACGCGAACGACGTGATCCTGGCAGCGAAGAACCAGGTCAATCTCGTGAACACGACCGATACCGGTTCGACGCGCAGCAGCAACGAATCGAGCAGCGCGAGCGTGGGCGTCTCGTACGGAACGCAGGGCTTCGGCGTATCCGCGTCGATGGCGCAAGCACACGGCGATGCGAACAGCGACGCGGCGATGCAGAACAACACGCATGTGACGGCGGCGAACACCGCGACCATCATTTCGGGTGGCGATACCAACATCATCGGCGCGAACGTAAGCGGCAATCAGGTGAACGCCAGCGTCGGCGGCAACCTGAACATCGCGAGCGTGCAGGACACGATGTCGAGTGCCGCGCATCAGGAAAGCTCGGGCGGTGGCTTTGCCATCAGCCAGGGCGGCGGCAGCGCGAGCGGCAGTCACACCAATGCGAATGCGAACGGCAGCTATGCGGGCGTGAACGAACAGGCCGGCATCCAGGCCGGTGACGGTGGGTTCAACATCAGCGTCAAGGGGAATACGGACCTCAAGGGTGCGGTGATCGCCAGCGATGCGGATGCGTCGAAGAACAACCTGTCCACGGGCACGCTGACGTTCTCCGATATAGAGAACTCGTCGAGCTACGACGCGCATACGGGTGGCTTCAGCGCGGGCGTGACGACCGGCGACGGAGGTGCGAATTACAGCACGCATGGCGCCACATCGGGCAAGAACGCGGGCGGCGGTGCACCGATGTTGAGCCAGAACGATAGCGGCAGTGATAGCGCGACCACGAAAAGCGGCATCAGCGCAGGCACGATCAACGTCACTGACCAGGCGAATCAGACGCAGGATATCGCGAGCCTGAACCGGGACACGTCGGACACGAACGGCACGGTGGCGAAGCTGCCGGACGTGAGCAACCTGCTCGACCGGCAGGCAGACATGATGGCGGCGGCGAGCGCGGCGGGCGAAACGGTCTCGCGGCGCATTGGCGACTATGCGAGCGAGAAGTACAAGGAAACGAACGATCCGGCATGGGCGGAAGGCGGCACGGCGCGCGCAGCGATGCAGGCGGCGGGTGCGGCTATCGTGACCGGGCTCGCGGGCGGTAATGCGGTCGGAGGCGCTGCGGGCGCGGCTATCGCCTCTATCGCTGCGGGTAAGCTGAACGAACTGAACGGCGCGATTGCGGGTGCGGACCCGACTGGCAATGCCGACGCGAACGCCGCGCTTGGCAACATCATCACGAACGCGATTGCGACCGCAGCAGGAGGGGCGATTGGTGGAAATGCTGGTGCAACCTCGGGGTATAACGTCGACCGTTACAACAGGCAGTTGCATCCGCAGGAGAAGAAGTGGATCAGTGAGAAGGAAGCGGCGTATGCGAGGAAATATGGTCTGACGGCAGAACAGGCACATGACGAATTGACAACGCAAGCCAATCTGCAAGTGCAGAACGGTTCGCCAGGCACATGGAATCAGCGCGCGAGCGACTTCTTGAGCCAAGCGCACGGCATGTTGCCAGCCGATGGCAACAGCGGACCGGGCTATATGTTCTATGCGACACCCGAGCAGAAGGCTAATGCGAATATGTATGCGGGGTACTACGCGAATGGCGTCGGGCCGAACAATCCGTCGTCAGCAAGCATCACCGATAGCGTGAACAGAGAACAGGCGAATCGCAACCTCATGGGCGGTGGGGTTATCGCAGCAGCAACCGGTGGCGTACTGATTGCGGGCGGTCCCGTTGCGACTGCCGTGGGAGGAATGGGTTACGCGGTCATCGGAGCCACTGCCGGTGGTGGCATGGATGCCGCGGGACAGTATGCCCAATCAGGTGTGATCCGCCCCGCTGAATCGGCATTTGCCGCAGCAACGGGCGCGGTCACTGGTTCGATCGGAGCCAGCGTAGGCTTCTTCAACAATATGCTTTTGGGAGCAACCGGAGCAGGCATCAACACGGCGTTCAACAATGCTTTCTATGGAGAGTCGAATAGTGCCGCTTATTCGTCGGCCTTAGGTGCCTTGGCAGGCGCGGGAGGGTATTTTGTTGGGGCCGTTACGACAGCAGGATTGGCAAATGCAATGAAACCATATGTCTACGAGAACTTTAACTCTACTGTTCCCGCGCTGTTACAGCCACGGGTTGTAAATCCTATACCGGGTTTGTCAGGCGCCACAATTGGCGGTATAGCCTCTGGCACATCATCCTTTGTTCCAGGAAAACAGACACCGAAATGAACAGTTTTAACATTGATCGGCTGATTCTTGATAGCGGCTGGCAAGGGACGCTAACGCGGGTTATTGGAATCGCGCTTGTCTATCTCGGGATGAAATACCTTCCAGACGCCGTTACCTGGACATCTACACATTCGAGCCTGACACCGATGTCGGCGCATCAGATAGAGCGTCACGGCGCGATCCTGTTCGTTTTCAAAATCGCCTTCGGCTTCGCACTCGCGTTCGAGGCAATCAGGTTGACCTACACGGTTCTCAGGAAACGACGAGCAGCGAAGCGAGAGCGCTTCTAACAACAGAAAAGCCGATGTAGCGGCGGCTACCAAAGGCGGTTTGCCACGCGACAACCCGAATCAGGGATTCAATCAACAATGAAAATCAGACAGCGGCTCGCTCTACTGCCGCTTACAGCCCTGGTATCGCTCGCCCACGCGCAGCAGGCACCAGCCCACAGCGGGGCAGCGGCAGCCGAGCACGCCAACGCCCAGCAGAAGCAGCAGATCCAGCAGCAACGCGACGCGCAGCAGCGCGAGGCTGCGGTGTCGGCGCCCGCCGTGCGCTCTGACCTGCCGAAGCTCGAAGCGTATCCCGTACTGCCTCACGAGTCGCTGTGCTTCAGCATCAACCGCTTCGTGCTGGACGTGCCCAAAACACTACCAGCAACCACGCGAACGAAAGGCGCGTCAGCCTTGCCGCAAGACCCGTTCGCTTTCGCCCGCGAATGGCTCGACCACTACCAGGGGCACTGCGTCGGCAAGGAAGGCATCGACGTGCTCACAAAAGGATTGCAGCAGGCAATTCTCGCCCGCGGCTATGTCACGACACGCGTCCTCCTGCAACCTCAAGACCTGGCGACCGGAACCCTCACGTTCGCGCTCGTGCCCGGTATCGTGCGCAATATCAGCTTCGCGGATCCTTCGATATGGGGAACATGGAAGACCGCCTTCCCGGCGCGAGGCGGCGATCTGCTGAACGTTCGCGATCTGGAACAGGGCATCGAGCAGATGAAGCGCGTACCGAACCAGGATGCGACGATGCAGATCGCACCGGGTGATGTCCCAGGCGAGAGCAACGTGCTGGTCACCGTGAAGCGTTCAAAACCGTGGTCGCTCGTCATGTCAGCGGACAACTCGGGCACGCGCGAGACGGGCGGCTATCTCGGCAGCGTGACGCTTGGCCTAAACAATCTGCTCGGCCTGAATGACATCCTGACGGCAGGCTTCAACCAGGATCTGCAATTCGGCAACCATAGCCTGGGCACCCACGGCTGGAACGCCTCGTATTCGGTGCCGTGGGGCTACTGGACCGGTACGCTGTTCGGCTACACAAACACCTATTACCAGCGTATCGCCGGGGTCAACCAGACCTTCATGGCGAGCGGTAACTCGCAGACAGCGGGCCTGAAACTGGAGCGCGTCCTGTCCCGCAGCCAGAACGATGTGACTGGTGTGGAGTTCCAGCTCATCAAGCGCTTCGGTGCGAGCTTCATCGAAGACATCGAGATTGCCCAGCAGCGGCGCGACAACACGTTCATCGAGGCGGGTCTGACCAACCGGCACTACTTCGGCACGGCACAGTTCGACGGTTCGCTTGCCTACCGCCAGGGCACCGGCGGGCTGGGCGCGACGCCCGACACCACCAGCGGCCCGACGTACCGCTTTCACATGGCGCTGCTTGATGCCAACCTCTCGGTGCCGTTCGCGCTCGCCGGGCAGGCGCTGCGCTATGTCGGCACCGTGCATGGCCAGTACACAAACGATGAGCTGAACTATATCGATGACCTGAGCCTCGGCAGCCGCTACACGGTGCGCGGTTTCAGCGGCGAAACGATGCTGGCGGCGGAACGGGGCTTCTACTGGCGCAACGAATTGCAATACGCGCTCGGAGAGACCGGCCAGGCGCTCTATGCGGGCCTCGATTACGGTCATGTCTGGGGACCGTCCGCGGCCTGGCTCGCGGGCACACAACTGGCCGGTGCGGCCATTGGCCTGAAAGGCGCGGTGCCGACGAAACTGGGCACGTTCAGCTACGACGTGTTTGCAGGCACACCGGTCTATAAGCCTGCCGGTTTTCCGGCGTCGCGGATAACACTAGGTTTCCAGTTGACGGGGCAATTCTGATTCTGTGCGTTGTACGGGGCATCGGGACGAACGGGACGGAAGGTGTCTGGTGTCCTGATCGCGATCCGAAGAAGAACGGTGCCTGGGTACATGTGCATGGCAACGGGCGCATCAAGTATGCCCAGACCGTTGCCGATGGGAGCAAGACAGACAATCTGCTCGCCCTGCCGGAGCGGTGGCCCGCATTGAGAGATAGCTTGCCGCAGCGGTGTTGCCGAACGTTGCCCACTGCCGGTTACACCTGGGCTACACGGGCGTAGAAAAGCAAAAAAGGGTTACACGCCAATGCGTTGTAACCCTTTGATCTGCCTGGTTGCGGGGGTAGGATTTGAACCTACGACCTTCGGGTTATGAGCCCGACGAGCTGCCAGACTGCTCCACCCCGCGTCAGAGAAAACGGATTGTATAGAGATGTCGGCAAATCGTCAAACAATCATGTGAATTATTTTTCTGGCCTCAAAGATCGGCGACTGAAGCACCTTCAATCTTGCCGTCGATGATGTCTGCGCCGTACTGGCTGGCGCTGCGCTTTGCGATGCCGAAATCGGAAAACGTGGCGGGAAGCACGAGGCGAAACACACGGCTCGCCTTCGAACCGCTAATCGCCCCAGGACGGCAGACCCGCACGGCGACGTCGTAGCCTTCGGCGTGCCGCTTGTGGCCGTCGAACTTGTCGAACTCCCGCGAGAAAACCAGCGGATGCACTTCGAAGTCCTTATAGAGGGCCGGATAAGGTTCAGCCATGATGTTTCCCCGATACGTGAGTATCATCTCACTATACGCTGCACAATGAAGCCGCCCGTTATTTATTTTCCCGCCTGTCGCCGCACGGGCGGATCGAACTGCGCCGGACACCAGCGTTCTGCCACACTCTTCCGGCACAATCGGCGCTCGGCGGGGCACGAACGTTGCTCAGCCAGACTCATCGGGAGAAGGAGACATGGACCCATTTGCAGCGGCGCCCAAAGTCACCGTGTGGCGCCTGCCGCGCCCTGCGTCTTTGCAGAACCGGTTGTTGATGATTGCCGACGACGACCAGCTTGCGTGCGAGTCCGCCGCGCAGATTCTGCGCAATGCGGGCTTTGAGGTGCTGACCGCGTACAGCGGGCAGGAAGCATTGCGGATTGCGCGGGCCGCTCAGCCGGCGGTGGCGATCCTCGACCTGTCGATGCGGCTCGGCAACGGTTGGGATACCGCCACAACGTTGCGCGACGAGGCGCCGCAGATGTTGCTGATCGCCCATACTGGATTTTCGACCCAGTCGGAATGGCAGCGTGCTGAAAGCTGCGGGTTCGACGCCTATTTCGTCAAACCGTGTGACCACGACCGGTTGATCGAGCTGATCCGGGAGTATCTGCAGCCGCGGCAAGTGCCGGCTTAGCGTTTGCTCTGAACTCGTGTCCTGTGTGGGGCTCGCGTGTAAAGTTTTCAATCCAGTGTCGAAAGGCTGAACGCCGAACTGAATGCGGCGAGGCATCGTTCGACGAACAGTGTAAAGAAACGCCGCCCACCGATCCGAACCGAGCCGTCGCCACCTAAAAAAAGCCGCGACCTCGTCGCGGCAGAAACACACGTCGCGCGGAAATCACCGCGCGGACTCAGCGTACCCCGGCTATAGCTGCGCGCAATCGGGTATCTGGTCTGAGGGTTGGGTTGTCGGCGGGAAACCCGCACCGGGTCAGCGCTCCAGCATCGTCAGGTGCTCGCGTGCAGCGTTGCTAAATCGCAACGAGAATAGTGGAGCACACGGCCCACGCGGCTCCGCTCGTTTCATCGCTCATGCTACGTCAGCCTACCGCACCATTCAGGATGCCTATGTGTTTCGGGCTCTGAGCCACCGCCGTTTTCACCTTGGCTATCAGTTCCGCAAGCCAGGAGCCCGCAACCGGGCATCGATCTGACCGAGATCACGCATCTGCTGGCGCGAGATCGCGATCCTCTCGTAAAGGCGCACGGTCTTCACGTCGAGAACTGTCGGACCGGTCTGATCGGCGGTCTCGATCTGATCGAGATATCGCTGAACGTTTTCCGATCTTGCCCGCTGTTTAGTTTCTGTCGCGGCTGTTCACCGCGTTGAACTTGCTGCCCTCAATTGCCGCCATGTCGCTCGATAGCAGCTTCAGTCCGTGACACAGCTCGACGAAACGGCTGCATAAGTTGCGGATGGCTGGGCCGTTTCGCTCACCATCGCGATTGCTTCGACTTTCTTCCCTGCTTCGTCACTCAGCAGCGTTCGGACCATCCTGTCTCGCTCGTGCAGAAAGCAGGGTATAAGCACATTTCAGCAAATGAAAACAGAGCCTAGGGGGCGGGTGGAGTCTGGCCAGCTTCGTTCACATGGGCCACCACTCTGTCCGCGATCTGTGACGCCGTCTTTTCGACGTTGTGCTCGAGGTCGTGCCCCGCCAGCACGAACTTCGCCGCGGCCGAGTACGGGTTCATGGTCACGACCGCACCAGGGCTCTTGCCGCTCTGCGCCCCTGTTTGCATTTGGTAGAGGGGCACTGGCGGCTGGCCTGCAGAGAGGTTGTCGATCGCGACCGCGACCTGCAAGTTGGTCTGGCCTTCACCAAAGCCAATCACCGTCCGGCGTAGTCGATCGCCCTCGTCCATCTGCAGAATCGTCGAGCGCACGAGCCAGCCTTGAGTGGGTAGAGGCTCGCCCGGCGCCAGGCGTTGGGCTGCCAGACCCTTCTTCACAAGATCCTGGACTACGTCCTGCTCCATGTCCTCGGCGAGTGAGTGAGCCTGGGACTGCTCGCGCCAGGCATGCAAGGGATGACGAGCCGCCGGGCTTTCCGATTGGATCGCGCCGTCCGGCAGATCGATATGCGCGACATAGATCATCGCGGGCCGGAACTTCAGGTTGGACGCCAGCGCCACGTCAGACGTTACCTTGGCGGTGGAGCAGGCCCCGAGCGCCAGCGCGAGGCCGCCAACCGCGGCGAGATGGATCCGTGCGACTATCCGATTCATTTCAGAGTGCCCTCTTCCTGTTCAGAAGTACTTGGCCGTGTCCGACGCGTTACCGGAGTGGAAACATCGGTGGGCGCCGGGGCAGCGCTAGCAGGTTCTGGCTCGGTGAAGTAATGACGTAGCGCCACGATCATCCAGCCGATGAAATAGCCCGCAGTCGCGCCAGAGATGACGTGTGAGGCGAGCGCGGCCTCATCGGAGCCGTGCATCCCGCCCCGGGTCATGAGGGCAGCGGCATATTGCAGGATAAACACCAACACGTTGCGAACAAGCGGAACTGGGCTGCCCGGCCGGGTCACTTCACCGCTGCGCCGGTCGACGGCGAGCAGTCTGGGTCCTCTAATGAACGCCAGGGGCATGAACACGGCGAGTGCGGCGGCCCAAAGCAGGAGCGCGCTGATTCCGCCGGAGTCGCTCCCAAAGATCCGCGACACGCCCGAGGCAATGAACAGCGCCGGCACCACCAGGACCCGCCAGAGCGGCAGAGTCCGCTGGCGCAGGGACTGGACGCCTTGCCAGAGCAGGTAGGCCAGGACCAGGACCACCCAGGTGGGGGTGTGCATCAGAATGTGTTCAGGCGACAGCATGCTTGCGCTCTATTTCGACAATTGGATTGACGGCGTGGGGAGGGCCACTCAGGGCGCGGCCCGGCGTTGCGCACGGACCCTTCCGAAACGTCGGGACAGGTAGACTCCGAGCAGCAGAGCACCGGCCGCCAGCGCCAGGCACTGGAAGTTGGCGCCGAGTTGCAGCGGGCGGCGCGCAAGGATGGTCAGGCCTGTGAGAAGGTTGGCGGCTCCCCAGACGAAGTTAACCAACGGCGAGGACTCTCCGACGCCTCGCGGCCTGGCGAAGGGAGTTGGAAACTTCGAACCCTGCAGGCCAGCCACCAGGTGTGGGATGCAGTTGCACAGCAACGCGCCGACGAAGAACAAAGCAATTAATCTCATAGATTCACCAATGGGAACTGTTGTTCAGGCGGGGCGCGAAACACCAGATGCCGCGCCCCGAGATGAGCTAGTCGCGCTGAGAGCTTGCCGGCAACCGGTCCTCGCCCCGTGCGCGCCGCGCCCGGCTGGCCATGTCCTCCATCGCCAGCAGGAAGGACTCGACGAGCCAGGCAAAGCTGGCGTCACGCTCGACGGCGCCCCGCATCGCGCCCGCCGCCTCCAGCGAAACGAAGCCGTGGACGACGCTTCTCAGTCCCCTGAGCGCGTGAGTCGACTCGTCACCATGCAGGCCGTAGCTTTGAATCGCAGCCGCGCACGTTTCGATCAACCGGTCCACCGCCGCTCGCCATTCGACGTCGGAGGGGTCTGGCGTGGGGATCGTCGCCTCGTAAATTCCAGGATTCCTGCCCGCCCAGTCACGATACCCAGTAAGCAGGGCCCGCAAAGCTTCCGGACCTGACTTGCCAACTGTGGATCGCGCCGCCCCACGCTCCAGTTCAGCCAAACCGTGCAGAGCAAGGATGCGGCGAACGTCTGCGATGCCGCAGACATGGGAGTAGAGAGAGGGCGTTCGCACCTTGAGTGCCTCTGCCAGACCACTCATGGAGAGACCTTCCAGCCCGTTCCGGTTGGCGAGCGCGCCCGCCTCAGCACAAATTCGCGTTATATCGATCTTCATCGCATCCACCTAATGACAATAAAATTTAACCTAATGTCATTAGGTTAGTCAAGCGATGGCTCAACCGCGTCATCGGGTACTGGGATTCGCAAGCGCAACGCAGGAGATAAAGCGGGCCCGGCGCGCGATCTCACGCGTTGACGCCCCGACTAGCGCTGCGCAAGGCCAGCCGTTCCATCTCGATGCTGTCCGAATGCGCTCGCTCCGGTGCTCACGGCCCAGCCTAAACGCTCTTTACACGGCCCTGGTGCAAATAGGTGGATAGGCCGAGAAATTATCCATATATGAGGATGCCTTATCAATTGAAAAGGACAGCGTTCCAGACGGAAGGCGCAGCGGCGCCCTTGAGTGCGGGGACGGAGAAATAGAACTGCCCCTTGCGAATGCGTCGCATCATCTTGACCAGACCACGCAGACTGAGCTTGTAGCGAAGGTACTAGCGTACGCAGAGAATGATGATCCCCCGATCGAGATGCCGCCCACCGAACATCCCCTCCAGATCTTTGCGCTTGCTCATCACCGGCCATCAGTTTGTCACGCTAAATACTTCAACTGATTCGCTGAACCTATTTGCACCGGTAACGTTGGTCGATGGGCCATCGCTGCTCCATCCGACGACGTCCGCGTACCTTTCTGAAAACGTCGCAGTGCGTCGCCTCAGCACACATCAAACAAATAATTACCTCTCCCGGAATAGAACCGCAAACGGTGTGTTCGCCCCTCAGAGGCTCGCCTCAAATTATGCAGACGTCCTGGCTGTATCTAAGAGCGAGACGCCGCAGGTCCATCAATGCCTCATCTATAGAGTTAAACATGAAAGGATTCAATGCCGTGAAAACGATCTTCCTCGCCGCGGTTGCCGCGTCGCTCTTTTCCGCTCAGGCATTCGCGCAGAGCAGCAAGCCGGTCGTGGCAAACAATGTGGTTTTGGTGCACGGCGCCTGGGCTGACGGCTCCAGTTGGAGTGAGGTAATTTCGCGTCTGCAGGCGGCTGGCATGCACGTGACCGCTGTGCAAAATCCCTTGTCATCGCTATCCGAGTCAGACGCTGCGACACGTCTTGCACTTGCCCAGCAAGATGGCCCTACCGTGCTCGTCGGACACTCGTGGGGTGGCACAGTTGTCAGTGACGTGGGAACGGACCCGAAAGTATCGGCGCTTGTATACGTCGCCGCTCGCGCACCGGACGCAAATGAGGACTTTGTCGCCCTCTCCGGCAAGTTCCCCACCATGCCGGTCCGAGCCGGTGTCCAGAACCACGACGGACAAACGGTGATATCTGAGGATTCCTTCCTGAAATATTTCGCAAATGGCGTCACCCCGGAACGAGCGAAAACGCTCTACGCCGCGCAATGGCCTACGGCAGCATCACTATTCGGTGAGCGCACAACAATGGCAGCCTGGCATGTCAAGCCAAGCTGGTACGCGGTATCCCGATTCGATCAAACGATTTCTCCTGACCTGGAAGCGTTTCTTGCGAAACGCATGAACGCGACGACGGTGGAACTCGACGCGGGCCACCTTTCACTCGTATCTCACCCACAGGAAATCGCTAATTTGATTCTCGCCGCTGCAGGCCATAGTCCGGGCGCTTCATCAGCAAGTCCCATCCGGTAAACGTGGCAAGGCATCTTCGGACATGGCCGTTTGCCTTATGTCAGTCGGGCAAACGGCCGTGCGCACTGTCTTGAGGGGCTATGCTCTTGGAACGCGTGCCGCAAACCGACGGTGACGTCGACGACGCGCGCACCGCGGATATAAACGTGACGGTCGTCTCACAGCGACGCCAGATACTCGTCGCCGGTGAACGGGCGCAGGCGGTCAGCCCGCAGATTGTCGGGGACATGAGCGTTTTCTCCTTCCAGACGGGCCGCATAGACGGCCGTTCGCGTTTCGCGCGTGTCAGGCCAGTTCGTCAAGAAACGGCGCCGGCGCAAGCGCGGCGAGCGTCACGATATGTCCGCTCGTCACTAGCGACTGCGCGGCCTCGATCGCTTCTGAAAACTCCCAGTCGGTTGCCATCGACGGCACGCGTGCGCGGACTGCCGCGCGTAGCGATTCCAGCTTCGACGTCGAACGTAGTGCGCCGTGGCTATCCATCGCCTCGACGGCCGCAAGGAGTTCGATCGCGACGATAGCGCCTGCGTTGCGCGACATGTCCAGCAAGCGCCGCGCGCCATGCGTCGCCATAGACACGTAGTCTTCCTGGTTGCCGACGGTCGGCACGCTCTCTACCGAAGCCGGATGTGAACGCTGACGGTTCTCGGCAACCAGCGCCGCAGCCGTGATCTGCAAACTCATAAAGCCGGAAGTCAGACCGCTGCTACCGGTCAGGAATGCAGGCAGGCCGCTCATGCTCGCGTCGAGCATGAAGGCAATACGCCGCTCGGACATGCCGCCGATTTCAGCAGTGACGTTCGCGAGCATATCCGCAACGAAGGCCACCGGTTCCGCATGGAAGTTGCCGCCTGAAATGACATCCCCGTTCTCAGCAAAAACGAGTGGATTGTCAGACGCGCTGCGTGCCTCGGTTTCCAGCATCGAGCACGCGAAGCGGAACACTTCGTAGCACGCACCCATCACCTGCGGCACGCAGCGAAGACTGTATGGGTCCTGCAGCCGGCCATTGGTCTGCTGCAGCGCGCGGAAATCGCCGCCGGCAAGCAAGGCGCGCAGGGTCGCCGCCACAGCGATCTGTCCACGATGCGGTTTCAGCGCGTGAATGCGTGGATCAAGCGGCGCGGTCGATCCCAGCGCGCCCTCGCACGTCAACGCCGAGACAGCGAGCGAGCTTTGGAATACGCGCCAGATTTCGAATAGCCCGGCAAGGCAGATCGCCGTCGACACCTGCGTGCCATTGAGCATCGCGAGACCTTCCTTGGGACCGAAGCGGATCGGACTCAAGCCGGCGCGCTCAAGTGCCTGTGCGCCCGGCAATACCTCGTTGCCAAAAGTCGCGCGCCCCTTGCCGATCATGACGGCCGACAGATGCGCGAGCGGCGCGAGATCGCCCGAAGCGCCAACCGACCCTTGACTCGGCAAGACCGGAATCACGCCACGCGCGAGCATCTGTTCGAGCATCGCGACCACCTCGGTACGCACGCCGGATGCGCCGAGCGACAGCGCAGCAAGTTTCAGCGCGATGACCATGCGCACGATGCCTTCCGGCAGCGGATCGCCCACGCCGACCGTATGCGACAACACCAGATTTTCCTGCAGCGTGGTCAGGTCAGCGGCGTCGATACGACGGTGCGACAGTTTGCCGAACCCCGTGTTGACGCCGTAGACCGGAGCGCCCTTCGCAATCATCGCATCGACCAGCCCCGCCGATCGCTGCACGTTCGCGCGCGCGAGCTCGCCTAGCGCAACCGTCGCCCCCTCTGCATAGACGGCGTACCAGTCGGCAAGCGTATTGGCGCCCGGGATAATTTCAATAACCATGTCCGTTCTTCCTGAAAAGTAAAAGCTCAACTTTGCACCGACGCAACAATGCACGTACGCAGCGTATCGAGGCCGTCGGCGAGACTGCCGCCCTGCTCCCGCAGGGTATCGGCAATGTTGAGCAGTACCTGGGTAGCCTGCTCGCGCATCGTACGGCCTGCGAGCTCTCCATGCTTCGTGCCGGTCTTACCGGAGATAAACAGCAATGTATGATCAGGCAGATTCACGCGCACGCAGTCGGAGTATGTCGCGCCGGCCGGCGTGCCTTTGAGCGCGGCGATACCTTGTGAGCGATCCCCGGATATAACTTCCCACAGCGAATAAATTCCATCTCGGCCATTCTGAGCTGAATGGCCCATCGGCGCCGGCCTGTTCCGCCTGCCGCGTGGACGCGAATCGATAGTCAGAATGTTGAACGCACCGGAAAAGCGGCGCCAATTATCATTTGGCGCCGTTTAATAATGGAATTTTATTACCGAGGGGGCTAGCCGGCTGGCTGATTCAGGGAATTCGCGAACTGCTCGACAGCGAGGCGGCGGTTGTCACGCCGGAACACAAGGTAGATCTTCAGGGTAGCGAGCGATTTGTCGCTGAGCGGAACCACGCTAACCGCGCGCGTGGCTATGCTGGAATAGAGGGTCGGCACCAGTGCGACGCCGTCGCCCATCGCAACGCGCGCCAGCAGGTTCATGAAGGAGACGTCGTGGCCGGCAAAGCGCGGAGTATGACCGCGCTTGCGCAGGACGGTAATCAGACCATCGTAGACTTCGGCATGCTTGTCGCGAGGCACTGTGTAGAAAGGTTCGTCGTGCAGATCGGCAACCGACAAAGTGCGGCGATTCGCCAGGGGGTGCGTCGCCAGCAATGCGACACCCATGGAAATATAGGATTTCAGTTGGACGATGCTCAGCGCGTCGTCGGTAGACGGCAGCGTAGTGACCATTGCGTCGATCAACGACGCGTCGAGCATTTCATATAACCGGTCAGCGCTGTCGACGGTCGGCTTGACGTCGATCAGCGGATGCGCACGCCGGAACGCTGCGATCTGCTCTGGTATCTCGCTGTGCACGATCACAGACGACAGACCGATAGACAGTTGCCCGCCAAACCCCTCGCCTATCGCTTTCGCTTCGTCCTGCATGCGCTCCGCGAGCGACAGTATTTCCGTCGCGTGCCTCAGCAGGTTGACGCCGGCTTCGGTCAACGCAACGCTTCGCTTGTTGCGACGCAGAAGCTCAACGCCTAGCTGCTCCTCGAGGCGGGCGATATGTTGCGTGACCCCGGGTTGTGTTGAATGGAGCGCCTCTGCCGCCCGGCCGAAATGAAGGAGCTTTCCCACCGTCACGAAGGTTTTCAATAATCTTAGGTCGAGCATTTTCAGCCTCATGGCAACGAACGGCCGGCGTTGTCTGGTCTGTCCGAGCCAGCCCGTGCCGGTTATCGGTCTGCGCTAGCGAACACCCAGCGCGAGCGCATCAAACAGCTTGTGCACAGGCGCCGCCAAGGTTTCCTGCGTGCGCGAGACGAGTTTCAGTTCGCGGCTCGACCATTGCTCGTCGAGCTCGACGACGGAAAAAGGCAGCGTATCTCGCAGCCGGCGCGTTGTCGATTCAGGTACGATCGATACGCCGACGCCCGCCGCCACCATATGACAGACCGCCTCGAAGCTTTCGACCTGCGTGCGCAGCAGAATGCTCTGGCCCAGCAGCAGCGCAGTCTTCGATACGTATTGCTGATGGGATGAGCGCTCGTTCAGCCCGATGTAATTCCACTCCAGCACCTGATGAAAACGAATCGCGTGCTCACGGGCAAGCGCATGATTATCCGGGACGATGACAACAAATCTGTCGTCGCGAAACGGCACCACTGCGAGTTTCCGGGTGTTCACGAGCCCGACGATGATGCCGAGATCCGCGCTGCCTTCGTCGACCGCGCGCACGGTTTCCGGACTGGTATGTTCCTGGACGTCGACATTGATTTTGGGGTTGTCCGCGAGGAATCGCGCAAGCAACGCGGGCAGGAATTCGTGGATGGCATTTGTGTTGGCAAAAAGCCGGATGTTGCCTCGCATACCTTCGCCGAACTGCGACAGATCGTGACGTAGCTTCGTCGTTTCCCGCAACATCGTGATCGTATGTTGCAGGAACACTTCGCCGGCCGGCGTCAGCTCGACGCCACGGCTGTGGCGCGACAACAGCGTCGCGGCGACGGATTCCTCCAGTGCGCGAATGCGCGAACTCGCCGCCGCCACGGCAATCGGCAGGCTCTCCGCCGCTTTGGTGATGTTTCCGCACGCGGCAACAGCCGCGAATAACCTCAAATCGGTCAGATCGAACCGCATGGTGTCTCCATCGTATTGCTGGCGGAGCGGCTCCGTTGCGTCTTCGGCCTCGGCCGCGCACGCGCCGGCAAACCGTCGCCAAAACCGGTGCGCTGCCACTGGCGCGAATCCCGGTATCGCGGCGACGTTACCACACGATGCGGATATCCGTGATCCAGCCAGGTGTGCTGCGAGCGTTCGCGAACGGCGAATGCTCAGTCAAAGAAATAGCGACGCGGGTCATAACCCGCTCACGCAGAATACGGATCGTCAACGGACGATGTGGTCAATACTGGATTGCAGCGTCCCCGTATGAAGCGATGCCGGTCTCGCCGGCTTCGTACCCACCATGAGGAGACTGATCTGATGACATGGAAACCGATGGCGCATGTTGCCGACGTCCCGTCCGGCACCGTCAAGGCGTGCCGCATCGAAAACATTCCCGTTGCACTGTACAACCTCGACGGCGAATTCTTCGCCACGCACGATATCTGTACGCATGCGCACGCGTGCCTGTCCGACGGTTACCTCGAAGACGGCAAGATCGAATGCCCAATGCACCAGGGGCTATTCGACGTGCGGACCGGCAAGGCCTTGTCGGGGCCGGTGGACGTCGACCTGCAGACGTTCGCAGTGCGCATCGAAGGCGATGAGGTTCTTGTCAATGTCGAATGACGCTACAGGCGGCCGGCCGTCATTCGGGTTCGTGCAGCGGGTGACGACATGAGCGGGCGAACCGTCATCGTCGGTGCGGGACAGGCCGGCGCGAGAACCGCCACAGCGCTGCGCCGGCTGAACGAGGCCGCCGACATCATACTGCTCGGTGAAGAACAGGAGCTGCCGTATGAGCGGCCGCCGCTGTCGAAGGAAGTGCTGAACGGCGGTTCGCCGTCAAAAGCGACCATCTTTCCGCACACCTGGTACGAGGAGCACCGGATAGCGCTGCGTGCCGGCGTGCATGTCACCGGGTTCGACTGGCGTGCAAAACAGGTCTCGCTCGCTCACGGCGAATCGCTTGCCTACGATGATCTCGTGCTTGCAACCGGTGTGCGACCTCGGCCGCTTGTGGTGCCGGGCGCGACGCTCGATGGCGTGTTGACGCTGCGTACGATCGGCGACAGCACGAACCTGTCGGCACGGCTCACGGCCGGCGCGAAAGTCGTCGTGATCGGCGGTGGCTTTCTCGGACTCGAAATCGCGGCTACGGCCATCGCACGACACTGTGCCGTTACCGTGCTCGAAAGCAGCAGCAAGCTGTTGCCGCGGATTTTCGGCGGCTTTCTGGGTCAGTTTCTGTCGGACCTGCATCGCACGCATCAGGTCGACGTTCGCACCGGCGTGACAGTTGCCGCGCTCGAAGGGCATGCCTGTGTCGAGGCGGTCAGGCTCGGAGACGGTACGTTGCTCGCGGCCGATGTCGTTGTCGTAGCGATCGGCGCGGTAGCGAACGACGAACTCGCCCGCACGGCAGGCGCCGAATGCGCCGACGGCGTGCTTGTCGACGCACAGGCGCGCACGTCGCTGCCCTCGGTCTACGCCGTTGGCGATGTCACGCGACAACGCACGCACTGGCTGGGCGAATCAGTGCGCGTCGAATCGTGGGAAAACGCCGAGCTGCAGGCTCAGGCCGCCGCGAAGACGATTGCGGGCATCGCCCCTGATGCCGCCACTGCGCCATGGTTCTGGACCGACCAATACGACCGCAACATCCAGATGCTGGGTGGCCGCACGACCGACGACGTCGTCGTGATGCGGGGAGACGTCGCAGCGCCTTCATGGTGCGCGTTCTTCGTCGCCGACAGCACGATTCGCGGCGCAGTGCTGATGAACGCGGGACGCGAGCGGCGCAACGTCAAACGACTGATCGATACGCAGCAGCGCATCGACTGCGCGGAAATTGGCGATATGGCGCGGCCGCTTCCCAGACTGCTGCGCGACTGAACCGGGCTGCACCCGCACGCCTCGCGCGTGGGTTCAGCTCGCATTGCATTCCTATTTTGTGGAGATGAGATATGGAGACCGAAATCAAATGGGCCAGGCGCACCACGGCCGCTACCGGCGCCGGCGATCACGCCACGCCCGACTATGTCTGGCCCGACGGCGGCTGCTCGCGCATTCCGTTCTGGGTCTATACGGACGAGGCGATCTATCGCCGCGAACAGGAGCGGATCTTCCGCGGACCGAACTGGGCCTACGTCGCGCTCGAATGCGAGATTCCGAACCCGGGCGATTTCAAGCGCAGCTTCGTCGGCGACCTACCGATCGTCGTCGTTCGCGACACCGATGGTAGCGTCAATGCATTCAGCAACAGTTGCGCGCATCGTGGTGTGGCGTTCTGCCAGAGCGAGCACGGCAACACGAAGTCGTTCACGTGCCCGTACCACCACTGGAGCTACGACCTGAAGGGCAACGTCACCGGCCTGCCCTTCCGCCGCGGCTACAAGGGCAAGGGTGGCATGCCGGCGGACTTCGATCTGAGCCAGCATCGCGCCCAGCCGCTGGCGGTGAACGTGCGCAACGGGGCGATCTTTGCGTCGTTCGACGCGGGCGTCGAGTCGTTCGAAGACTATCTCGGCCCGCGCATGCTGTCGTATTTCGACCGTGTGTTCGACGGGCGCAAGCTCGAACTGCTCGGCTACATGCGGCAGCGGATCGACGGCAACTGGAAGTTCATGTTCGAGAATCTGAAGGATCCGTATCACGCGAGCCTGCTGCACGTCTTTTTCGTGACGTTTGGCCTCTTCCGGATGGATGCGGAGTCGGCAATCGAGATGGATGAGACCGGACGCCACTGCGCGATGATCAACCGGCGCGGCGGCAAGCTCGACGAAGTGGCCGCACATGAAATGCGGCAGACGCTGCGCAGCGACATGCAGCTAAAGGATACGCGCGTGCTCGACCTGATCCGCGAATATCCGGGCGACGTGACTGCGGTAATGTGCACATTCTGGCCGAACCTGATCATCCAGCAGCAATCGAACACGCTTGCGATGCGCCATCTGGTGCCGCGCGGACCGGGCAGCCACGACCTGCACTGGACATTCTTCGGCTACGCGGACGATACACCGGGGATGCGCGCACACCGGATCCGCCAGGCGAACCTGATGGGGCCGGCGGGCTTCGTGTCGGTTGACGACAGCGAAGTCATGGTGATGTCCCAAGAGGGCGTGACGCCCTACAACGACCGCGCGGGCGTGGCGGAGATGGCCGGACGCACGGTCGAGGACCACGATCATACGATTACCGAGGTGGCCGTACGCGGCCTGTACCAACACTATCGCAAGGTGATGGGATTATGAGTACGTTGACTTATCAACGCGTGCAGGCCGTTTCGGCGGAGATACGCTTTGGCATCATGGATCTATACGCGGCGTACAGCGCAGCGCTCGACGAGGGCCGCTACGAGGACTGGGCCGATTGCTTCACCCCCCACGCCGAGTACCGGCTGACGACCAGAGAAAACCATGAGCGCGGACTGCCGATTGCGATCATCTACTGCGACGGCAAGGGCATGATCGACGACCGGGCGTTCACGACATCGGAGACGACGATCTCGCAGCCGCGAGCGCTGCGACACATCGTCAGTGGCATGTCGGTTCGGGCGGATGGCGACGGCTACCGCGTCGGCGCGGATTTTCTGATCCTGCAGACGATGCTTGACCGGATGACGGAAATCGTGATGTCAGGGCGCTATATCGACCGCGTCGTGGTCGACGATCACCGGTTCCTGTTTGAAAGCCGGGTTTGCGTGACGGATACGCTGCTATATCCGACTTCGATTGCGGCGCCGATTTGATCCGGTTGCGAAGCGCGGCGACTCGTAGCGGTGAGGGGGCGCGTTCGACGCCCCCTCACCGGCAAACATCAGTCACGCCTTCAAGCACGCGTTGCACGTACCCGCGGGTACCAGATGCCTGCCCGCCTCACGTTCAGCGTGTGTTAGCGGTGCTTAGAAATCATGGTTCATACCGAACGAGACGCCCGTCTGCTTGCCATGCCCGGACGGGTTCAGCGTTGCATTGGTGACGTAGCCACCCGTGAAATGCGTGTAGTCGATGTCAGCGTAAAGCAGGGTCCTTTTCGATAGCGCATAGGTGATGCCCAGAATGGCGACGTCCTTTCTGCCGTCCACGCCGGCCGTCGCGTTCATGTTGTCGTAATACGCGGCCGTTACGTTGAAGAACGTCGAGGCCTGATAGCGGAAACCTCCCCACAGGTATTGATTGCGCGTCTCGCCGTGCACCGTGGACGGAACGGCTTGTGTGGCGAGCGAATAACCCCCCATCACATCAACGGGACCGAGCGTCACGGCACCGCCCGCGGTGTATTGATCGTTGGCAAAATACGGGGTCGTGGTCGCTGTGGTCGAAAACGGGTTCGAGCGGTGCGTATAGCCTGCGCCGAACTTGAACATCTGGGTGTGGTAGTTCAGGCCGCCCGCGAGCATGGTGCCGCTAGCCAGACTGCCTGCAATGCCGCCAGGTGCATAAACCGCGCGTGCCGTCCACGGACCGAAGTCGCCGTGATAGTGGATCGCGTTGTCGTCGCGGCCGCTGGTGCCGCCCGAAACCGCCGCCGCTTCGGTAATGCCCAGATAGCGCAGGTTGAATGGCTCGAAGTCCCTGATCAGCCGGTGTTGCAGCGTGAACTGATGGCCGATGTCGACCTGGCCGAATGGGCCGCCAAACCCGACCGTCGAGTTACGCTGAAACAACTGGTTGGTCGTGCTGCTGTTGGCGCCTGTCGAGAGAATGTAGCCCGCTTCCAGATCGAAGCGCGCGTAGTATCCACCGCCCAGGTCCTCGATGCCCTGAAAACCCCAGCGATTCGATCTGTAGACGCCGTTCGACGCCATCGTCAACGCCGCACCGCCTGCCTTCGTGCCGTTCACGACATTGCGCAGGCCGCCGTCCAGCGAGCCATACAATGTCACGCTGCTTTGCGCGTAAGCGGTACCGCCTGACAGCCCCAACAAGGTCATTGCGGCCAGCGAGCCCCTCAGACCGATCCTGCGCGCGCCGCGACCTGCTCCTCCAATCTCAAACATATCTCCTCCATTGACATCGTTAAATTTGTGGGCCGGGGGATGTGCGGTGCGCTGCACGTCCCCCGCCGTCAACCATGGATTGCACGAAGCTCGAGTTCGAACTGCGTGCGACGAGCTGCCATTCCGTTGTCCGAATTCACGCGCCCGCCGCTCTCTCCCGTGGAGCTGAATCAGCAGGTCTCGCGCGTCGTCGGTGCCGGCAGTCGGTCAGAACTGCGTGCGCAGACCACCTCCGATCGTGGTGCCGCTCGACATCCTGCTCGCGCGATCGGACAGCACCGCCGCATAGACGTCAGTGCGCTTCGACAGCGGATAGTCATACGAGAGCGCCCAGGTGTTGCGGTAAACCGAGCTATGGCCGGTACTCTTCGAATACGCGTCCGAGCCGAGAATCCTGCCGACGCCCACCGGGATCGCGAAGCCGATCTGGCCGGTATCGATGCCGACGTCGCCACTCGAGATCGAATCCCAGACGTGCTGGTACTGGCCGTACAGCTTCACGAAGTTCAGGTCGTACGACACGCCGAGGTTCACCACCGACTGCGTCGTCAGTCCCGATAGCACGGTGCCGAGGTCGCCGGCGTTCAGGCTGTACTTGATCTGCTGATATACGACCGACGTCGCGAAGCCGCCGTTGTTGTACGAGACCTGGCCGCTCCACTTGTTCTGGCCGAGATGACCCGGGTCGTTGCCGAACGAGTACATTGCGCGGCCGACGAGGCCGTTAAACGACGGCGAGGCGTAGTACACGGCGTTCCACCACTCGCCCGCATTGCCGAATACGCCCTGGCCGTTCACGCCGATATAGCTGTGCAACACGATCGGCGAGAACACGAATGAATTCCAGAAAGGGTTGAACGTGATGGTCGAGAACCACAGCAGCGGCGGGATCAGACCGGCAGTCACCGTACCGTATTGGCCGTTCGCGCCAACATACGCGTTACGCGAGAACAGGCCGTCATGCGGGAAGCCAGTGCGGCCCATCGAGCCGTTCTGGATATTGAAGTAGCCTTCAAGATCGAAGATGACCGTCGTACCGCCGCCGATATCCTCTGAACCGCGTAGGCCGAAATACGGCGCCGTCATGCCGCCGTTACCGGCGATCACGCTCGACTGACCGTTCATCGGCTTCTTGTAGCCGACGAACGCATCGACGAGCCCGTAGAGCTGCACGCTCGATTGCGCGTGGGCCGCCTCAGCGAACAGCGCGGCGCCAAGAACGAGCGCTTTCAACCCCAATTTTATTTTCATCTATGTCTCCTGCCCTTCCAAACCTGTGACTTATGGCTGCGAAGCGGAGCGCCTTCGCACACGTTGGCATGTGTCGAATCACGCCCCGAAGGCTTGCTCTCTTTATTGATACGCACTGCAAAATATAAAACCTGTATTGCCGACGTTTCTTCGATGTCTGTGCCCGGCGTCGAAGGGTCCGCTCGGGCAGCCGGCCCGGACGTGTTTTACGGCTGTACTTACGCCCGCTTCTGCGCGTGGGACGGCACGGCCGACGACGTGCTCGACGACTGCTTCTTCGAGCAAAGCAGCGAGTGCAGTACGACGAGCGTGAGACCGCCCGAGATCACCGGCTGCTGAAGCACGAGCTGGAGCATCAGCGGCATCGCATGGATGACTTCGGGTGAGATGAACAGACCGCCGAGGCCAACGAGAAACGCGAGCCCCGACGCAATCAGCCGGCGATCGTCCCACTCGACCTGCGCGAGAATGTGTACGCCGTGCATGAAGACGATGCCGAACAGCAGCGTCGCGGCGGCCGAGATCACCGGAATCGGCACGACGACGAGCAGCATGTCGAACTTCACGCAGCCGCCGAGTACGATCAGCAGGATGCCGGCAGCGAGCGTCACGAAGCGCGAACCGACGCGCGTCGCGCGCAGAATGCCGATGTTGTCCGGATACGCGATGGTGCTGAAGCCGCCCCACACCGCCGCGACGACCGAGCCGAGCGCGACGCCGAACAGCCCTTCTGACATACGGCCCGGACTCAGCGTCTCTTTGCCCCATTCCGCGACAGTCTGGTAGAGGGCCATCGATCCCATCCCGGCCGGAATCAGCACGAGCAGGAACACCGCGACGAGATCGGGGCGCACGCCGAAGCCGAATGGAAAGATGCGCGGCTCGACGACGAGCGGCGCAGCGGCCACCGCCGCGAACGAAACCGGCTGGAACAGCGTGTAGGCCAGCGTGCCGAGCGCGAGGCCGAGCAGGATCGCGACGCGACGCAGCCGGCGGCCGCCCCACAGCATCGCGAACACGATACCGGCGACCGCGACCGCGCCGGAAAGCAGGTTCACGACCGGAAAGCCGGGGCTTTTAGGACTGCCGATCCAGGTCGGCAGCGCGACGCTGGCGATCTGCACCACGATCAACATCACGATCATGCCGGAGATGATCGGCAGACGCAGATGCCGCGCGAACATGCCCGCCACGCTGCGTCCGCGGATCGGCACCGTAAGCAGGCACCAGATCAGCGAAGCGACGAAGAACGACCCGAATGCCGTACCGAGCCCGCCCGACTGCAAATGACCGACTGTCAGGAGCGCACCGAAGCTGCCTGCGTAGGGGCCCTGCGCGATCGGCAGGCGCAACAGCAGCACCGATTGCAGGATCGTGATGATCCCGCACGCCATGAAGGTCATCCCGTACAGGTACGCGATCTGCGGATCGGACAAATGAAATGCGCGGCCGAGAAGTCCCGGGAACACAAACATGCCCGTCATTCCGAAAACGTTCTGCAGCGCGAGCACGACCAGTTGCGGAAGTGGCAACCGCTCGTTGATTCCGACGTCGAAGACGCGCGCGGACGGACTTTCTGCGGTGGCCTCCCGGGTTGAAGCGCCGGGTTTCGGCATGTCTGTACTCAAGGTGAGTTCCATTAGACCAAAACAAAATTCTGTCTGACGACGCGGACTGAGACCGCGTCCGCTCCCGTTCCCTTCAAACGCCGTTGCACGAAGGAAACACCTGTATCGCTGGGGCAGACAACTCGCCCGCCCTGCAGTCTTCAGTGATCCTCAGTTGTCGAGCGGAACGCCCTTTGTCTCGGGACCGAACCAGATCGACACCATGCCAACGAT
Organism: Paraburkholderia sp. SSBN10T; assembly: GCF_056619545.1. Classification (NCBI taxonomy): domain Bacteria; kingdom Pseudomonadati; phylum Pseudomonadota; class Betaproteobacteria; order Burkholderiales; family Burkholderiaceae; genus Paraburkholderia; species Paraburkholderia sp. SSBN10T. Next base: position 83,863 of record NZ_JBWQQI010000008.1, read on the forward strand.
AAAGAGCAGCGAGACCGCCGCCGATGCCGCCGGAAACGAACCAAACTTCGCGACCACCGCGTTGCCGGCGATCGGGCCGATACTTGTCAGCGCACGGGCCATGTTCCAGCAGAAGCCCTGCCCCGTCGCGCGAACGCGGGTCGGGAAGAGCTCTGGCAAATAAGCGGCGAACGTACCGAACGCGCCAATGACGAAGTAACCGTACAGCGGCATCAGCCACAGCACCCGGCCGATGTCATGCACCGTCATGAACAGCACGAGCGACACCACGAGCGACCCTGCCGAAAAGATGAAGTACGACATCCGCCGGCCGAGTGCGTCGAGCATCCAGATCAGCGTAAGGTAGCCGAGCGTCGCGCCGATCATCATGAGAATGAACGCGTAGCTGACCGTCCTGCCGATGTCACCATGATTGGCGGCCGCAGCCGACAACTGATGAATCCAGCTCGGCAGGAACGTGAGGCCACCCCAGCAGCCAAGCATGGCGGCCGACGAGACGACCACGCCGATGATTGTCTTGCGGCGCAGTCCCGGCGCGAAGATGGCGGTGAAAGTTTGCAGCGCCGATTCGGCGATGACGCTGTCGCGCACTTGCACCCAGCGTTGCGGCTCAGGCACGAAACGGCGCACGAGAATCGTGACGAGCGCGGGCGCGGCGCCCACGCCGAGCACGACGCGCCAGCCGAAGCGGCCGAGCAGGAGGTTGTCTAGCGCCGCCGCGAGAAAGCCGAACGCGAACGCCATCTGCATGATCTGCATGGCACGGGCGCGTTGCCGGCCCGGCCACGATTCGGCAACGAGCGCGGCCCCTGCCGCCCACTCACCGCCGATGCCGAAACCCGCCATCGCCTGCGCGATAGCAAGCTGGGGCCAGGTCTTCGAGAATGCGCTCAGCAGCGTGAAGGCCGCGTAGATGAGGATGGTCCAGCCCATGACACGCGAGCGGCCGAACCGGTCGGCGGCCACGCCGAACAGCACGCCGCCGATGCCCCACGTGAGCAGCTTGCCCGCAATGATGTAGCTGCCGATCTTGCTGATTTCGGTCGCGTCGGCGCTGTGCAGCAACTGGCCGACGCTCGGCACGAGCACGAGGGTGAAGAGATTCAGGTCCATCGAGTCGAACATCCAGCCGAGGAACGCCGAAATCAGCGCCAGCCACTGGTAGCGCGACAACCTGAATCCCTGTGGCTCAGCTGAAGCCACCGCCCCCGACTTGACGCCCTGCGTTATGCCCATTGTTCCTGTCTCCTGATCTGCCGCCGCAAAGGCGAGCGACTTACGTGATGCGGGTCGTCTCGCCCGATTTCATCATTTGGCGCAGTATAGCGTAAGGCAATTAGATTGCAATACAGATTATTGTATTACTGTATGGCAAACCCCTACCGATGTGCGGGGTCCACCGCGCGGCGTCGCAAGGGGAGGATCAGAAGAAACGGACGATTTCCGCAGCCCGTAGTCAGGCTAGATCCGGGCAAAAGAACGCTGCGGAAACCATGACGATGCGGACGAGGAGGTAAAAAAGAGCGCATCGACCTGCGTGCCGTTCGCCGGACCGGTCCGCAAGCCAACACGCAGCAACGCGAAGATTCCGCCTTCTTTCGTGCCCGACGTGTCGGGCACGAAAGAAGGCGGCAGAAGAGGTGTTTCAGGGGTGTTTCAGTTGACTCAGTCGGCGGCCTCTACGGCGAGCACTTTGACCGCGAGCCTTTCAGCTTGCTCGACATGCCGCTTGCACGCTGCTGCGGCCGCCTCGGCGTCATTGCGCATCACTGCGTCGACGATCGCCGCGATTTCGTCGTAGCTTTGCAGGAGGCGCCCTTCCTGAGAAAGCGTCGTCGCGCGCAGCATCATCACGCGCGTATGAACGAGACGCAGCATTTCAGTGAGTACCGGGTTGCCGGCGCCCTCGAGCATCACGTCATAGAACTGCGCCTTCTGTTTCAGGAAGAGCATGGTGCTCTCCTCGCCTGGCATGTCCCGTATCGACGCCAGCTCTTTCAACGCCTGCTTCAGCGCCACTCGCTGATCATCCGTCGCCCGCTCGGTGAACTGGCGGCCCGCCAGCGCCTCAAGTACCGCGCGCACTTCATAGAGACCTCTCGCCTCGTCTCCTGTCATCACGGAGACGATCGGACCTTTGTGCGGAATGATCTGCACAAGCCCCTCGGCCACCAGTTGACTCAGCGCCTCACGAACGAGCGTGCGGCTCACGCCAAGCATTTCGCACAGCTCGCGTTCGATCAGCCGGTCGCCCGGCTTGAAGGTCAGGTCGCTAATACACGAGCGCAATCCGTCAATCACCTGCTGACGCAGCGTCGCCACCGGCCGCACTACCAGTCTGTTGGTATTCATTCCATCCCTTTGCCATATGAATTGGAGAGCCTCGCCAAACTTCGTAATACAATCATATTGACATTCATTGGCGAAGCTCCGATACTGCCTCTCATTATACAATCCTACAACAGCTGCTTGAACCCGAAGGATACTCATGGAAGACATCACGCTAACGGAACGTCGTGCCATCGGCGCAAAGATCCGCAAGGAAGTGCTGGGCGCGAGCCACACGCAGAGCAACGCCAATCCCCATCTTTTCGACACCGTGTTCCTCGAGTACACGGAAGACGTTTGCTGGGGCAATGTGTGGAACCGCGCGGGCCTCACGCGCGCGACGCGCAGCATGCTGAACCTCGCGATGCTGGCGTCGCTCGGCCGCTGGCACGAATTCGAAGTGCACACGCGCGGTGCGGTGAACAATGGTGTGACGGAAGAGGAAATCGCCGAGGTGGTGCTGCAGGCCGGCGTCTACGCAGGCATTCCCGTCGCGGCCGAAGGGCTGCGTCGCGCGAAGGCTGTCGTGCTCGACCTGAAGGCGAAAGCCGCTGCTGCCTGAAGACGGCTCGCGGTTCGTGAAGACGCTCCGCGATCCGTCATCTCATCCCAGGCGCGCACGCCTGGTGGTCCAGAGGGTCGCAGGCGTTTCGCGCTGTGGGTTGCCGCCCCGGTAGCCGATCGCGCGAAGCACCTGCCGGCCCCCGCGCATTACCTGTATACGTCATGTCTCATTCAACTTTCTGCGAAATCCCAGCCGGCCGCATCGCCTACTCCCGTCGCGGGACGGGCCGGCCGCTGGTTCTGCTTCACCCGATCGGCGTCGATCGAAGCTGGTGGGACGAATACGTCGAGCATTGGGCCGCATCGTATGACATCGTCTCGCTCGACATCCGCGGCCACGGCGACTCCAGCGTCGTCAGCGCCCCCGTCACGCTCGCCGACCATGCGGCCGACGTCGCCGCGGTGCTGCGCCACGAACGCCTTACCGGTGCCACACTGATAGGCGTATCGATGGGCGGCATGATTGCGCAGCGTGTCGCGATCCAGTTCCCCGAGCTTGTCGGCGCGCTGATTCTCTGCGGAACGGCCGGCGGATTTCCCGACGAAGTGCGCCCGCGCATTCTTGCGCGCGGCGACATGAGCCGGCAAGGCTCGATGTCCGAAGTGATCGACGACACGATCACGCGCTGGTTCGCCGCCGACACGCCGCGCCCCGACCTCGTCCGGAAGTGTCGTGAGCGTCTCGCCGCCGATGACTGGTATAGCTGGAGCGCGAACTGGCAGGCGATCTCGCTGCTCGACAATCTCGGCGAACTGCCGGGCGTGTCGGCACCGGCGCTCATCGTCGCGGGCAATGCCGATGCGAGCATTCCGCCAGCGGTATCGCAGAAGATCGCCGACGCGCTGCCGAACAGCCGTTTCGTCGCGGTTCCGGGCGCGGCGCACTTTGGAGCGTTCGACATGCGCGAAATCTTTGCAGCGGTATTCGACGATTTCCTGTCGACCCTCGTTCAATGAAATGAAACGCGAGCCCGCCCGCGCGTTGGAACAGTTTCACGCGCCGCGCGGCTCAGTAGTGACCAGATAAGTGGAGCGGCGCCCGCACGGGCCGATCGCCCCAAGGAGGCAGTATGGCAATCACCATCCGTTCATCTTTCACCGTCGATGCACCGCCTGCGGACGTCTGGAAGACCATGATCGACATCGAACGGTCCGCACCGTGTTTTCCGGGAGCGGAACTCAAGGAACAGCAGCCCGACGGTAGCTACAAGGGCGGCTTCACCGTCAAGCTCGGCCCGCTCACGCTGAAGTTCGCGGGCAAATTCAAGATTGCTGAACAGAACGACGCCAACCGCACCGTCGTGGTGTCCGCAAGCGGCACCGACACGAAAGGCCGCGGCGGCGCCGATGCGCAGATCAACGCGGCCGTCACCGACGCCGGCGAAGGCAAGACGAAAGTCGACGTCGTCTCGGACGTGAACCTGTCGGGTACGGTCGCGCAGTACGGACGCGGCGCCGGGATGATCGAGGCGCTCTCGCAGCAACTGCTGAACCAGTTCGCCAAGAATCTAACCGCGCTCATCGAGGCAGACGCAGCGCACTCCGCCACGGCCACTCCGGCCGCCGCGCCGAACACCGCGAGTGAGCCGGGTGCGTCGAACACGACCGGTGAGCCGGATGCCCCGATACCGGCCACCGAAGCGCGCCGCCCGCCGCCCGCACCGGCGCCGGTCGTGCCTCTCGACGCCGGCGCACTCATGCGCAAGGCGATGTGGCAGTCGATCCGGAATTACTTCGCGCGGCTCTTCGGGATCAAGCAGCAGCACTGAAGAAGCCACCGCCGCACTATCGGAGCACGCATGAAACCCAGTGAATTCCAGTATCACGCGCCGACCACCGTCGACGAAGCCGCGCAGTTGCTCGGCACACTCGAGGATGCGCGGGTGCTCGCCGGCGGCCAGTCGCTGATGCCGATGATGAACTTCCGGTATCTGATGACGAGTCACCTGATCGACCTGAACGGCGTCGAGGCGCTGACCCGCATCGAGGAGCGCAACGGCCGCCTTCACATCGGCGCAATGGCGCGGCAGCGCGACATCGAACTGTCGCCGCTCGTCACGCAGCGCGCGCCGCTGATCCGCGAGGCGTACCAGCTCGTGAGCCACAAGCAGATCCGCAACCGCGGCACGCTCGGCGGCAGCCTGTGCCAGCTGGATCCGTCGTCTGAGCAGCCGTGCTTCACCGCCGCGCTCGACGGCGTACTGACGATCGCTCACTACGCGGACGGCGCAGTCACGACCCGCGAGCTGCCGATGTCCGACTGGGCGCTGATGTACATGACGCCCGCGCTCGAAGAAGGCGAACTGCTCGCCGGCATCTCGCTCGAGATCTGGCCCGAAGGCCATGGCTACGCATTCGAAGAGTTCGCGCGGCGCCATGGAGATTACGCCATCGTCGGCGTCGCGGCGCTCTGCACCGCCGATGCGCAAAAGCGCCTCGAGCGCGTTTCGCTGACGATCTGCGGCGTCGCCCCCGGCCCCGTGCGGATGCATGACGTCGAGACCGCCCTGCGCGGCCGCCCGATGGACGAAGACGCGCTGCACATCGCGAGCGACGCCGCACGCGCGCTCGACGTGATGACCGACGCGCACGTGAGTACCGACTACCGCCAGCATCTCGCCGGCGTCCTGACCGCGAGAGCGCTGAAGACAGCGTTCTCGCGCGTCGCAAGACACTCGTAAAGTGACCAAGGAGATGGACATGGAGACTCGTACCGTCAGAGTCGTCGTCAACGGCACCGCTTATGAATGCGAGGTCGAATCGCGTCGCATGCTCGGTGACTTCCTGCGTCACGACCTCAATCTCACCGGCACGCACTACGGTTGCGAGCACGGCGTATGCGGTGCCTGCACCGTGCTGATCGAAGGCCGCACCGCGCGCGCCTGCCTGACGCTCGCCGCCCAGGTGAACGGCCGCTCGCTGACCACCGTCGAAGGGCTCGCCCACGCGGACGGCACGCTCAACGAGCTGCAAAAAGCCTTCAGCGAAACGCACGCGCTGCAATGTGGGTTCTGTACGCCTGGCATGCTGATGACGCTGACCGAACTGCTGAACGAAACGGATGCGCCGACCGAAGCCGAGATCCGTGAAGCGATTACGGGCAATCTGTGCCGCTGCACGGGCTACCAGCCGATCGTCGCCGCTGCCCTGCTCGCCGCGCAGCGCATCCGCGATCAGCGTGCCGCTGCACCCGCGGCACAAGCAACGGAGTAACGCGATGGGAATTACCGACCTGAAAGGCGCCCCCACCGACCAGCGCTACATCGGCAAGCGCGTCATGCGCACCGAGGACAAGAAGCTGCTGCAAGGCCAGGGCTCTTACGTGGACGACCTGCATCTGCCGAACATGCTGCAGGCCGCGGTGCTGCGCAGCCCGCATGCACACGCGAAGATCGTCTCGATCGACTGCACGGCCGCTCGCGCACTCAAGGGCGTGCATGCCGTCTACACGCACGCGGACTTGACCGGCCGCGCCCGTGGCCGCGCGCCGTCGATGCTGCCGAACCCGGCGATCCGCTTCGAACGCACCCAGGAACTGCTCGCCTCGACGGAAGTCACGTTCGCGGGCGAAGCGGTGGCGTTCGTCGTCGCGGACAACCGCTATATCGCGGAAGACGCGTGCGGTCTGATCGAGATCGAGTACGACACGCTAGCCGCCGTCGCCGACTGCCGCGACGGACTGCGTCCCGAGTCGCCGCTCTGCCACACCGACGCGCAAGACAACGTCGTCGCGCATATCGAAATGGGTTTCGGCGACATCGACGCAGCCTTCAAGGATGCGCCGCATGTCGTCGAGGAAACGTACTGGCAGAACCGCGGTTCCGCGCATCCGATGGAGACGCGCGGTTATCTCGCCGAATATCACCCGACCAACGGCGAGCTGACCGTCTGGTCGTCGGGTCAGGCGCCGCATCACGAGAAGAAGAACCTCGTCGAGCTGCTCGAGTGGGATGCCGAGAAGCTGCGCGTGCTGATGAACGACGTCGGCGGCGGTTTCGGTCCGAAGCTGCCGTTCTATCCGGAGGAGGCGCTCGTCGCGATCGCGGCGGTCGCGCTCAAGCGTCCCGTCAAATGGATCGAGGACCGGCGCGAGCACTTCCTCGCCGTTACGCAGGAGCGCGACCAGTGGTGGACCGTGCGCATGGCGCTCGACACCAACGGCAAGATTCGCGGCGTAAAGCTCGAGATGGTGCATGACAACGGCGCGTTCCTGCCGTGGGGCATCATCACGCCGTACATCTCGATTACGACGACGCCGGGCCCGTACGTGATTCCAGCGATGGCCGCAAAGCTCGATGTCGTCTACACGAACAAGTGCGCGACCTCGCCGGTGCGCGGCGCAGGCCGTCCTCAGGCGGTGTTCGCCATGGAGCGGATTCTCGACAAGGCCGCGCGCGCACTCGGCATGGACCGCGCGGAGCTGCGCTGGCGCAATCTGATCCAGCCGGAGCAGATGCCGTATGACGCGGGCTTCATCTATCGCGACGGCAGCCCGCTGCGTTACGACAGCGGCGATTATCCGGCCTGCCAGAAAGCCGCGCTCGAGCGCGCGAACTACGCGAGCTTCGCCGCGCGCAAGGCCGAGGCGCGCCGCCAGGGCCGCTTCGTCGGCATCGGTATGGCGAGCTTCGTCGAAGGCACCGGCATGGGCCCGTTCGAGGGCGCGACGGTGCGCGTGCAGGCGAACGGCCGCATCGTCGTGATCACCGGCGCATCGCCGCAAGGCCAGGGCCACAAGACGACCTTCGCGCAGATCTGCGCCGAGCAGTTGAACGTGCCGCTCGAAACGATCGACGTCATTACCGGCGATACGGGCGGCATCTCGATGGGCGTCGGTACGTTCGCGAGCCGCGTGACGGTCAATGCCGGCAACTCGGTCTACATCGCCGCCCAGGCGGTGGGCGCGAAGATGCTCACGCTCGCCGCCCACCTGTGGAAGTGCGAAACCGGCGAACTCATGCTCGTCGAGGGTCACGTGGCGCGCCGCTCGGGCATCGAGCAGCGCATGAGCTACGGCCAGCTCGCGAAGATCTCGCAGGGCATGCCGGGCTTCACGATGCCCAAAGGCCTCACCGCCGGCCTCGAGGAAACGAAATACTTCTCGCCCGCGCAGTCGACCTATTGCAACGGCACCGCCGTCGTCGAACTCGAAGTGGATCGCGAGACCGGCCACATCACGATCCTCAACTACGTGATGGCGCACGACTCGGGCAAGCTCATCAATCCGATGATCGTCGACGGCCAGGTGATCGGCTCGGTCGCGCACGGCATCGGCAACGCGACGCTCGAATGGATGCAGTACGACGAGAACGCGCAGCCGACCACGACGAACTTCGGCGAATACCTGCTGCCGATGGCGACCGACGTGCCGAACATCGACATCGTGCACCTCGAAACGCCGTCGCCGCTGAACCCGCTCGGCGTCAAGGGCGCGGGCGAAGGCGGCACGATTCCGGCCGCGGCGGCGATCGTCTCGGCGATCGAGGATGCGCTCTCGGAATACGGCGTCGAATTCACCGAAGCGCCGCTCGTACCGCAGCGCGTATTCCAGAAACTCAAGGAGGCCGGCGCCTACGCGCGCTGACCTGCGCGGGCGCCCGCTCATCGCCGGCGCCAATCCCCTGTTTTCATTGTTAGGACCTCTTATCCATGACGACCGAATTCACCGCAGCGCTCCACGATTCCGAATACCGGATCACCCTTGCCCAGCCGGAGCTCGGCAATACGCTGACGCTCGACGCGATGCGCGCGCTCGCCGCCGAGATCCGCAAGGCCGGCCGCGACAGCGCCGTGAAAATCATCCGGATCCGCGCGTCCGGCGCCGCGTTCTGCCGCGGCCGCGCGGTCAGCGCGCCGCCCGCCACGCCGCCGACCTCCGCGCAGTTCCGCCGCAACGTGGCCGAGCCGATTCTCGACGTCTACCGCGCGATGCACGAAAGCGAAGTGCCGCTCGTCGCCGAAGTGCAAGGCGATGCGGAAGGTTTTGGCTGTGCGCTCGTCACCGCGTGCGACATGGCCGTCGCCTCGGACAGCGCACGCTTCAGTCTCCCCGAGCTGCAAAAAAACCTGCCGCCGACGCTCGTACTGTCCGTACTGCGCCACAAGGTGCCGCCGAAAGCGTCCGCGCACATGGTTTACCTGACCGAGACCATCGACGCCGCGAATGCGCGCGAGTGGGGCATCGTTGCCGAAGTCGTGCCGGGCGCGAGCCTGAGCGAGCGCGCGGATGCGATGGTCGCCTCGATCTGCACGCGTGACCGGATCGCCATCGCGACGCTGAAGACGTACTTCCGCGAGATCACGATTCCCGACTTCTCGCTCGCGAGCGAAGTGGCGGGAGCCTCGCTCGCCAACGCAATGACGTCGATGCGCCGCTGATGCGCCACCGAAGTGCCGTGGCGCCACAGGCGCGCGGCACGTGCGAAACGGATCGAACACGCAGGGCAACACTTCAAGCAACAAGGGCGCCGCGCAACGCGGCGCTACACGGGACTTCTAGCCATGGCTGATCAAGACACCACTTCCACGTCTTCCGCGAACCCCGGTTACGCGGACCTGCACGAACACATCGCGCGCCTCGAAGCGGCAGGTTTGCTGTACCGGATCGACGAGCCCGTCAACAAGGACACCGAAATGCATCCGCTCGTGCGCTGGCAGTTCCGCGGCGGCATCCCGGAGGCCGAGCGCAAGGCGTTCCTCTTCACGAATATCGTCGACAGCAAGGGCCGCAAGTACGACATTCCGGTCATCGTCGGCGGCATCGCCGCGAATCCGGAGATCTACCGGATCGGCATGAACGTGCCGTCGCTCGACGACATCGGCGACGCCTGGAACCGCGCGATCGACAATCCGGTGCCGCCCGTCGTCGTTGCAAGCGGCCCCGTGCATGACATCGTGATCGAAGGCCGCGATCTCGAAGGTCCGGGCAACGGACTCGAAGCGCTGCCGCTGCCGATCTCGACGCCGGGCTTCGATGCCGCGCCGTACATGACGATGACCGGCGTGATCTCGCGCGACCCGGAAACCGGCGTGCAGAACATGGGCACCTATCGCGGCCACCTGAAGTCGGCGACGCGTCTCGGCATGATGATGCTCGTGAACCTGCGCGCGGGCGGTCTCGACCACTGGCGCAAATACGCGGCGAAGGGCGAGAAGATGCCGGTCGCCATCGTGCTCGGCGCACCGCCCGTCGTCGCGTTCCAGGGCCCGCAGAAGCTGCGCCCGAACGTCGACGAGCTGAGTGTCGCAGGCGGCCTCGCCGGTGCGCCGATCCGCGTCGTCAAGGGCCGCACCGTCGATCTGCTGGTGCCGGCCGAGGCGGAAGTCGTCGTCGAGGGTTACGTCGATCCGCAGTACCTCGAACCGGAAGGTCCGTTCGGCGAAAGCCACGGCTACGTCGCGCTCGAGGATTACAACCTCGCCATCGAAGTCACGGCGATCACGCGCCGCAAGGACGCGGTGCTGACCTCGATCATCTCGCAGGTCACGCCGTCGGAGTCGAGCGTCATCAAGCGTCTCGCCTACGAGCCCATGTTCCTGCGCCACCTGCGCGATCATCTCGGCATTCGCGGCATCAAGAAGGTGTCGCTGCACGAGCCGCTCACGAACCTGCGCCGCTTCGTATTCCTGCAGTTCGAGCGCGGCGCGAAACGCACCGAGGTCTGGCGCGCGCTGTACGGCACGATGTCGCTGCAGGCCGCGATCGGCAAGTTCGTGATCGCCATCGACGACGACATCGATCCGGATAACGCGGACGCCGTGTTCTGGGCAATGGGCTACCGCTGCAATCCGGTCGAGGACGTGAAGCTGATTCCGTACCGCGAGGCGGGCCACGGTCCGCGCTCGGACCACGCGAGCGGCCTCGATTCGGCCATGCTGATCGACGCGACGATGAAGGCACCCATGCCGCCGCTCGCGCTGCCCAAGAAGGAATACATGGAGAACGCCAAGGTGCTGTGGGAACGCCTCGGCCTGCCGAAGCTGAAGCCGGAGTCGCCGTGGTACGGCTACTCGCTCGGCGACTGGACCGAGGAATGGGACCGCAACGCCGAGCAGGCGACGCGCGGCGAATGGATGCAGCGCGACGCGTCCTACCAGGCGCGCCGCAGAAGCGGCGTCGAACCGAATTCGCCGGTGCGCGGCATCGAGGGCGATCGTGGCGACGAATAACGGCACTCCGGAACGGATCATCGTCGGTATCACCGGCGCATCCGGCGTGATCTACGGGATTCGCGCGCTCGAACTGCTCGCCGAGGCGGGCGTCGAGACGCATCTCGTGATCAGCAAGGCCGCCGAACTGACGATGACCTACGAAACCGACATCCGCGCGGCCGATCTGCGCACGCGCGCATCGAAGTGGTATACGCCCGCGGACATCGGCGCGGCCATTTCCTCGGGCTCGTTCAAGACGAAGGGAATGCTGATCGTGCCGTGCTCGGTGCGCTCGATGAGCGAGATCGCCACCGGCATCACGAGCTCGCTGATCAGCCGCGCGGCCGACGTCGTGTTGAAGGAGCGCCGGCGTCTCGTGCTCGGCGTGCGCGAAACGCCGCTGCACGGCGGACATCTGCGCACGCTCGTGCAGCTCTCGGACATGGGCGCGGTCATCGCGCCGATCGTCCCGGCGTTCTACTCGAAGCCGCAAACGATCGCCGACATCGTCGATCACACGGTTGGCCGCATGCTCGATCTGTTCGACATCGAAACCGGTGTGGTCAAGCGCTGGAAAGAGCAGCAACAGGAGCCGTGACGCACGCGCCGCCCCGCTTTCACCAACCCCTCACAGGCCCGCCGCGCAGCGCGCGCCGGCCGGCCGCTCTTTGCGATGATCATGACTGAATCCAATCCGCTTTCCCGGCTCGCGGACCCGAGCCTGTTGCGCACGCTCGCCTATGTCGACGGCGCATGGTGCGGCGCCGACGATGCGCGCACGTTCGCCGTCAACGATCCCGCCACCGGCGAGAAGATCGCCGATGTGCCGCTCATGACCGGCGCCGAGACGCGCCGCGCGATCGCAGCCGGCGAACGCGCGCAGCGCGGCTGGCGCGCGCTCACCGCGGCGCAGCGCGCGGCGGTCCTGAAGCGCTGGCACGCGCTGATGGTCGCGAACACCGACGACCTCGCGACCATCATGTCGGCCGAGCAAGGCAAGCCGCTCGCCGAAGCGAAAGGCGAGATCGGTTATGCGGCGTCGTTCATCGAATGGTTCGCCGAGCAGGCCAAACGGATCGACGGCGACGTGCTCGCCTCGCCGGCCGCCGACAAGCGGATGCTGGTGACGAAGGAGCCGATCGGCGTCTGCGCCGCGATCACGCCGTGGAACTTCCCGGCTGCGATGATCACGCGCAAGGTCGCGCCCGCGCTCGCCGCCGGCTGCGCGATGATCGTCAAGCCCGCTGAAGCCACGCCGCTGTCGGCGCTCGCGCTGGTCGAACTCGCGCATCGCGCGGGCGTGCCGGCCGGCGTGTTCAGCGTCGTCGTCGGCGATCCGCGCGCGATCGGCGCGGAGATGACCAGCAACCCGATCGTGCGCAAGCTCTCGTTCACGGGCTCGACGCCGGTGGGCCGGACACTGATGAGTCAGTGCGCGCCGACGGTCAAGAAGCTTTCGCTCGAACTCGGCGGCAACGCGCCGTTCATCGTGTTCGACGATGCCGACCTCGATGCGGCAGTCGAGGGCGCGCTCGCCTCGAAGTACCGGAATGCCGGTCAAACCTGCGTCTGCACGAACCGCTTCTACGTGCAGGACAGCGTGTACGACGCGTTCGCCGAAAAATTCGCTGCGGCGGTCGCCCGCATCAAGGTCGGCAACGGCTTCGAGAGCGGCGTCACGCAAGGCCCGCTCATCAACGAGGCCGCCGTCGAGAAGGTCGAAGCGCATATCGCCGATGCGGTGGCACACGGCGCGCGCGTGCTCGCCGGCGGCAAGCGTCATGCGGCCGGCAAGCTCTTCTTCGAGCCGACCGTGGTGGATGGCGTCACGGCGTCGATGCGCTTCGCGACCGAGGAAACCTTCGGCCCGGTCGCCCCGCTGTTCCGCTTCCGCGACGAGCACGAGGCCATCGCGACAGCGAACGCCACCGAGTTCGGTCTCGCCGCCTACTTCTACAGCCGCGACATCGGCCGGATCTGGCGCGTATCCGAGGCGCTCGAATACGGCATGGTCGGCATCAACACCGGCCTGATCTCGAATGAAGTTGCGCCGTTCGGCGGCGTCAAGCAGTCCGGCCTCGGTCGCGAAGGCTCGAAGTACGGCATCGAGGAATACCTCGAAATCAAATACCTGTGCATGGGTGGCATCTGAGCGACGCCGCTTCGGCAGCCCGGCCACCGACTGCCAGTCGCGTTGACACTCGTAGTATCGCCATGCAATCATACAATCACACTGATACACTCACTTGCTGAGTCTCACATTTAGGAGACGGAATGTCCTCATCGCCTCAGAATCTCTCGCGAACGGCAGCCGACGGCGCCCCGCGCGACTTGCAGGAACACATCGCCCGGCTGGAAGCCAAGGGGCTGCTGACCCGCATCGAGCGGCCGATCAACAAGGATACGGAGCTGCACCCGCTGGCGCGCTGGCAGTTCCAGGGCGGGCTGCACGAAGATCAGCGCCGCGCGTTCCTGTTCACCAACGTGGTCGACGGCGACGGCCAGACTTATGACATCCCGGTGCTGATCGGCGGGCTTGCCGCCTCGCCGGAGATCTACGCCACCGGCCTGGGCTTGCCGGTCGAGCAGATCGGCAAGGCCTGGACGGAGGCGATCGCCGAGCCGGTTCCACCCGTCATGGTGGCGCAGGCGCCCTGCCAGGAGGTGGTGATCAGCGGCGCGGCGCTGCAGGAAAAAGGCTTGTCGCGCCTGCCGGTGCCGGTTTCCACGCCCGGCTTCGACGCGGCGCCCTATCTGACCGCGACGCTCTGCGTGACCAAAGATCCCGAGAGCGGTGTCCAGAACATGGGCACCTACCGCGCCGCGCTGAAGTCGGAGAACCGGCTGGGTGTGCGCATGGCGAGCCGCCTGTCGGGAGCCGGAGGTTATCTCCACTGGGAGAAATATCGGGCCAAGGGCCAGCAGATGCCGTGTGCCATCGTGCTGGGCTGCGCGCCCGCCGTGCTGTTCACCGGGCCGCAGAAGCTCCAGATCGACCAGGACGAGATGGCTGTCGCCGGCGGCCTGATGCGCGCGCCGGTCGAGGTGGTGCGCTGTAAAACCATCAATCTCGTCGTTCCCGCCGATGCCGAGATCGTGATCGAAGGCCTGATCGACACCGATGCGCTGGAGCCCGAAGGCCCGTTCGGCGAAAGCCACGGCCACATCGCGCTCGAAGACTACAACATGTCCATGCACGTCACCGCGATCACGATGAAGAAGAAGCCCGTCTTCGTCTCGATCATCAGCCAGGTCACGCCCAGCGAAAGCTCCGTGCTGAAGAAAGTGGCGTATGAGCCCTTGTACCTCGAGCATCTGCGCAAGGTGATGGGCGTGCGCGGCATCGAGCGGGTGGTGATGCACGAGCCGCTGACCAACCTGCGCAAGGTGATCTTCCTCCAGTTTGCGCGCGGCACGCCGCAGGCGGAGGTCTGGCGCGGCCTGCAAGGGGCCGCGACGCTCCAGGCGCAGTGCGGCAAGCTGGTCATCGCGGTCTCCGAGGATATCAACCCGGAAAATGCCGATGCGATCTTCTGGTCGCTGGCCTATCGGGCCGACTTCACCCATGACCTGCATGTGACGCCCTATCGCGCCAGCGGTCACGGCCCCAAGTCCGGTCGCGCGCCGCTCGAAAGTACGCTGCTGATCGACGCGACGCTGAAGCACGCGATGCCGCCGCTGGCCCTGCCGAAGGAGCAGTACATGAGCGCGGCACGCAAGATCTGGGAAGAGCTGGGACTCCCCGTCCTCACACCGCAGCCGCCATGGCATGGCTATCACCTGGGCGACTGGGACAAGCGCTGGGATGAGTATGCAGAAGCGGCTACCTCCGGCGGCTGGCGCGAGACGGGCGAGCGGACCTGGGCCAACCGGCGCGGCGGCGTGAAGCCGGAAACGCCAGTACGCGATGCCTCGGGCAGCCACAGCGAGTGAGCGCCAACGCGCCAGTCGAATGTGAACAACCCCAGGAGCCTAGGCATCCGGAGACCGACATGACTCAAAAGAATACCGTCGATATCGCCCAGATCGTCGAGACGCAGGAACGAAGCTGGTTCACCGTGACCCTCTTCGTTCTGTGCGCCCTCGTCATGCTGGCGGACGGCTTCGACAATCAGGCTTTGAATTACGCCGCCCCCGGCATCATCAGGGAATGGGGCATCAACCGGGCCCTGATGACGCCCGTGTTTAACATCAGCATCGTCGGCTGGATGGCGGGTTCGGTCGTCTTCGCCATGCTGGCCGACCGCATCGGCCGGCGGCGTGCCATCCTGCTGGCGACCGCGCTGTTCGGCGGCTTCACTTTCGCCGTGCCGTTCGCCCACAATCTGGTCGAACTGTCGATCCTGCGCTTTTGCGCCGCGCTCGGCATCGGCGGCGGCATGCCGATGGCGGTCTCGCTGATCACGGACTATGCCCGCTCGGGTAAGCGGGGGTTGATCATTACCCTCCTCTATCTCGGCTACACCGCCGGCTCGTCCGGCGGCGGCCTTCTCGCGGCGGAGATCATCCCGGCATACGGCTGGCGCTCGGTCTTCTATCTCGGTGGCGCCGGCGCCGTGGTGGCGCTCATCATCCTGTTCGCCGGACTGCCTGAATCGATCCGCTACCTGAGCCTGCGCAACCCCACCAGCGAGCGCATCCTGGCCTATGCCCGCAAGCTGAAACCTAGCGCGCAATTTGCGGACGACACGCGCTTCATCATCCAGGAGCAGGCGCGCACGGGTGTGCCGGTGCGGCACCTCTTCACCGAGGGCCGTTCGGCCATGACCGCCTTCCTGTGGCTCGCGCTTGGCTTTTCCTTCGTCACCCACTTCTTCCTGTCGCAGTGGATGACGACGCTGCTGACCGACGAAATCGGCTTCGCCAATGCGGCCCGCAGCCAGGCCCTGTTCCAACTCGGTGCCGGCTTTAGTTGGTTCTTCGGCTGGATGATCGACAGGAAGGGTGTACGGGTGATGACGTTGACGATGATCCTCGGCGCCATTCCGGTGGCGGCCATCGGGCTGGCCGTCGGTACCGGCGCCGCTCTCACCATGGTGATGGCGCTGGTCTCGGGTCTGCTGGTCCTGGGTGGGAATATCGGCCTCAATGCCATTTCGAGCATGATCTATCCGACCTTCATCCGCTCGACCGCGACCGGCGCCTCCTTCGCGGTGGCGCGCATCGGCGCCATCGTCGGCCCGCTGCTCGCCGGTGTCCTGATCGCCATCGGAACGCCGATCGGAACGATCTTTCTTCTCGGTGCGTTGCCGTTGCTGGCGGCCGGTGTCGCCTGCTTCATGCTCAACAGAACCATCACGCCGGAAGCAGCACGAGAAATGTCCTTGCGCTCGGCGCTGTCGCGACACTAACGGGTTTTTTCCGAAGCCCGGGTTATGGTCAGGCAACCACTCGATATTTTCATGGATAGCGTCAATCTCGAAGTGCTGAAGGCGAGCGTTCGCTGGATCGAAAGCGGCCGTCGCGTGCTGCTCGTCACCGTAGTCAGGACGTGGGGTTCGTCGCCGCGGCCCGAAGGGGCCATGCTGGCGATCTGCGAGGACGGCTCGGTGGTCGGCTCGGTATCCGGCGGCTGCATCGAGGACGACCTGGTCGACCGCGTGCGTCGGCTCGGCATCGAGCAGACGCGCCCGGAAGCCCTCAAATACGGCATCTCCGCCGACGAGGCGCACCGCTTCGGCTTGCCGTGCGGCGGCACGATCGAGCTGGTGCTCGAACCGCTGACGCGCGCGAGCGGCATCGACGATTTGTGCCGCCGGGTGGTTGCCGGGCAGCTCGTCGCGCGCTCGCTCGACATGAAGAGCGGCGCGGCGCGGCTCATGCCGGCGCACTCGACCGACGGCGTCGATTTCGACGGGCGCCGGCTCCTGACCGTTCACGGTCCGCGTTACCGGATGCTCGTGATCGGCGCCGGACAACTCTCGAAGTATCTTTGCCAGATCGCGCTCGGGCTCGACTATCAGGTGAGCGTCTGCGATCCGCGCGAGGAATACACCGACGTATGGCATGTGCCGGGCACGACGCTCGTGCGCACGATGCCGGACGACACCGTGCTGGACATGAAACTCGACGAGCGCTGCGCCGTGATTGCGCTCACGCACGATCCGAAGCTCGACGACCTCGCGCTGATGGAAGCGCTCAGAACGCCCGCGTTCTACGTCGGCGCGCTGGGTTCCCGCCGCAACAATGCCGCGAGACGCGAGCGGCTCGCAACGCATTGCGATCTTCGCAAAGACGAAGTTGCCCGGTTGCGCGGGCCTGCGGGTATTTATATCGGCAGCCGCACGCCACCGGAAATCGCGGTGTCGATACTCGCCGAGGTGACGGCGGTCAAGAACGGTGTGGCATTGCCGGAGGCATTCCGGGTCGAAGAGGCAAAAGCTGCGCTGGATGTCGCGATGAATGAACTGACGGGTTGCGCCGTGGCTGAGCATCATTGATTTGCGCAGATAGCGAAGATTCCGCCGTTCAAGGCGCGAGCGCGGGGGCGCGACACGCATCAGAAATCTTTCCAGAACAAGCATAACGATCGGGGGCAACATGTTTTCTCGTCTCTCCATTTCCGGCCGACTTTTGGCCACGATGGCCGTGCTGGGCCTGCTGATCATCATGGTCGGCGCGCTCGGGCAGCTCGGCATGAAGCGTTCGAACGATGCGCTGGATTACGCCTACTCGAACCAGTTGGCGGCATCGATTGCCGTGGGGCAAGCCAATCTGGACCTGGAGATCGCGCGCGTGGTCCTGGATCGCGCCCTGATGCACCCTGAGGCGCCGGATCTGCCGGTGGCCATCGCGAAGGCGCTCGGCCATCTTTCGGACTCCGATCGCGCGTGGCACACCTACCGAAGCATCAAGCTTGCGTCCGAGGAACAGGTGCTCGCAGACCATGTGGACGAAGCGCGCTCGGCACTGGTACAGCGTGGGATCGTGCCGTTGGCCGCGGCACTCAAACAAGGCGATCGCGAGACTGCGGACCGCATCGCAACGAAGACGATGTCGCCGCTCTCGCTTGTGCTCTCGACCAGCACCGACGCACTCGACCACTGGCAGACCGAGCACGGCAAGCAGGCGTTCGCCGCCGCGCAGCGTTTCAATGCACGGCTGCGCCTTGCGGGCGTGGTGTTGATCGCGCTCGGACTGGTCGTGTGCGTGGGCTGCGCGTACGGCTTGCGCCGCTCGATCGCGGTGCCGCTCGCCGGCCTGCTCTCGGCGCTCCAGCGCATTGCGCAAGGCGATTTGACCGTGCCGCTGAAGGCGCGCACGAGCGACGAAATGGGACAGCTCGTCGAGGGACTCGAACAGATGCAGGGTGGCCTCGAACAGACGGTGCGGCAAGTCACTCGCAGCTCCGATTCCATTGCCGCCACTACGCGGCAGATCGCTGCCGGCAACAACGACCTCTCGCAGCGCACCGAGGAGCAGGCGGCGTCGCTGCAGGAAACGGCGGCGAGCATGGAGCAGCTCACCGCGACAGTCCGGCAAAATGCGGACAACGCGCGCACCGCGCAAACGCTGACCGAATCTGCGCATAGCGTGACCGCCCGCGGCTCGCAGGTCGTGGGCGACGTCGTGCATACGATGACGGAAATCGACCGCAGCTCGCAAAAGATCGCCGAGATCACGGGCGTGATCGAAGGCATCGCGTTCCAGACCAACATCCTTGCGCTCAACGCCGCCGTGGAAGCCGCCCGCGCCGGCGACCATGGCCGCGGGTTCGCCGTGGTCGCGTCCGAGGTGCGTTCACTCGCGCAGCGCGCCGGCACGGCCGCGAAGGAGATCAAGACGCTGATCGACGCTTCGGTCGAGCGTGTGGCGTCGGGCTCGCAACTCGTCAACGTCGCGGGCGAGACGATGCAGGAGATCAGCGACTCGATCACACGTGTCGCGACGATCATGCGGGAGATCGCGAACGCGTCCGACGAGCAGCGCGACGGCATCGAGCAGGTGGGCCTTGCCGTGTCGCAGATGGATCAGGTCTCGCAGCAGAACGCGGCGCTGGTCGAGGAGGCAGCGGCCGCAGCCGCCTCGCTCGACACTCAGGCGAATCTGTTGCGCGACGCGGTTTCGGTCTTCCGGCTGAAGTGATCAGCGCGGAAGCGCCCTATTCCGGCACTGACAGATGTTGTGTCTCGGCCGCCGGCGCGACCAGTCGAATGATCGGCACCAGCACGACACCCACACACGCGAGCAGCATGCCGCAAGCTACGGCAAAAAAGGCGACGTGCAACGCGTGGGTCAGCGCGAGACGCGCGAGAGCCAATAGCGCATCGGCATCGGCGCTGGATCGGCCCGGGATCGACGCAAAATGAGCAGTAGTCCCAGCATTCATCAGCACCTGGGGGTTTTGCAACTGGGCGATCCACGCCGCCGACGCCCCACCCGTGTGGCTGGCCAGCATGGCCGAAAGACTCGCGTGATAGCTCACGCGCACCGTCGTTCCGACGAGCGCAGTGCCCAGCATGCCGCCGATCATGCGTGCGGACTGGATCATCGCAGTCGCAATGCCCAGTTGCCGCTTGCCGGCGACCTGCTGCGCGAACACGGTCAGATTCGGCATGATGAAACCGATACCCACGCCACCCGCGATCATCGCAAGTACGAAGGCCGGGTCTTCTACGGTGGCGTGCGTCGAGCCAACGCCGGCACACGACAGGACCAGCAACGCATACCCGAGATAGAGCAGCGTGTTGGGTCGTTTGAGGCGGGTCACGAAGCGGCTGTTGGTAATCGTGCCGACCGTAATGCACACCACCAGCGGCGTCACCGCAATGCCGGCCTGTGCGGCGCTGACGCCGTTTCCACCTTGCAGCAGCAGTGGCACATAAAAGAGCAACGAAAACAGCGCGACGCCCATCGCCGCCGACAGCAGCAGCAAGATCACCAGCCCTCTTTCGCGCACCAGCGCGGGTGGCACGATCGGATTTGCTGCACGCCGTTCCTCGCGAATCAGCAGCGCCAGGCCGCCGATGACGGCGATTGCATACGTCACCGCGCGCAGTTCGATGTCGCCACGTCCTAGCGCTTCCACCAGCAGTTGTAGCGCATACAGCGTGACGGCCAGGTAAAGCGCGCCTCGCCAGTCCAGCTTCGTCCTTTCGAGATGCATATGGCGGATATGCGGCAGATGCGCCGCCGCGAGATACAGGCTCACGACGCCCACTGGGAGATTCACGAAGAAAACCGACCGCCAGCCGTAGTGCTGGCTCAGAATGCCGCCCAGCGACGGGCCGATGGCGTTGGCGATGCCGAAGGCGCTGGAGAACAGCACCTGCCACCGCAACCGGACGACGGGATCGGGAAACAGATCGGGGATCGATGCAAAAGCGGTCCCGACCAGCATTCCGCCACCCACGCCCTGCAACGCCCTGAAGGCGACCAGTGCGGTCATGTTGCCGGCGGCGCCGCATAACACCGACGCCACCGTAAACACCACGATCGCGGCGACCACCAAAGGCTTGCGCCCGTACCAGTCGCCTAGTCGACCGAAGATCGGCACGGTGATCACCGACGTCACCAGATAGGACGTCGCGACCCACGCATACAGATCGAAGCCCTTCAGTTCCGCGACGATCGTCGGCAACGCAGTGCCGACCACGGTTTGATCGATCGCAACCATCATGACGATGCACGAGAGGCCGAGCATCGCAAGGAGCGATTGCCGGAAGCTTCGGGCATGTATCTCTCGACCCTGGCTACCCACGTGCGCGGGCTGCGACCGGTTCATCATCAGCGTAGACTCCCCGGATGCGAGGCCGGTTGCGCTGTGTACTTCGTCCACGCCAAACCAGCCAGCGCAATGTCCTGCAGGCCGATCCCGACCGCCTTATAGAGCACGATGTCGTCGACATGCGTACGACCGCTTTCTTTGCCGGCGAGAATGTCGCCGAGTTCGATGGTGTCGGCCCAGTCGAAGACGCCTGCGTTGACCTGGACCAGATCGCCCGCCTCTTCTCGCGCCTGCTCTCTCAGCTCGACAACGATACGCGATGCTCTTGCGACGAGTGCGTCATCGAGCTCCCGCGTATGCGGAAGACTCGAACCAATGGCAGCGACCAGCGCACCCGGGGAAACGGAATGGCCGTCGAACAGCGGCCCTGTCGCCCGCGTTGCTGTCACGATGACGTCTGCGTCACGCACGGCATCAGTTGATTCGCATACCTTGGCATCGACGCCACGACTCGAAAATTCCCGGTTCAGGCTCTGCGCCAGTTCATCTGTTTTTTCTATCCCGACGATCCGGAATCGCGTCAATCCGCTCGACCCTGCCAGCGCACGTGCATGCGCCTGCGCCTGAATGCCTGTTCCGAAGATCGCGACGGTCGTCGCGTTCTTTCTCGCGAGTGCACGGACTGCAAGCACCGTTGTGGCCGCCGTGCGGATACGCGTGATCGCGTTCGCGTCGAATGTTGCGAGCAGGCTGCCGTCGTGCGTGGAGAAAAGAACGATCGAAAAATTGAACTGGCCTGCGACAGTCGAGTAGACCTTCGCACCCGTCACGCCTTGCGACGGCAGCACCGCGCCGAGCGTGGACAGCTTGACGCCGTTCGCTTCGGTGCGCACGCGCTTTTGAACTGCCGCGTTGCCACCGGCCAGATCCTTGAAAGCCTGGTCCAGCACCGGAATCGCGTCGGTGATGTCGATCAGCTTGTCGATCTGGCTGTCGGTCAAGTGAATCATGAAGAGAAGTCTCGTGTGCTTGCGGTTGAAGTGATTGCGTCCACACCCGTCGAGGCGGGCGCGAACCGGTCAGGCCGTGACGTGCTGGAACGTGAAGCCGTCGGCGTAAAGATGATCAATGCTGGCGCCTCTGGAGATAAACGCGTGCTTCGCGCTACTGATCATCTGCGGCGACCCGCACAGATAGATCGAGCATTCCGCAAGGTCTACAAAGTCGCTACAGACGGCATCCTGAACGTAGCCACGCCGTCCGTCCCAACCGCTGCCGGCGCGCGACAGGACCGGAACGTAACGGAATTCGTAGAGCCGCTTGCCCCATGCGGGAATCTGATCGTGAAGGTAGAGATCCGCCTGAGTCCTGCCGCCCCAATATAACGAAACGGGTGGACAGTCCGGATCGTCCATCAACGATTCGAGCATCGCCTTGAACGGCGCGAGTCCGGTTCCCGTTGCCACCATCAGGATCGGACGGTAGTCCTCGTGGTGGTAGCGGAAACCGCCCAGCGGAAACTCGACTTCGAGAGACTGCCCCGGCCGCAATGCCGACACGGCGCCATCCGTGAAATAGCCCCCGGGAATGCGTCGAACGTGAAAATCGAGTGTTGTCGAGCGCGTCACCGATGCCATCGAAAAGCTGCGCCGCGTACCGTCGTCCAGGATGATGTTCACGTATTGGCCAGGGCGAAAGCGCGCCGGCTCGTCGCCGGGAATGCGCAGACTGAGATGCGTGACATCGCGGCTAAAGCCTTTCACCTCGACCACCTTCGCTACCACGCGTACCGGCTTGGGCACCTCCGTCGAAGTATCCGCGTTGCCGATCACCAGATCGCTTTTCGGCTTCGCCTGGCAGGCAAGCGCGAAACCCGCTGCGGCCTCTTCAGGCGCAAGCGCCATCGGAAACTCGTCGTAGTCGAGCTGCCCTTCCAGCACGCGAACGCGGCAGGTCCCGCAGCCGCCCAACATGCAATCATGAGGAATCCGGACGCCCGCGCGCAACGCGCCGTCCAGCAGCGATTCTTCACCCTGTACGTCGAAATGTGCTCCGGTCTCGTGCACTCTGATCTGAAAATCCATATCTGCCTCGAATACGGTACAACGCTCAACCCAGTGATTCAACGACTCAACGGGAACGGGCGCAGACGGCTTATTTCTTGATGTCCGCTTCGACCAGCACCGTATGGCCCGCCGCTCGCAAACGTTCCTGAAGCGCCTGCAACGCGGCCAGTCCGCACTGCGTGTCCTGGTCGCCATTGCCGCCACTCAGGCCCACGCCGCCAATCACCCGTCCATCTACGACGATCGGAAAACCGCCGACGAATGCCGCAAATCGGCCTTCGAAGCTGAGCTGGATACCGAACGCTTCATTGCCCGGCAGCGCCGGACCATTCGGCGCCTTGGTGAACAGATGGGTCGAACGCTTGTGACCTGCGGCCGTGAAGGCCTTGTTCCATGCGATCTGCGGGCCGGTGATGCGCCCTTCGTCCATCCGTTCAAGGACGATCGGAAAGCCGCCTTCATCGACGATACACACGGATTCCGGGACGCCGATCTGCTGCGCCCGTTCGAGCGCGGCGCGCACCATGTCGCGCGCTTCGGATAGTTCGAGTCGGAGGATAGTTTTCATGAAATTCGTCATCTCTTGTTTCGATAGTCGTGGTGCGACATGCGTGACGCACCTCAGATGCCGCGATATACCGTCTTGATCTGCGTGAAGAATTCGAGCCCGGCGCGTCCGGACTCGCGGAAGGTCGACGTGCTCGAGCGCTTCAGTCCGCCAAATGGCGCATTGATCACGTTGCCCGTTGTGGTGCGATTGATCTTGACGGTGCCGGCTTCGATGTCCTCGGCAAAGCGATGCATGTAGCGCGGATTCGATGTCGCAATCGCTGCGGCCAGACCGTATTCGGTGTCGTTGGCCTTCGCGATCGCGTCTTCATAGCCCGTCACCGAGACAATCGCGATCACCGGACCAAAAATTTCCTCACGGCAGATTCGCATCTCCTGGGTGACATCCGTGAAGACGGCCGGCGTGATGTAGTAGCCGTGTTCGTATTCCAGTCCGGTGAGACGTTCGCCGCCGATCAGATGCGTCGCCTGCTGTTTGCCCGCTTCGACGTACATGAGGACAGTTTCAAGCTGTTGCCTCGTGGCGAGCGGCCCCATATCCATGCCGGGCGTCATACCGCTGCCGATCTTGAGCGTCTTGATGCGGCCCACCAGCTTCTCGGTGAAGGCCTCCCGGATCGACTCCATCACCAGCACCCGGCTCGTACCCGTGCAGGCCTGGCCGGCAAGCGACAAGCCGCCTCTGATCGTCAGATCGACGGCTTTGTCCAGGTCGGCATCGTCCATCACGATCAGCGGATTCTTGCCGCCGAGTTCCATCTGGGTGCGGGTCGTGATCGGCACCGACTTGTGGATATATTCGCCGGCCGGTGTCGAGCCCGTGAAGGTGACGGCGCGAACCGCAGCAGACGTGGTGATCACGGAACCGATCGAGCTGGATTTTCCGGTAATGAAATTCAGTACCCCAGATGGAACGCCCCCTTGAGCGAATGCTTCTGCGAGCCGGTAGCCAATCAACGGCGCATCCGATGACGGCTTGAAGACGACCGTGTTGCCGGCCATCAGTGCCGGCGCGATCTTGCGTGCGGGGATCGAGATCGGGAAATTCCACGGCGTGATGACCGTCACCACGCCAAGCGGTTCGCGCTGCGTGTAGACGGCTTGATCCGGATCGTCGCTCGGAAAGGTTTCGCCGGTGAAGGTCTGCGCCTCGGTTGCATAGAAGCGCAGCACCTGTGCCGAACGCAGAATCTCGTCCCGGCTCTGCGCGAGGGGCTTGCCTTCCTCGCGCGTCAACTCGATGGCGAATTCATCCGCATGGGCTTCGAGCCACGCGGCCGCTTTGTTGACGATCTTGGCGCGCTGGCTCACGGAGGTCCGGCGCCACATCGGAAAGGCTTCAGATGCGGCGTGGACGGCCGCGCGTGCATCGGCGGCTTCCGACGCCTGGAAATGGCCGACCACGTCCCGTGTGTCTGCCGGATTGATGTTCGCAAAGGTCTGCCCGCTGACGCTGGCAATCCATTCGCCCCCAATCAGATTCTTGAATTCTGTCGCCGACTGGCTCATGACAATACCTCAGCCCAAATAACGTCTGATACGCGTTTGCACAACAAATTGGCGAACGGCCAGGGGCCGTCCGCAGCAGACATCCGCTCAGGCGGCGAGCCCGAGTTCGGGCAGAGGAAGCTCGCTCTGCACGTAGTCGTAGTAGAGCGCCGTCGTGTAAAGCAGGCGCATCTGCGCGCCGATTTCACAGATCTTCAGGCAACGCTGCTGCAACTCGGGCGTGTTCGCCTGTTCGAGGACGATCTGATAGCCCCGTTCGCCGTGGATTTCGTCCGAGACGATGTGCAGATCGAAGAACTCGACTTCCTCGTCGCTAAATTGATATTTCTCGCGCAGGGTCGGCGTCTGCTTGCGATAGATCGACGGCACCTGAGATTCAAGTCCAACCACCAGCGCCGCGACCGCGACTATCGGGTCTTCACGCATCGCGACCGAATAGCACCACGCCTGCAGACCGCGCGTCGTCGGCGACATGTTGTCGGGATCGACCACGCGCTCACGCGTGGTGCCGCACGCTTCGGCGAAACGGATCAGCAGATCGGTATGCCGGTCACCGCCGATTTCTTCTTCGTACATGTTGGCGAGCAGGAAGTCCTTTGCGTCCGTCAGATGATCGGGCATGCGCGCATACATATAGGCAAGGTAGTCGGCAAACGGGCCGACATAGTGGTAGTGGTTTTCAGCCCAGCGCGCCAGATGGGCGCGGCTCAGCTTGCCGCTCGCCCATGCAATGCTGAACGGCGCCTTATTGGCGCTCTTGCCCTTGATCGCTTCTTCGAGCGCTTTGCGGAAATCGTCACGGTTCATCAACTCAGCCATTTTTTGCTCCTGATTCGGGTGGAAACGACTCGATGGGCACCTTTGACCCTCGATACGCCTAGATTAGATCAATTTCAGAATATTGTATACCGTTATTGATGTCAATCGGCCAGAAAGACTTGTGAAAGACCGCTTCTCAACAACTTGGCAGCCTTCCTTGCCCACCGCATCCTCTAAAACAGTTTTAAGTATACAATGTTCTATGAAATCGATACAATCGTTTTTGTTTAGGGTGGCTGAGCACCCGTGTTGTCGGAGAGACAGGTTTTATATGCCCATCGTCATATTTCACAAGAACGGCTCGACACATCGCGACGAGGTGCCGGAGCACACCAACCTCGTGGTCCGCGCCGGGATAAAGCAGTTTCCCTATCCTCATCTGCGCTACGAATGCGGCATGGGCAAGTGCTCGAAATGCGCATGCCTTGTCAAAGCCGGCGCAGAACACCTGCCTCCGCCTAACTGGAAGGAAAAGAAGCAGCTCGGCGAGCGGCTCGAGCAGGGGTATCGGCTCGTGTGTCAACTGTGGGTCGAGCACGACGTCGAACTGGAACAGATCGAGGAGAGCGCGCAATGAACGGCGTCGAAATGGGTGGCGAAGTCTGCGTCATTCTGCCCAGCAAGCCTGGTCAGTACCGAACGGAACCGATCGGCGAACTCATCCCGGTCGAAGCGTGGGACTACCTGTATTACGGCCGCCATCTGGCCACCTTCGTGATCGCGGTCGTGCAGGGAGACGCCCGAATTCGCGTGACCGACGAAGCCGGGTTTCCATATCCCGTCACCGTGATGCCTATCCGGTTTCTTGAGAAATATCGCGGCCGCGCCGCGGCTGTGGCGGCGCTCGGCGTCCTGCTGGGTTCCGGACAGCCCGAGATCGAACTCAGGCAGCGCTAGTTGCGACCGGGGCAAAAGAAACAGCATTCACTTCGAAACGGCAGGGTTTGGCATGGTCAGGATTACGTTCATCAACAAGGATCGCAAGGCAGTCGACGCGCCCGTCAACAGCAATCTGCTGCGCGTGTCGATCCGTGAACAGGGCGGGATTCCGTTCAAATGCGGCGGCGGCCTTTGCGGCACCTGCAAGTGCAGGATTGAAGAAGGCGTCGAGCACACCGATGCGGTGAAGGAAAAGGAAAAGCGCCATCTCAGCGCGGCGGACTTCGAGGCAGGCTACCGGATGGCCTGCCAGACTTTCATCCACGGGGACGTCAGCGTGTCATGGTGAATCTCTCGAACCTCACCCTCGAGCCGCTCGGCTCGCTGAGCGACGCCGAACGTCGTCTGATGCTGGAAATAGGGCCGCGCTGGGGAAGCGACATCGTCGGACATCGCAAGCTGGTGATCGACTGCTACACGCCGCTGGTGGCGTCGGCGCCCAAGGACAATGTCGTCGTGCGACGCGACATTCCATACGGTCCGCATGCGCGGCAAGTCCTCGACGTTTTCACGCCGCGCGATCTCGACGAGAATCCGCGCGAATCGGCACCGCGCGCGGCAGTCGTGTTCGTGCATGGCGGGGCCTTCGTGCGCGGCAACAAGAGCGTCAACGGAGAGATTTACGACAATGTCTGCTACTGGTTCGCGGCTCAAGGCCTGATGGCAATCAACGTCGAATATCGGCTGGCCGATGTTGCACCCTATCCCGGCGGCGCGGAGGATGTGAGGGACGCATTGGACCTCGTGATCCGTCAGGCTGACAACTGGCGCATCGATCCTGACAAGCTGTTCCTGATCGGTCACTCGGCCGGCGGCGCGCATGCCGCGACCTGCCTCTTCGACCCGGCACTGTGTGCGCGGCAACCCGCCCCAACAGTCGCGGGACTCGTGTTGATCAGCGCCCGGCTCGTCGCCGATGTACGTCCGGGCAATCCGAATGCCAATCCGGTCCGCGCCTATTTCGGGGACAACGAACGATTGTACGAAGCACGCTCCGCGTTGACGCATGTCGCACGCTCAAACGTGCCCTTGATGATAGCGGTCGCCGAATTCGAAAATCCGTATCTGGACGAATACGGCGCGCAATGCTTCGTGGAAGCGCTCCGTCATCGCGGCGTCCCTCCCCGCTTCATCCAGATGCGCGGACACAACCACACGTCGATCGTCGCCCATTTCAACTCGGGCGAAGAATACCTTGGGCGCGAAATCCTTCAATTCATCGAAAGCATTGACTGATGCACGTTGCGTGCGGCGCTCGCTGCGGATGATTACGCGGGATCAGAGACAATTTGCGCGGCGTCAAGCTAGGCTTACAGCCATAGTGAATAGCATCGGGGATATATTATACTGACGACTGTATGCCGCGCCCGTCGGCTGGAACTGCTGTACAGATCACAGGATCCGTACGCGTCTGCTTTGAGTGTCCCTATGAAAATCGTCGATGCGCCGGTCGAGAGTCCTGAATCGAAGGGCATTCCGGGCGCCCCGCTCGGGCATCAACAGCTATCTCAGCTCGTCACGTCGCGGCTGCGGGAGATGATTCTGTCCGGGCAGCTCGAACCCGGCTACCGGCTGGTCGAAGGTCGGATTGCTGAGGACCTGAATGTCTCGCGCGTTCCGGTTCGCGAGGCATTAAGAGCATTGGGCGCCGAAGGGCTGGTCGAGATACGACCGCGTCTCGGCGCGGTCGTTGCGTCGCTGGAACCGGCCGCCGCGCGCGAAATGATCCAGATCCGCGCGACGCTCGAGGGGTTGAATGCGCGCCTCGCCGCCGAACACCGTACGCCCGAACTCATTTCCCGCATCGAGCAGGTGCTCGAGCAGGGACGGACTCAAATCGAGTCAGGTCCGGCAGATGGTTTCCTGGAACTCAATTCGCGCTTTCACGATCTGCTCTATGCGGCAGGCGCCAATTCGATGCTCGCGGATCTGATGCGCTCGTTGCGCGAGCGCACTCGCAGACTTTTCCTCACCACGAGCGATGAAGAGATCCGGCATACCTGGGACGAACACGCGGCGATCTTGCGCGCGGTGCAGTCCGGCGACGGCGCATTGGCCGCCATGCTGGCCGAACGGCACGTCATGCGCGCCGCGCAGTATTACCTGAGCAAGGCTGAGACGTAGATCAGCATGTCTTGCGCGGGGCCACAGCACTGCATCAACCGTCCCTTCCCTTTGGCCGACGACGGGCGCCGCCTCCTCACTTCAAACGGCCCGCGTTCGCGCGCAAAACTCCGATACAGTATACAAACACGCAGCAGCGACCGACGCTCCGTGCGGGAGCGCCGGTCGTCCGCGGCAAACCATCACGCAGGGCGTCGTCAGAACCTGTGCCGCATGCCTAGCGCGATCGTCGCCTGCTTGTCGGTCGTCGACGCTGTGAGGAACTGACTGACCTGTGCGAATCGCGCCGAGCCGCTCGCGCGCTGTCCCGTGCCCATCAGATATACGTCCGTGCGCTTGGACAAGTTGTAGTCGAGGAACAGATCCGCCTGCTCATAGCGCGGATGGGTGTCGCCGGCATCGACTTTTCCGTCGGTATAGACAAATGCCACGCCCAGCAGAAAGGCCGGTGTGAAGCGATACGACGCGTTGATTTCATAGTTGCGGAACGTCACATCCTGCGTTTCGAAACCGCCTTTGAACGTCGATTGTGTGAACGCACCTCCGATCTTCGCCTGCCCGAACTGGTAGCTCGCACCGACGCCGAACACGTCATACGCATGAGCGGCCAACGCGTAGCTGCCGTCGGCGCTGTTCGCCGTGGTCCAGAACGTGCCGGTGGCTAGCGCGCCCGGATGATCGACGTGCGTATAGGCCGCGCCCGCGTAAAAACCGTTGACCTGGTAGTGCCCACCCAGGCTCCAGACACTGTCCTGTGCGATAGATCCCGACTGGCCGCCCGGCGCATACATCGCTGTCAGTTGCGCACCGGCCAGAACCGGCGACGTGTACTTGGCCGTGTTGTTCACGCGGAAGCCGCGGTTGGTGTTGTCGTTATCGCCGGGGTGTTCGAACAGCACGCTCCATTGATCAGTGGTGACCGGCGAGATGTTTTCGACCATTTCTTCGTACTGTCGGCCGAGCGTGATCGTCCCGTATTGATCGCTGCTGAGCCCCACGTACGCCTGGCGCCCGAACATCAATCCGCCCTGACCCAACGTGCCGTTAGCGATCGAAAAGCCGTTCTCCAGCACAAACACCGCATGCAGTCCACCGCCGAGATCTTCGTTGCCCTTCAATCCCCAGCGATCCCCCTGCGTGATGCCGCTCATTTCCTGCCAGGTTTGGCCGCCCTTCTGGTTCGTCGTGAACGTGAGGCCAGCATCGAGCAACCCATACAGGGTCACGCTCGATTGCGCGTGCGCACTTGCGCAAAATGCCGATGCGACACCTGCCGCGATCATCGACCTTCCAAGTGTTTTCATCCGGGTTTTCTCCGTTAGATTGTCGTGTTTTCCATCAATACAAGGTGCAGTTGCTACCAATCATATTCATGACCATTGAATATTAATTAGTCGTACCTATTGTTTAGCTTATTGATTTATGATCCGCTCTGCACTCTCTTCGTTTACGGCGAGTTCAGTTGTAGTTCGAAATCGAAGGCGCAGCGTCAGAACCCGCTTGCCGTCACCAGATCAGAACCGCAATCAACGTCGAGATCAGAAGGCCGCACACCACCGGCACGAGCAGATTGCGCACCGCCTCCAACACCGGCACACGCGCAAAGCTCGCTACCGCCGCCAGCGCCGACCAGGCGGTCAAAGTCTTCCCGGTCCAGACCGAGCCCATCTGACCGATTGCGGCTAGCGTCGACACATCGAGGCCAACCGCGCGCCCCAACGCGCCCGATAGCGCCCCGGTCAAAGGCAGTCCTGCGAATCCCGATCCGTCGATGCCCGTGACCATGCCGGAGATCAGGATCCCGAACGACACGAAGAACTTGTCGTGCGGAATCATGTGTTCGCCAGCCTTCACCAGATCGGCCAGGAGCCCAGGCGCGACCGTACCTGTCGACAGCCCCAGGATAGGCGCCGCCGTTCCCGCGACGCCGATGAAGAAAAAACCGGCGATCGGCAACACCGAACTCATCGCGCGAAATGAGAAGACGAATCCTTCCGTGATGTGCTCTGCCGTACTTCGGCACACGGAACGGTAATCGCGAGCGGCGGCGACGATCACCACCAACATGGCCGCGAGACCACCGACCAGCGCGGCCGCCGCGTTTCCACTCGCACCCTGGAAGCCGGGGATCAGGTGCGGCAACACCATATAGGCGACGACGCCGAGGAAGGCCACTGGCGTGACGATCGCGAAGCAGCGTGACCACCAGTCCTGCGCGGGCGTCAGCGAGTCGCGCTGTGAAGTCGAAGAGCGCATTACAGCGACGCCCTGTCCGCCACCATCGCCGACTGAAGCATGCTGAGGCTTGTCGCGGCGAATGCGCGCGTGGCTCGGCGCGCGTACCTGCGACGACGAGTTCGCTGTGATCTCGATCGCTTCCCAGCGCTCGAGATTTTCGATGCTTGGGGCGACGATGCGTCCACGAATCCTGAAGTAGGCAATCAGAAAGGCAATGCCGCCCGTAATCAGGGAAAGCAGCAGCGCCTTATCTGCGACTGCCGGCATCGCGACCGCAGCGGCTTTCGCGCTGATGCCGGGCGCGACCTTGATGACATAATCGGATGAGAGCGCCGTGCCCAACCCCGCGATGCCAATGCACATCGCTGCACCGAGCGGCGGCACGCCGGCGTAGATCGCAGCCGGCAGCAAGATACCGGCGATCAACGGGACGGCGGGCGTCGGCCAGAAGAACAGTGCCAACACGTAGCTCACCCCGCCGAGCACGAAATATCCGACGTGGCCGTTGATCATCAGGACCTTGAACGGCTGGACCATCCGGACGTCGGCGTTGATGCGTTTGAGCGCATTGAGCAAGGCCGTCATCAATGAAATCACGAGGAAGATGTTGAACAACTCTCGTGCTGCAGTCAGTGGCGCGAAAAATACAGCCTCTAGCGCCGTCGACCCATGCCCTGAATACGCCAGCACCGTCGCAAAAGTTGCCAGGATGGCGGGTGCGACGACATTCGCCCTGCAAACCATCGTGCAGATAATCGCGACGATGCCGCAGAGATAGATCCAATGCGCCGGGGTAAGTACAACGTGAGGTTCCATTACGTCTCCAGAGGTAAACGGATACGCGTAATATTTGAAAGCGTACAGTGTTTTGTATACTATGTTCCAGAAATAAAGCTGGCAACCAAAACAAAATGGTGTTTACCCGCAGTGGGTCGACGTCTCTTGCCACACGAAAGGACGCCCTCTCCCACCGAAAACTCCGCCCTGTTCCCGCGAGAGCCGTCCGTCGTGTGGGGCAAACGTGGGGGCAAAATCCGCTCCAAACGAAAAAGGCCTTATGGACATGCATCCATAAGGCCTTGATTTCTCTGGTCGGGGTGAGAGGATTTGAACCGCCGGTAAGCGCATTCCAGACCGTGACATCGGGCAAATACGCGCCGTCAACTATGGTCCTATGTTGTCCTCCGCAAACGCGCGATAACCCCGCACGACAGAGAGCCTCGCGGCCACTTCCCGAAACCACCGCTCCAGGTTCGGCAGCGACAATCCCTCGAGTTCGGTCTGCATCGAGCCCGCTATCGTGAAGGCCGCGATGTCTGCAATCGTGAACCGGTCCCCCGCGATGAACGGTGAGTGAGCAACGAAACGTTCCGCGTCGGCCAGCCGGCGCACGGCGAGCGATTGCAGCGCCGCCGCCGCATCGGGCATGCGCTGGTGCTTCACGTGGAAACCGGCGTGATTCGGTCCAATCACGTCGGTGATGAAGTAAAAGTACCGTTCGAGCGCAATGGCCCGCGGCACCGGATCGCCATCGGGAAGCAGACGCCCTGGCGCCTTTTCCGCCGCGTACAGCATGATCGCGTTCGACTGCGACAGCACCAGCGGCGCGGCCGCGTCAGTGTGGTCGATCATCACCGGCACCTTGGCCGCCGGATTCAGCGCGACAAATTCCGGCTGCCGCTGCTCGCCTCGCCGAAGGTCGATGTGACGTACGACATATGGCACGCCCGCCTCTTCGAGCGCAATCGCCGCGCGAATGCAATTGCCGGTTTGCGCGCCCAGCAGTTCAACGTGCTTTTGCATCGCCGGCTCCCGGTTGTTCCGCGACGGCCGCGGTTTCCTTCGCGTCGGCCGGCACAGTCCAGCCGCCGCCCAGCGCGCGGAACGTGCCGACCGCCGCGCGCGCCGCATCGGCGCGACCCGCATCGAGCTTGTCGCGCGTCGCGAGCAACTGGCGGTTAGCGTCGAGCACATCCGTCAGCGGGATCGAACCCGCCTCGTAAGCCTGCTGCGACAGATCGCGCGCGCGGGCCAGCGAATCGACCTCGCCCTGCAGCTCCGCGACCTGGAGCTCCGTCTCCGAGAGCGCATTCAGTGCGTCCTCCACATCCTCGGCCGCCTTCAGCACCGCCAGCCGATACTGCGCCAGCGCTTCGGCGTTCGAACCATGCGCCTGCGCGACTTCCGCGTCGATCTTGCCGAAGTCGAACAGACGCCAGCGCAACGCCCCGCCGCCCGTCGCCTGGAACGCGTCCGAACTCAGGAAGTGGCCGACGTTCAGGCTGTCAAAACCGAGCGCGCCGGACAGCGAGATCTTCGGGTAGTAGTCGGAGATCGCCGCGCCGATCCGTTCGCTCGATGCCGCGAGGCGCCGTTCGGCCGCGATCACGTCGGGCCGGCGTCGCAGCACGTCGAGCGGCTGATCGTTGCCGCCGATCGCCGGGACCGATGGAATCCCGGCCGGCAACGCGAGTTGCGACGCGTAAGTGCCGGGCTGGGCGCCCATCAGCACGTCGAGCCGGTTCAGTTGCGATTCGAGGCCCACGCGCAACGTCGGAATCGACGCGCGTGCTTCCTTCAACAGCGCCTCGGCCTGCGCAACTTCGCGTCCATCGGCCTGCCCCGCCTGGTAGCGTGACTGTACGAGACGCAGCAGTTGTGCATCCGTATCGACCTGATCCTGGGCCACCGCGAGCCGCGTCTGATAGCCGCGAATCTGCATATACGCATCGGCTGCGTCCGCCGCGACGGTTACGCGTGTGCCGGCATGGTCCGCCTGCGCCGCCTGCACTTCGTCTCGCGCCGCGCGCGCGCCTCGACGCAGGCCGCCGAACAGATCGATTTCCCAGCTCGCGGACGGCCCCAGCGTGTATTCGCGCTGGCCGCGCGTATAACCGGGGAAGCCCCGCGCGAGCGAGCCGATCGGACCTTCGACGCTCTGATGCTGAGCCGTCGCCGAGGTATCGAAATCGAGCGTCGGCAACAGCTCCGCACCCGACGCCGACGCCACCGCGCGCGCCTGTTGCACCCGCGCATAAGCGGCCGCCAGATCGAGGTTCTGCGCGAGCGCGCGCTGCACGATCGTCACGAGCATCGGGTCGTGGAAGCCCGTCCACCACTGGTCGAGCGGCGGCGCGGCCAGCGTGGTTTGCCGTGCCGACACCGCATCGAGGTTGTGAAACGCCGACAGGTCGGTCTTCGGCGCGACATAATCCGGGCCGACCATACAGCCCGACAACGCAACGACCATCGCCCACGCGGCCACTCCACCGCCCGTGCGCGTCACGGAACGAATCATCGAGGCCGTCATGCGCGCTCCTCCCGGCTGAATCGGCGCGGCATCGCCTTGCGGCCGAAGCGGCGAACGATCGTATAGAACGTCGGCGTAAACACGAGACCGAAGCCCGTCACGCCGATCATCCCGAACAGCACGGCCGTGCCGAGCGACTGCCGCATCTCCGCGCCCGCGCCGGTCGCGATCGCGAGCGGCACCACGCCGAGAATGAACGCGAACGACGTCATCAGGATCGGCCGCAAGCGGGTACGCGCCGCATGAACGGCGGCCTCGCCGGCCGGTACGCCGTCGTCGTCCTGCCGCTGGCGCGCGAACTCCACGATCAGAATCGCGTTCTTCGCGGCCAGCCCGACGAGCACGACGAAGCCGATCTGCGCGAGGATGTCGATCGGCATCCCGCGCGCGTCGAGCCCGATCACCGACGCGAGCAGACACATCGGCACGATCAGCACGATCGACAGCGGCAGCCGCCAGCTTTCGTACTGCGCGACGAGCACGAGGAACACGAACAGCGCGGCCGCACCGAAGATCACGAGCGTCGGCGTGCCGCGTTGCTGTTGCTGGTACGCGAGATCGGTCCATTCATAGGCGATGCCCTTCGGCAGCACCTGGTTCGCGATCTCCTCCATGCGCTTGAGCGCCGTGCCCGACGCCACGCCCGGCGCCGCGCCGCCGAGAATCTCGGCCGCCGGGAACAGGTTGTAGCGCGGCACGCGATACGGCGCGGTAACGGTCTTGAACTGCGCGACCGTACCGACCGGCACCATCTCGCCGGCGGCGTTGCGCGCCTTGAGCCGCGCGATGTCCTCCGGCGTGCGCCGGAACTGCCCGTCTGCCTGCACGATCACCTGGTAAGTCCGTCCGAGATAGTTGAAATCGTTCACGTACTGCGAGCCGAGATAGACCTGCAGCGTCGAGAACACGTCGGTCGGCGTCAGTCCGACCTTCTCCGCCTTCAGACGGTCGATGTCCGTATAGACCTGCGGCGAGCCCGCGTTATAGAGCGTGAACACGCCGGCGAACGTCGGGTCCTGGTTCGCGGCCGCGACCAGCGCGTTGGCCGCTTTCGCGAGCGCAGCCGGGCCGAGTCCTTCGCGGTCTTCGAGCATCATCTTGAAGCCGCCCGTGCTGCCGAGCCCCTGCACCGGCGGCGGCTGGATCACCAGCACACGCCCGTCGCGGATCACCGACAGCCGCTGCCGCAACGTCGCCAGCACCGACGCTGCCGTCACGCCCGGAATCTCGTGGTTATAGAGCGAAGGCAGGCCGACGAAGATCGTGCCGCCGTTCGACGCGATCGTGGTCGTCGTCGCATCGAGCCCGACGAACGGCGCGATGTGCTCGATGCCCGGCGTCTTCGCAATGATGTTCGCGGCTTCCAGCACGACCTTTTCGGTGCGCGCGAGCGTCGCGCCCGGCGGTAGTTGCACGAGCGTAATCAACAGGCCCTGGTCCTGTTCCGGAATGAAGCCGGTCGTCGCGCGCGAGAACAGCACGCCGGTGGCCGCGATCAATCCGATATAAACGAGCACCACCACCGACGACGCCCGCACGAGCCGCCGCGTGAGATTTCCGTAGCCGCTCGACACGCGATCGAACCCGCGATTGAAGCGGCCGAACTGACGATCGAGCCAGCCCGTGAATCCGCTGCGCGGCACGTCGTGGCTGTAATGCGGCTTGAACAGCACCGCGCACAGCGAAGGGCTTAGCGTCAGCGAGACGAAGCACGAAATCACCGTCGAGGCCGCGATCGTCACCGCGAACTGCTTGAAGAAGAGCCCCGAGATGCCGGAGATGAACGCCGACGGCACGAACACGGCGCAGAGCGTCAGCGCGATCGCGATCAGCGCGCCGCCGACTTCGTCCATCGTCCGATGCGCGGCCTCGCGTGGCGACATGCCCGCGCGCATGTTGCGCTCGACATTCTCGACGACGACGATCGCATCGTCGACCACGATCCCGACCGCGAGCACGAGCCCGAACAGCGACAGGTTGTTGATCGAGATGCCGAGCGCCTTCAGGATCGTGAACGTGCCGACGAGCGAGACCGGGATCGCGACGACCGGAATGATCGTCGCGCGCCACGTCTGCAGGAAGATGAACACCACGGCGACCACGAGCAAGACCGCGATGAAGATCGTCGTGATCACCTCGTTCACCGACTTGCCGACGAAGTGCGTCGGGTCGTAGATGATCTGGTAGTCCAGCCCTTGCGGGAACGTCGTCTTCAGTTCCTTCATCTTCGCGATGACGGACTCTTCGACGCTCAACGCATTCGCGCCGGGTTCCGCATAGACGAGCAGCGGCGTCGAGGGTGTCAGGTCCTTGTACGCCGACGAACCGTAATCCGCCGCGCCCAGTTCCACACGACCGATGTCGCGAATGCGCGTGACGCGCCCGTCGGGGTCCGACTTCACGATGACGTCCGAGAACTGCTCCGGCGTCAGCAGCCGGCCGAGCGTCTCGACGTTGATCTGATATCCGGATTCGCCCGGCGTCGGCGGCTGGTTCAGCAAGCCGGCGGACACCTGCACGTTCTGCGCGCGCAGCGCCGCAAGCACTTCGGCGCCGGTCACGTCGCGCGTCGCGGCCTTGTCGGGATCGAGCCAGATCCGCATCGCGTACTGGCGCTCACCGGCGAACACGACGTCGGCGACGCCAGGCAGGCGCGCAAGCACGTCCTTCACGTGCAGCGTGATGTAGTTCGACTGATAGAGCGCGTCGCGCGAATGATCGGGCGAATACGGATGCACGGCGAGCAGGATCGCGGGCGTCGTCTTGCGCACCGTCACACCTTCGCGCTGCACGTCGTCGGGCAGATGCGAGAGCGCGTCCTGCACGCGGTTCTGCGTGAGCATCTGCGCAACGTTCAGGTCGGTGCCGATGCGGAACGTCACCGTGATCGTGAGGCGTCCGTCGCCGGTCGATTGGCTGCTCAGATAGAGCATGTTCTCGACGCCGTTGATCTGCTGTTCGAGCGGCGTCGCGACGGTGCGTGCGATCGTTTCGGCGGACGCGCCCGGATAGGTCGTCGTCACCTGCACGGTCGGCGGCACGATCTCGGGGTACTGCGTGACGGGCAGCAGCGTCAGCGCGGCAAGACCGAACAACGCGACGAAGATGTTGAGGACCGCGGCGAAGCGCGGATG
Source organism: Paraburkholderia sp. SSBN10T (assembly GCF_056619545.1). NCBI lineage: Bacteria > Pseudomonadati > Pseudomonadota > Betaproteobacteria > Burkholderiales > Burkholderiaceae > Paraburkholderia > Paraburkholderia sp. SSBN10T. The sequence goes on from NZ_JBWQQI010000008.1 coordinate 121,282, forward strand.
GTCAATGAAGAAATGAGTCAGACGCATGATGGGCGCTCACTCCCCTTGGGCCGGCGACGGGGATTCAGACCCGGACGCAGACCCCGACACAAGCCGGATCTCGCCGTTCGTCGGCTTCACCTTCGTGCCCGGCATTGCATACGGCAAGCCGGCGATGATGACGTGATCGTCCGGCTTCAATCCCGCACGCACGACGCGCAACCCACCACGCAATTCGCCGATCTGCACCGGCTTCGGCACGACGGTGCCGTCGGGCGCGACCGTCATCACGACGTGGTTCGACTGGTCCGGCAGCACCGCCGCATCGGGCACGAGCAGCGTCGGCACCGGCTCGGACAGCGTCAGGCGCACCCGCGCGAACTCGCCCGGCGTCAGGCGAAAATCGTGATTCGGCACCGTCGCGCGCGCACGGATCGTGCCGCTCGAACGGTCAAGTGAGTTGTCGATGAAGTCGAGCGTGCCGTGCCGGCTGAAGTCCTTGTCGTCGGCGAGCGCGATCTCGACGCCGCTCGCGAGCGGCCCGTTCTGCGCCGCGCGCTCGTGCAGGAACGTCGCGTGGTCGGCTTCGCTCATGTCGAAGTCGAGATAGACCGGATCGAGCGAGACGATCTTCGCGAGCAGCGTCGTCGGGCTCGTCGCCGCGCGGCTGCCGGCGATCAGGTTGCCGACCGACACGAGGTGCGTGCCGATGCGGCCAGTGAACGGCGCGCTCACCCGGCAGTGGTCGAGGTCGAACCTCGCGTCGCGAATCTGCGCTTTCGCGTCGTCTGCCGATGCCTGCGCGGCACGCTGGTCGGCCGCGCGCTGATCGACGTTCTCCTGGCTGCCGGCGTCGCTTTGACGAAGCGTCTGCGCCCGGGCGAACTCGCGATTCGCGAGTTCGAGTCGAGCGGTCGCGCTTTCGAGCTGCGCGTTCGCCTGCGCGAGCCGGATCTCGTACGGCTCCGGGTCGATCACGAACAGCAGATCGCCCTTGTGGACGATGTCGCCATCCTTGAAGTGGATTTCCTTCAGCGTGCCGCCGACCTGCGCGCGAATCTCGACGTCGTCGACCGCCGCGAACTGGCCGAGAAAGCCGAGCCGCGTGGAAAGATCGCGTTGCAGCGGCACACTCACCGTCACCGTCGTCACACCGGGATGGCTGGCGCCGGCTTGAGCGCCGCGCCCGCGCGACGACCAGAACCACCCGCCGCCCCCAACGATCAGCGCGAGCAGGATCACGACGACCCACGTACCCGTTCGTGTCCGATCAACGCCTTGCCTGAACAGCGCGACGTCGTCGGCCACTTCCTCGCCTACACCTGCCTCTTCTCTATATCCGGTCATGTCTGGCATCGGCACGACCGTGAACGATCGCCCATTTAGATGATTATGATCATCCAAAGATACAGGCCGTCGTGACGTCGGTCAAGAATTAGATGATGATCGACATCGTTATCCACGTCGTCTAACATCGTGACATGACAGTCAGGAGGTCGTGAATCGTGAGGAAATCAAAGGCCGAAACCGCCGAAACGCGCAAACGGATCATCGAAATCGCGGCGGAGGAGATCCGCCGCAACGGCATTCAGGCGACCGGGCTCGCGGACGTGATGACTAAGGCCGGCTTGACGCACGGCGGCTTTTACCGGCACTTCGAATCGAAGGACCAACTAGTCGCGCAAGCGTGCGCGACGGGCATGGCCGTGGTGCTCGGCGAGGTCGAAGGGTCGGCCGAATCCGCCGCCGACGAAGACGATCGCAAGGCAGCGTTCAAGTCGATCGTCGAACAGTATCTGTCCGTGGAGCATCGCGACGATCCGTCGAGCGGCTGCTTCCTCGCCGGCCTCGGCAGCGAACTGGCGCGCGCGGATGAGCCGACGCGCGCGGCCGCGACGAAAGCGTTTTCCGATCTCGTGGAAATGATCGCGCGGCATATCCGGCGACGGAAACCGGAAGCCGCGCGAGCGGATGCCGTTTTCGCGCTATCAGCGATGGTCGGCGCGATCACGATGGCGCGCGTGGTCGACGATCCGGAGTTGTCGCAGTCCGTACTGGACGACGTCAAACAACATCTCGACGCGTTGTAACAAGCGCTCGTCATAAAGTCGCCGCCACACCTCTCTTCTCAATCGTCCATCAACGAGCGTCGACAGGGCCTCTTCCATGACCACGCCTGCCGCAATGACGTCATCGATCCGATCGGGCGCCGGACGCTCGATTTCATAGTGATCGAAGGTCGGACCGATGCAGTGCCTGATGGTCTCATACGTGCCACACAACGTTCCGTCGAAATCGAGAATGCAAAAGAAAAAATAGAGTGAAAACGTTGTCACCAGTGCCGGCCGAATGTGTCAGCGGCCGCACACGCTCGTGGTAACCTTCAATCGGTTCGCGCCGCAATGCCTTTACGCAGGCCTACAGTTGCATCTCATTGCAGTGCGACTTCTTCATCACGTCGCCGTATCAACCTAGACAACGATTGCAAGCTCCATGGCTCCGGTAAGTTTGAACGACGTCGCTCGCGCGGCAGGCTGCTCCCCTTCCACCGTTTCCCGCGTCTTGCGCACCCCCCACGTGGTACGCGACGAAGTCGCGCAGCGCGTGCTCGCCGCGGTACGCAAGCTCGGTTACACGCCGAACAATGCCGCGCGTGCGCTGCGTTCCCGCCGCACACGAATGATCGGCGCCGTGCTCCCTACGCTCGAGCATGCGATCTACGCCCGTCTAGCCAATGCGCTGGAAACCCAGCTCGCCGCTAACGGCTACTCGCTCATCGTGACGACCTCAGGCTTTGAAGCGCGTAAAGAGCTGGAGCAGACGCAACTCATGATCGAACGCGGCGCGGAAGGCGTGGTGCTCGTCGGCGACGCGCACGAGCGCGCGCTCTACGAGTTCCTCAGTCTGCGCAACGTGCCGTACATCAACACCTACGTATACACGCCGCAAGCAACTCATCCGTGTATAGGGTTCGACAACAGGCGCACGGCGAGGCAGGTCACCGAATATCTGCTGAGTCTCGGCCATACGGAGATCGCCATGCTGACCGGCGTGCGCAAGGACAACGACCGTGTGCGCGCGCGTATCGAAGGCGTCGAGGAAGCTTTGCAGGAGCACGGCCTCGCGATCGCCCCGGAACGCATCATAGAAGGCCCGTATGCAATCACGGCAGGACGCAACGGCATGCGAAAGCTCCTGAATCTTCCGGTGCGCCCGCAAGCAGTCATCTGCACGAGCGACATCCTCGCATTCGGCTGTCTCGCGGAATGCACGGCGGCCGGCATTGCGGTGCCTCGCGAGCTGTCAATCACCGGCTTCGACGATCTCGATTTCGCCGCACATCTGAATCCGCCGCTTACGACGATGCAGGTTCCCGCAATGGAAATGGGCGAGCAAGCCGGGCGCTTTCTCGTCGATATGCTGGAAGGCAAATCGCCTCTCGACAGGGTCGAGCTCGAAGCGCGACTCGTCATTCGCGGCACGACGGGTCAGCCGGCCACCTCGAAGCTGCGCAGCGCGTAGCCGGCCACGCAGCCATCGACCTACTGGCTGCTTCTGCGCACCATCATGGTGGTAGTCTTGCCCATTTGCACGCACTCGCCACGTTGATTGAACACGTCGATCGCCAATACAACGATGCCGCGGTCCGCGCGCTTCGTTTCGCGTCTTGATTCCACGCGCATGATAGCTGTGATGCGGTCGCCACTGACCACCGCCTGCTTATAGTCCCACGTCAGCGAAAGCGTTGCGACAGCTTGCAGGCGCCACGCACAACGCATTTTCATCGCATCGACCAGCGCGACAATCAACAGGCCATGCGCAATGCGCCGCTCGAAACCGAGCGCGCGCGCCGCTTCGTCATCCGTGTGAACCTCGTAGAAATCACCGCCGACGCCCGCGAAGGCGACGATGCTCGCGTCGGTGATCGTCACACCGCCCAGGTCGATCGAATCGCCCACATTCAGATCGTCGAAATAGCGGCCCGTCGGGTTCATTACTTCACTTGTTGCGTTCATTGCGCGGCCACCCATTTGAGAATGTGCTCGGCCACGCAAACCAGTTGGCCGTCCTGGTTGACGATACGAATATCAGCCACCGTCCGGCGCCGTTGCGCATCGGCATCGCGAATCGTATAGTCAAGCCTGATTGTCTCGCCCGCGAAGACGGGCTTCAGGAAGCGTATGCGGTCGTAGCCGAGCGACACCGGCGTTTCGCTCTCTCGCACGCCGCTCACGCGTTCGACGATTGCCGTCGAGCACGCCGACATATATGCCACCAGCAGCGCGCCGTGCGCGATCACGCGGCCATAAGCGCTTGCGGCCATCGCCTGCTCGTCGACGTGATTCGGCGAATGGTCGCCGCTGAGGTCCGCAAACGCGCGAATGGCTTGCGCGCCAACGTGCTGTTCGAGCGACACAGTATCGCCCACGCACAGGTAAAAATCGCTCATCGCCGTGCTCGACCTCATCAAGCCGACACGGTCGCTTGCGCGAGGCCGCGTCCCGACACCACACCCGCATCCGCGAGCGACTGGATCCGCTCACCCTCGTAGCCGAGTTCTTCCAGAATCTGCCGAGTATCATGGCCGATCTCGATCGCCAGATGCCGTACAGCAGGCACTTCACCGTCGTAACGCAACGGATGATTGATCAGCGTCGCCTTGCCGTTGCGGATGTCGACTGTTTCGAATACGCGGTTGTGCTTCGCCTGTGGGTTATCGCGCAGGTCGCTATAGTCCTGCACGGGCGCCCACCACATGGCTTTGGCATCGAGCGCGGCGGCCAGTGCATCGAGGCTGTAACGCTTCACCGCGTTCGCCGTGGCGCGAGCGTACGCATCACGCTCTTCATACGGATTGCAATTGGCGAGCGCGCGCAAGCCGTCGTCGTCGAGTGCTTCGGCAAACACGGTGGGATTGTTCAGCGAGATCGCCACCGCACGATCATCCGCCGTGCGATAGATGCCATAAGGCGCCTGATGGAACCACGTCGACAGATGCGCGTCGCGTTCGAACACTTCCGCGTTCTTTTCGGCGGTCAGATAGTTTGTGATCGCTTCGGCCTGCAGATCGATACCCGCGTTGAACAGATTGCCTTCCACGCGTGTGCCCTCGCCCGTCTTCATGCGCTTCACGTAAGCGCCGAGAATGCCCATTGCGAGCAGCGCGCCGCCGTGCTGGTCGCAGATCGCGGCGCCGACCGCCGTCGCGCCGCCACCTGATGCCGCCACAAGCCCGGTGCGCGCCTGAATCATCAGGTCCTGACCGGGCATGTCGCGCATCGGACCGGAGCCGCCGAAGCCGCTCGCCGATGCGTAGATGATGTCGGGCTTGCGCGCCTTTACCGCTTCGTAGCCGAGACCAAGACGGTCGAGCACACCGGGCCGGAAGTTCTCGACGACAGCATCCGCCTCGTCAATCAGCTTCATCGCGATCTCGATACCTTCCGGCGACTTCAGATTGAGCGCGATCACCCGCTTGTTGCGGTTGGCGCAGAGAAAGAATGCGCTGACGTCTTCAATGAACACTCCCGCGCCGGACCAATGCCGCTCGTAAGCGCCGTCGCGCGCTTCGATCTTGATGACGTCCGCACCCATGTCGGCGAGATATTGAGTGGACGCCGGCCCTTGCAGATAGTGGCAAAAGCTGACGACGCGCATACCTTCGAGCATTACATTCTCCAGATGAAAATAGTTTGAAGCCGGCTCACTGCGCAGAGCGGGTCGCGAGCGGCAGCGATGAACTCGCGTGCGCACGCCGTACGCTGCTGGCCAACGCGACGGCCACGATCAGCGCGCCGCCCATGAACAGATACGAGGACGCCGGATCGCCCGTGAGGCCGGTCAGATAACCGACTGCGTAGGAGCCGAGGAACGAGCCCAATGCACCCACGCTATTGATCAATGCTAACGCCCCGCCCGCCACCGTGCGCGGTAAGACTTCAGGCGCAATCGAGAAGAACGGAGGGAACACCACATACATGGAAATGCCGGCGAGCGTCAGAAGCGCAAACGACAGCCAGAAATTCGACGGACCCACGAAATACAGCGCGAAGAACGACAGCGCGGCAATCGCCAGCGGCACTGCGACGAAGAGCTTGCGGTTCTGCATGCGATCCGACATCCATGCGACCGGCAGCATGCACAACACGGCGCCGAAGTACGGCACCGCAGAGAGCCACCCCGTGTTGACCATGCTAAGCGTCGCACCGTGCCTCAGGATGGACGGCAACCACAACAGGAAGCCATAGAAGCCGAGACTTTGGAAAAACAGCACGCCCGCGAGTTTCCACACCGCGAGCGTCCTGAACGCCTCGCGGTAGTTCTTCACGGGCGCGAGATCTTTCTGCTCGTCCGCCAGGGTGTTTTCGAGCAGGGTCTTTTCCGCATTGGTTAGCCAGTTCACCTGCGAGGGCTTGTCGCGCACCACGACGATCCACACGAATGCCCACAGCACCGCCGGTAAGCCTTGCGCGATGAACATTGCGCGCCAGCCCCACGATTGCACCAGATAGCCGGAAACAACGGACATCCAGAGGATGGTCGCGGGATTGCCGAGCAGAAAGATCGTGTTCGCTCGCGAGCGCTCGCGCCTCACGAACCAGTTGGACACGTACACAAGCATGCAAGGCATGACTGCCGCTTCGACGATACCGAGCGCGAAACGCACGGCCATCAACATCGGCACACTGGTAACGACGCCCGTTAGCGCGGCGAGCCCGCCCCACGCGATCAGACTGAAAAAGATCAGCCGACGCACACTGCGCCGTTCCGCGTACATGCCGCCGGGAATCTGGAAGAAGAAGTAGCCGAGAAAGAACAGCGAGCCGAGCAGCGAGGAGGTCGAGCGGCTGATGCCGAGATCGTGATCGATGCCCGCCGCGGCCGCAAAGCCGTAGTTCGCCCGATCGAGATACGCGAGGCTGTACGTGATGAACGCGACCGGCAGAATGATCCACCATCGCTTGATAGGAAGGGGGGTTGCGACCATCTCCTGTCTCCTTGTGTTCTGGTTTGCCGTCGAATCGCCCGCAGACGGAAAGGTTGCGGCTCACGCTCGACCGGCTTATGACAACGATTGCAGACAAGATAGGCTCTGTCTGGCATCGTTGTCAACGAGATACCTGATAATTTCTTGCGCTCGTAAACCCTTAAAATAGCCAAAAAATCCTCTAGAACCGGTATGCCAGAGCCGCTGGAAGCATGGATCACCCAATCCCCAAGAACTTGCCTTCAGCGAAAAAATGCCGCAAAGTGACAACGTTGTCAAACATTTCACCCCGGCTGAGCAGCACGCCGGACGCACCTGCGAGAGGAGAAGACATGAGCAATTGGTTGACCGACAGCATTGAAGCGGCCGTGAACAAGGTTGACGCCCAGGCAAGCCGGGGCGGCGACTTCCCGCATATCACGCAGGACGGAAAATGGTGCACGACGCCCGATGGCGTATGGACCGGTGGATTTTGGGCGGGCCTGCTCTGGCTGGGTTATGAAGTGCAAAAAAGCAGCGCACTGCTGAAAGCCGCAACGTCGCTCACAGACCGCCTCCTCCCGCGCGCCGCCGACGCCGTCAACCATGATCTCGGCTTCATGTTCTATCCGAGCGCAATCAAAGGCTGGCGGATCACGGGCGACGAACGGTATTTGAACGCCGCGCTCACTGCCGCCAATAGCCTCGCGGCGCAGTTCAACCCACAAGGCGGCTTTATTCCCGGCTGGGGTTTCTTCGGCGGGGAAAACTGGTCGGGTTCGGTATTGATCGATACGTTGATGAATCTGCCGCTGCTCGTCTGGGCCGTCAACCATGGTGCAGACGAGCGTCTCCTCGATGTCGTGCATCGTCATGCCAGAACCGCGCTCGCCAACCATCAGCGCGCCGACGGTTCGGTCTTTCACGTGTACCAATTCGACCCCGCTGACGGCACGCCGATTGCCGGCGATACGTATCAGGGACTCGATGCTTCGAGTGCCTGGTCTCGCGGACAGGGCTGGGCTCTAGGCGGCTTCGCGATGCTCGCGGACATGACGGGGGCGCAGGAATATCTCGCGGCGGCACAGCGCGTCGCGAACTATGTGGCGAAGCACCTGCCGGAAGACTTCATCCCGCCGTGGGACTATTCGGCAGGCGCACCAGCGGTCAAGGACTCGTCGGCCGGCGCGATCACCGCGTATGGTCTTATCCGGCTTTGGGAACTGACCTCCGACGCGCGTCATCTCGACCTCGCCGAAACGATGCTCAAAGCACTTTGCTCGCACTGCCTGATACGCGACGAGCGCGCGCCGATTCTCGCGCATGCAACGGCGGATTTGCCGCACGGCCTGGGCATCGACGAGTCGACGATCTACGGCGATTATTATTTCCTCAAGTCGCTGCTGGCGCTGCGCGGCATCAAGGACCAGCACGAACAACGTGAAAACGGCGCACATGGCTCGCTCGTGCAGACATCGGCCGGCTAACTGGCGACAAGACATCGACCGGAAAATCATCATGGAAACAATCAGGCAGGAACGCTTCGGTACGGTTACCGTACTCACGCTCAATCGCCCCGAGCGGATGAATGCACTCAGCAAGCCACTGCTGCAAAGCCTCGACGACGCGTTAGTCAGTCTTGGCAATGACGCTCACACGAGCGTCGTCGTGCTGACAGGTGCAGGCACGAAGGCCTTCTCCGCAGGAGCGGACATCAACGAGCAGCGCGACTTCTCACCCGAGGACGCGTACGCGCATATGCGCTGGGGTCAAGCCATTTTCAACCGTATCGAGGCGTTCTCGAAACCGACGATCGCCGCCGTCAACGGCGTCGCGTTCGGTGGCGGGCTCGAGCTGGCGCTGGCGTGCGACCTGAGGATCGTCGCGGACACGGCACGGCTCGGGTTGCCTGAAATCACACTCGCGAGCTTCCCGGGCTGGGGAGGCACGCAGCGTCTACCCGCGCTCATCGGCGCCTCCCGGGCAATGCGGATGATGTTGGTGGGCGACCCCGTCTCTGCCGACTGGGCCCTCGATACGGGGCTCGCCAACGAGGTAGTCGAAGCGAGCGAACTGCTCGATCGCACGCTGACGCTGGCAAATCTGATCGCGCGAAATTCGGGCGAAGCGCTCGCGACCTTGAAGTCAGTGGTCCGCACCGGGCTGTATGAAGGTCGTGCGGCTGGACTCGAGGCGGAAGCAAAAGGTGTGGGCGCGCTTTGGGGCACCCCCGCGCAGAAGGCGGCGCAAGAGGCTTTCTTCGCCCGAAGGAAAATTCGTTCGTCGAATGCCAGGTGACGCACACCAACACCAACCTCGATGCCGCGGAGCTGATCCTCCTCCTGATCAGCTCCGCTGTTTAATCCTTCAACCGCGTAATGGTTTCATCGGTCGTCCAGAGGGCGTGGGCGAGGAACCGATAGTTGATAATCGCCGCCAGGTAGCCGTCACCTTCCGGCACACGCGGACCGGCCGTCGCATCACGCACCACGACGACCTCGAAGCCTTGCTCGATCAGTTCGCGCAGATGTGACTCGATGCATAGATTCGCGGCCATGCCGGCGAGAATGATCTGGGAGACACCCCGCTTGCGCAGTTGCAAGACCAGATCGTTTGTCTCCGGACCGTACACCTTATGAGGCGATGCGATAATCGTTTTACCATCGAGGATGTAGGGCTTGTATTCCTCGAGGAAATCCGCCCCCGAACCTTCGAAGTCTTCGAGCGTGTTCGGCCCCTTGCGGGCAAACATGTCGATGCCGTGCATCACTTTCTCGAGCGGACCGCCAAAGTGCCAGTGATGGTCGACGGGATAGTAGTAGTGCGGGGAGACGGCGACGACCATGTCCAACTCTTTCGCGGTCTTGAGCAGTTGCCCGATGTGCTCAACCGTGTTGTTTTCGACGATGCTTTCTCCGAAAAACGGCCAGCTCACACCACTCGGACTGAGAAAGTCGTTCTGCGGATCAATCACCACAAGTGCCGCCTTCGACCGGTCCAGCCTGAAGCCGGACTGCGAGAGCACCGGATTGGCGGGGTCGGCGTACCGCCCCTGGTCGGCTTGCTGCGCTGCGTTTTCGCTGCTCATAAAAGAACCTCTCCAGATAAAAACGAACTACTGAAAACCGGTCCGCACACGACGATTCGACAATAGCTGACCAGTCGCTTTATTAAAAGAGAAAAATTTTTACGTCAACAGTAACGGCAGTACGACCGTCTCGAAACGCTCGCATGCCTTGCCGCTTTGCTCGACTTTTGCCCGCATGACTGCCCCTTCGTAGGCCTCAACAAGAATTGCGGCCACCTCTGCCGCGTCCCGCTCCTGCGGGTACTCACCCCGCAGTTGCGCCTCCCGCAGACAGTCCGCCAGCGCCCTCTCCCAGCGACTCATCAGGCTCGTAAGCTGCTGTCGCGTATCCTCACTGCAGTTGGAAAGCTCAAGCGACAGATTGCCTATCAGGCAGCCAAGCGCGAAATTCTTGCGGGCGTGATCGTCCGAAACGGCATGGAAGAACCTGCTGATGCGCACGAGCGGTTTGACTCGCGCATCGAAGAGGATCGGACCGTGCCGGGCCTCGATAGACAACCAGTACGCTTCCAGTATCTCCGCAGCAAATGCCTCCTTGCTGTCGAAATAGTTGTAGAACGAGCCCTTCGGGACATTGGCCGCAGCGGTGATGTCACCTACCCCACAGCCATTGAAACCTAGTTCCAGTACGACGTCGCGTCCGATGGAAAGCAGTCGCGAACGGACTTCAGGATTTAGAGGGCGTGGCATAAGCGTAGTCTGTTTTTACGAGTTAGCAAGATAACCGGTCATCTATTTTTGTGTCAACCTTTATTGTTGCCCTTTCCCGGCGGCGACCCATCACCTTCGTGAAAGATTCAGCCAGCCTTGACGCGTTGCCTGCGACAAACGGCTGTTGTGGGCCGCCTTGAGACCCATGCCCCAAACTGAACCAATCGTGGTCGATCTGCAATGTTGGTTGGGCGGCAAGTATTTTTCGTTTGGCGGGATTTGAGCGAAGCGTGCTGCCTCGAGGAATCGTTCTGCTTGACCTTGCCAACTTTTATAATGAGCCTTACCCGGCGATGATCGCCGGGGCAGAGGTACGATGGAGCTTTATTGATCAGGAGACGGGCGAGCACCGTCGCCAGAAAGCATCATGAGAACGGGGTGTATCGTGAGACGCAGGGCTGGCGTGGCATGTGAGCCCTGAGTATTCGCACCATCCGTAAAATCGTCTATCAATATGTATATCATTAGCCAGGCTAAATGGTATATCTATTGATATTCAATACTTTAGGCCATTGATGAAAATCGCCACCTGGAACGTCAACTCGCTGAAAGTCCGCCAGCAGCACGTGATCGACTGGCTCGAAACGAGTCACACCGAGGTCCTGTGCCTGCAGGAACTCAAACTCACTGACGACAAATTCCCGCGCGCCGAGCTCGAGACCAGAGGCTATCGGAGCTGGTACGCCGGCCAGAAGACCTATAACGGTGTCGGCATCCTGGTGCGCGAGGGCTTGAACGTCGACGAAAGCACGATTGTGCGCAATATCCCGGGCTTCGAAGATCCGCAGCAACGCGTGATTGCCGCGACGATCGAAGGCGTGCGGGTCATCTCGGCGTACTTCCCCAACGGCCAGGCGCCCGGCACCGACAAGTTCGCCTACAAGCTGAGCTGGCTCGCCGCACTGCACGACTGGGTCGCAAGCGAACTCGCGCAATACCCGAAGCTCGCGCTGCTCGGCGACTACAACATCGCCCCCGAAGATCGCGACGTCCACGATCCGAAAGCCTGGGAAGGACAGAACCTCGTGTCGCCCGAAGAACGCGCCGAATTCGTGCGGCTGACCGGACTGGGGCTCATCGATGCATTCCGCCTGTTCGATCAGCCGGAGAAAGTGTTTTCGTGGTGGGACTACCGGATGCTCGCGTTTCGCCGCAACGCCGGCCTGCGCATCGATCACATCCTGCTGTCGAAACCGCTTGCCGCGGCCTGCACGTTCTGCGACGTCGACAAGACGCCGCGCAAATGGGACCAGCCGTCCGACCATGCACCGGTGGTCGCACAGATCGATTGAACCGTCGTTAACGCTGCTTGACCGTGCCAGCGCCGCACCGCGTTGCACAATTGCTTACGCGTGGCGGCGCCGTACTGCCGCGGGCAGCGTCGCGCCCTACCCTGCGCTTTTACCTGACGCCGATCCGCTCAGGCACGTCCACAGAAACTCGTACACCATCGCATCATGGACGGCCTGCTCCAGTTCATCGGAGCCGCCGCCATGCCCGCCGTCCGTATTCTCCCGATACCACACGCGCTGCGCTCCGCACGCCTGCATGCGCGCCACCATCTTGCGCGCATGTCCAGGATGGACCCGATCGTCGCTGGTCGACGTGGTGAACAGCGCCGGCGGATAAACCACCTCGTCGCACACGTGATGGTACGGCGAGTAAGTTGCGAGCACGCGCGCTTCATCCGGCTCGTCGGGGTCGCCGTATTCGTCGATCCACGATGCGCCTGCATGGAGCAGGTGATAGCGGCTCATGTCGAGCAACGGCACTTCGCACACCACCGCGCCGAACAACTCGGGCCGCTGCACCATGCACACCGCCACCAGTAAGCCGCCGTTGCTGTCGCCCTTGATGCCCAGTTGCGCCGCCGTGGTCACACCATCGGCAATCAACGCCTGCGCCACGGCGATGAAATCGTCGAACGCACGCTGCCGGTGTTCGCCTTGTGCCGCGCGATGCCAATCCGTGCCGAACTCGCCGCCACCGCGGATATGCGCGACCACGAACACCCCGCCCTGCGCGAGCCAGCCGATCCCAGGGCCGGTCAGATAGCTCGGCGTGAGGGGGATCGCGAAGCCGCCGTAACCGGTCAACAGACACGGGCGGGTTGCGGCTGCCCCATGCGCCGGTTGACCGTCCGCCGAAAGTGCGCGCGGACCGATCACCGTGTATGGCACCCGCGTGCCGTCGGCGGAATGCGCGTGACCACGCTTCACCGTATAAGGCATCGCGTCGAACTGGGTCGGCCAGCGGTCGAGCAACTCCCATTCGGCCAGATCGTCGCGTGCCAGGTCGGCGAGCCAATACTCGGGCGGCTGAAGATAATCGTCGACGTCGACATACACCTCGTCGTTCACCGTCGGCTCGATCGGCGACACGTCGACCTGCGAGCTCGCGCGCGCCGGGAAAGCCCGCGAGGACCATTGCCACGCGCCGCCCTCGGTCTGCTGCGGCTGCCACAGCACCGTCTTGCCCTGTACATCGTCCAGATACGAAACGATCAGATGATGGCGCGTGTGCGTCCAGTCGCACGCCGAGGTCTGCGCGGTCGGCATGAAAAGCGGCACGAAGCGGCGCGCGCCGGCCAGAAACTCACGCTCGCGAATCGCCAGCAGCGCGCCGCCCGGATAGTGCGCGCCTTCGCAGGACCAGTCGAGACGCGGCTCGAGCAGCAACCACCCTTCCCAGCCGCCTACCGCCACATGCGCGGGCACGTCGTAACGCTGCCAGGCACCGGCAGCATCGAGGTAATACGTTTCGGAATCGAAGAAGTCGACGCTGCGCACCAGCGTGTGCCGCAAATCGATCGGGTCGTATTGGGCATCGACGCTGATGTCGTCGAACTCGCCGCGGTACACGACCGGCGCCTCGGCCAGCGCCGTGCCGCGCGACCAGCGCCGCACTTCGCGCGGATAGCCCGAACGCGTCAACGTCTTGCCGCCTTTGTCCCAACCCACATAGACCGTCTCGCGGTCGATCCACGAAACCGTATGCTTGCCCGCCTTCGACACGATAAAGCCGTCGCTCAGGAAGCGTTGCGCGTCGATATCGAATTCGCGCACCACCACGGCGTCCGAGCCACCCGGTGACAAGCTCACGAGTGCGCGATCGCCATCGGGATAGAGGATGTCGAGTTCGACGCAAACCCACGGCGTACCCTCGGCTGCGCCAAGGGCGTCGAAGTCGAGCAGGTTCTGCCACGTTGACGTGCCCGCACGCCAGCTCGCCCATGAGGTGCGGCGCCAGATACCTTTGGGATTGCGTTCGTCCTGCCACAGGTCGTAGGCCCAGTCCTTCCAGCGCTCGGGAATCACCGGCCGCTCGTGCGGCAGATAGGCCGCGGCGAGGCGCTGCGTGAGGCCGTCGAAGCGTGCGCCGTTGCACCATGCGGCACGCGTGCGCGCGTTCTGCTGCTCGACCCAGGCCAGCGCGGCAGGATCGTCGAGCGATTCGAGCGACAGGAAAGGATCGGGAGCAAGAGGCCAGGAAACTGAAGCCGGTGAAGACAAAGCGGATACAGGCATGGTGGACCATCGTAACTGAACAACGACGATTATGCCTTGTGCGTCGCCCGACCCGATCCTGATCCCGGCTGGAACAGCGTGGACAGTCGTGGTGGTGAAACGGTAATGAAACGATTAAGCCGCTGAAATTCTGCTCCGTTACAATCCCGCGCAGACCAGTTCAAGACGGGGTAGCAAATGCGTAGAGCAACGCTTGCGGTATGCGCGGCGGCGCTGACGTTGCAGGGGTGCGCCACATACAATCTCTCGTTGTTGCCGCGGACAGCGGGGCCGATGGCCCACGGCACAGCAAAGCAGATGAGCCAATCAGTGACCGTCAAGCTGGACGGCCGCACCTATAAGGGGCGCTATGCGCTCGTGGAAGGTGGCTCGTTCGCGCTGACAAGCGCAAACGACGGTGGGCAGAAATATGACGGCACGGCCGTCAACGTCAACGCCCTCGGTAACGGCAACGTCCTCGCGCAATCCGCGGACGGCCACAACCTGCGATGTGTTTTCACGTTCAGGGACGAGAGTCAATCAGGCACCGGCGTATGCCTCACCGATGCGGGCGCGGCATACGATCTTCAGATCACCCGCTAGTCCAGCGTACGCCGAGCACGTTGGGGCGGGCGCGAGGCGCCGCCTTGCAGCGCCCCGCTCGTCAGATGCAATGGTCAGGCCAACCTCAAGGTTCGAGGTTCAGCTCCTGGATCTTGCGCGTGATCGTATTGCGGCCAATGCCCAATCGTTCAGCCGCTTCCACCTTGCGGCCGCGCGTAAAGTCGAGCGCTTCGCGAATCACCGCAGCCTCGAATCGCCGCGCAAGTTCGTCCATCACATCGGGCGCGTTCTCGCGCAGCATCCGCGCAACTTCGGTGCGCAAGCCGCTCTCCCACACGGCGACGGTCGCCGCGAGCGGCACGCCGGGCATCGACGGCACGTGCGCCGACAGCGTGGCGCCGTTCGTCGCCGCTTGCCCTGCCGCGCCGCTTGCCGCATCGCCGCCCAGCACGCCGCTCGCGGAGATTTCGGCCGAGCCGGCCTGAGCCGGCACCAGATCGGGCGGCAAATCCTTGATTTCGATGGTCTGCGCCGGCGCCATCACCGTCAGCCAGTTGGCGAGATTCTCCAGTTGGCGCACGTTGCCCTGAAACGGCAGCGAGGCGAGATAGGCCAGCGCCTCCTCGGAGACCCGCTTCGGCTCGACGCCGAGATCGCGCGCGCTCTTCTGCAGGAAGTGGCGCGTGAGCAACGGGATGTCCTCGCTGCGCTCGCGCAGCGCCGGCAGGCGCAAGCGGATCACATTGAGACGGTGATACAGATCTTCGCGGAACAGGCCCTGACGCACCCGCGATTCGAGATTCTGGTGCGTAGCGGCAATCACCCGCACGTTCGCGCGTAAAGGATTGTGGCCGCCCACCCGATAAAACTGCCCATCGGAGAGCACGCGCAGCAAACGCGTCTGCAGATCGAACGGCATGTCGCCGATTTCGTCGAGAAACAGCGTGCCGTTCTCGGCCTGCTCGAAACGCCCTTGACGCATCGACTGCGCGCCGGTGAAGGCACCGCGCTCGTGGCCGAATAGTTCGGACTCCAGCAAATCTTTTGGAATCGCCGCGGTATTCAATGCGATGAACGGACCATTCGCGCGTGGGCTATGCCGGTGCAAGGCGCGTGCGACCAGTTCCTTACCGGTGCCTGATTCGCCGGTAATGAGCACGGTCGCCGCAGAATGGGACAAGCGGCCGATGGCGCGAAACATGTCCTGCATGGCCGGCGCCTGGCCGAGCATTTCCGGTGCATCGGCGATGCGTTCGTCCCACGTCTGCTCGCCGCGCATGCTTTCGTCCACGGCGCGGCGGATCAGTTCGACCGCCTTGTCGACGTCGAACGGCTTGGCGAGGTACTCGAAGGCGCCGCCCTGAAATGCGGCCACGGCGCTGTCGAGATCCGAGAACGCGGTCATGATGATGACGGGCAAGCCCGGCACCTTGTCGCGCACGGTCTGCAGCAATTCGAGGCCCGAACCGCCAGGCATGCGAATGTCGGACACCAGCACTTGCGGGCTGTCGTGATCGAGCGCGACCGCTGCTTCGCGCACATTCGCGAAGCTGCGCGTCGCGAAGTTCTCACGGGCGAGGGCCTTCTCGAGCACCCAGCGTATCGATTGATCGTCGTCTACTATCCAGATCGGCTTCATAAGGTCGGTCAGAAGTCTTTAGGTGCGCTTGTGACGCATGAGGTATTAGCAGTCGAGCGGCAGCAGAATCTGAAACTCGGTGTGGCCCGGACGGCTTTCCACTTCGATCAGCCCGTCGTGCTGCTGCACGAAAGTCTGCGCGAGCGTGAGACCCAGACCGCTGCCATCCTCGCGCCCCGAAACGAGCGGATAGAAAATGCGGTCGCGGATATCTTCTGGAATGCCAGGTCCGTTGTCGATGATATGCAAGTCCAATGCCAGCTTGCAGAGACGCTTGGCGATGGTGATCTTGCGCGCAACACGAGTGCGTAACTCGATGCGCGCGTCGCCTTGCGAAATCCGTTCACGCAACGCTTCAGCCGCATTGCGCACGATGTTGAGCACCGCCTGAATCAGTTGTTCCTTGTCGCCGCGCAGATCGGGCACGCTCACGTCGTAGTCGCGCTCGATCGTCAGGCCGCGTGGAAACTCCGCGAGAATCACGGCCCGCACACGCTCGCACACTTCATGAATATTCACGTCGCCGACGATATGCGGATGACGGTGCGGCTCGAGCAGCCGGTCGACCAGCGTTTGCAGCCGGTCCGATTCCTTGATGATGACCTGGGTGTACTCGCGCAACTCGTCGCGCTCGCGCACACCCAGTTCGAATTCCAGCAATTGCGCCGCACCGCGAATCCCGCCGAGCGGATTCTTGATCTCGTGCGCGAGGTTGCGGATCAGTTGCTTGTTGACCGCAGTCAGATCGTTGATGCGCTCTTCGCGGTCGGTGCGCAGGTGGCGCTCGTTCTCGAACAGTTCGAGCAGCACGTAGTCAGGCGCGCCTTCGAGATAGCCCACGATCGCATGCACATGCAGCGGTTCGTGGCCCTGGCGCTCCAGCACCGCATCGAGATGCGTCGCGTGAAAACGCTGTGCGGCAATCGAGGCGACCGTCGCGATCAGCTCGTCCGAGTTCGCGAAGATGTCCGGCCACGCCATCTGCGTCAATTGCCGGCGCGACAACTCGAGCATCGCCTCCGCGGACGGATTGGCAAACGCTACGCGCAGGGTGCGTTTTTCGAGTACGAGCACAACCGTCGGCAAAGCCTCGAAGCCGGTCAGTAAACCGGAGTCCACCAACTGTGCGTTTTCCGACAGCGGCTCGGCATGCCCTTTTCTTGCTTTGATCAGATTCTTCAGAACCATCTTGCAGTCTGGCCGATGAGAGATGGTGGTAAAACAAACCGCCCGCACATCGCAAACGGCATCGCAAACGTTAGCCCAGAAAAGCGCCGGGCCCCCCCAAGTTTTGCTGGGGCCCCCTCGGGGGGCATGGCGCGAAGCGCCAGGTTGGGGGCGCACATCATCCAGATTCAACAAAAAAGGGACGGCGCCGCCGTCCCTTTGTGACCCGCATTCGACCAGTCACGAGCGTCGGGCGCGCGCTTCGCCACACGTAGGGGGCGAAGCGCCATCGCCGCTTACAGCGAGTAGTACAGTTCGAACTCGACCGGGTGCGTGGTCATGCGCACACGTTGCAGTTCAGCTTCCTTCAGTTCCAGGTAAGCGTCGATCATCGAATCCGTGAACACGCCGCCGCGCGTCAGGAACTCGCGGTCGTTGTGCAGCGCGTCCAGCGCCTGGTCGAGGCCGGCACACACGGTCGGGATCTTTGCATCCTCTTCCGGCGGCAGGTCGTACAGGTTCTTGTCGGCGGCTTCGCCCGGATGGATCTTGTTCTGCACGCCGTCCAGACCTGCCATCATCAGTGCCGAGAAGCACAGGTACGGGTTGGCCATCGGATCCGGGAAGCGCGTTTCGATACGGCGGCCCTTCGGGTTCGACACGTGCGGAATGCGGATCGATGCCGAACGGTTACGCGCCGAGTAGGCGAGCTTGACCGGTGCTTCGAAGTGCGGCACGAGGCGCTTGTACGAGTTCGTCGTCGGGTTCGTGATGGCGTTCAGCGCGCGAGCGTGCTTGATGATGCCGCCAATGTAGAACAGTGCGAATTCCGACAGGCCAGCGTAGCCGTTGCCTGCGAACAGGTTCTGGCCGTCCTTCCAGATCGACTGGTGAACGTGCATGCCCGAACCGTTGTCGCCGACCACCGGCTTCGGCATGAAGGTTGCCGTCTTGCCGTAGGTGTGCGCGACGTTGTGGACGATGTACTTCAGTTGCTGGGTCCAGTCGGCGCGTTGCACCAGCGTCGAGAACTTGGTGCCGATTTCGTTCTGGCCCTGGCCCGCGACTTCGTGGTGATGCACTTCGACCGGAATGCCGATCTGTTCCAGCAGCAGACACATTTCCGAACGGATGTCCTGGAACGAGTCGACCGGCGGCACCGGGAAGTAGCCGCCCTTGACGCCCGGACGGTGACCGGTGTTGCCACCTTCGAATTCCTTGGCCGACGACCACGGTGCCTCTTCCGAGCCGATCTTCACGAAGCAGCCCGAGATGTCCGTGTTCCACTGGACCGAATCGAAAATGAAGAATTCGGGTTCCGGACCGAAGAAAGCCGTGTCGCCAAGGCCCGTGCTCTTCAGATAGGCTTCTGCGCGCTTGGCGAGCGAGCGCGGATCGCGTTCGTAGCCCTTGCCGTCGGCCGGCTCGACCACGTCGCAGGTCAGCACCAGCGTCGACTCTTCATAGAACGGGTCGATGAACGCCGTGTTCGCGTCCGGTACGAGCAGCATGTCCGAGGCCTCGATACCTTTCCAGCCGGCAATCGAAGAACCGTCAAACGCATGGCCGCTCTCGAACTTGTCTTCGTCGAATGCCGACACCGGCACCGATACGTGTTGCTCTTTGCCTCGCGTGTCGGTGAAACGGAAGTCGACAAACTTGACGTCCTCGTCCTTGACGATTTGCATGACGTCGGCCACGGATTTACTCATAACCTATCTCCTGATTAACGAATTCGGCGGATTGAGCCGCCGCCCAAATCTAGCTGACCCGTCCCGGCACGTCTACCTCGCATTGAGGCGATACGAAGGCGGACGCCAAAAAGCCGGTGGTCGAATCGATCGGCACCAGATAAGCAGCTTCTGTGCCATGTATGCGCCAAGCCGGCGCAAAGGCCTTCGCCACGCGCGTTTGCGGGGAATCGCCGCACCCTGGCGGGCGTGAACGAGACCTCTTTCCTGAAACGTCGGCACCATCATAGGGCAATCCCGAAATGCGCATCGGATTGAATCCCCGTCTTGGGGCATTCAGCTTATTTTGCACCTTTTTGGCGCATTTAGCGTAAGACAGGCTAGGGCGTTGCGCCGTGCCGGCGCAGCACGCACGACCAGGCCGCCGCGCTAGAATGATCATTTGGTCCGAAGGAGAGTTGCTGTCATGAGTACGCTCGAACAGTTGTACGCGCAGGCCGAAAAGCGCCGCATCGAGAACCAGTTGCCTTACGCCGGCGCCCTGTCGCCCGCCGAGGCCTTCGAGCTGCTGCAACTCGATCCGCGCACCCGCCTCATCGACGTGCGCACCCGCGCCGAACTCGACTGGGTCGGCCGGCCGGTGGTCGGCGACGGCCAATATGCCCATGTGGAGTGGACGCGTTATCCGGGGGCGGTGCCGAACCAGGAATTCCTGCAGCAACTGGGCGCGGCCTCGAGCCCCGATACGCCCGTGCTGTTTCTGTGCCGCAGCGCCGCGCGCTCGAAGCTTGCCGCCATCGCCGCGACGCAAGCCGGTTTTACCAAGGCCTTCGACCTGCTGGAAGGCTTTGAAGGCGACAAGGACGGCCAGGGGCATCGGAAGACGGTCTCGGGCTGGTGTTTTCGCGGTTTGCCGTGGATCGGCGCTTAACGGCGCTTAAGGCTGCCCCCGCAATGGGAAGCGACTGGCAATGCACCTGCAAGCAAGCCACTTGGAACACCCGGCTGCCGGCGACGCATTGACTGCATCGTCGGCGCTGGATGTGACACGACGATGATCAGGTGCGCGGCTTGCCCGCTGCCACCGCTGCCGCTTCCGGCTCGACGATATCGCCGCCCAGCAGATGCACGCCCTCGCGCAGCTTCACAAACGCTGCAGCGACCGCTTCGGGCTCGCCCTTCACACCCAGATCGATATGGCGCCGCGCATAAATGCCGCCGCGCTCCGCGTCGCCGACGCTCGGCAAGCTGAACACCCGCACGCTGGGGAAATCGCGCTCGATCTTTTCCATCAGCGGCGTGAGCGTCGATTCCGGCAGCTCGAAAACCAGCAGGGACTTCTCCGCGTGCGGCATGGCGTGATGCAGATGCGCATACTTCGTGTCCAGCACCCATTCGATCATCGGCCAGGCCATCACCGGAAAGCCGGGCACGAAATGATGGTCGGCCACCGAAAAGCCCGGAATCTTGTTGTAGCCGTTCGGAATGATCGAGGCGCCGCGCGGGAACGTGCCCATGTTGAGCCGGTGACGGTTCTCCGGCGATTCGAGGTCGGGCGGCGTGGCCGAACTGGCCGGATGCATGTCGCGAATCCGCTCGCGAATCAGTTCGGCCGCCTCGGGATGCAATTCGAGCGGCACGCCGAGCGCGGCGGCCGCGCACTGCCGCGTGTGGTCGTCCGGCGTGGCGCCGATGCCCCCCGTCGAGAACACGATGTCGCCCGAGGCGAAGCTGCGGCGCAGCGTGGCAGTGATGCGCTCGGGCTCGTCGCCGATGTACTCGGCCCAGCCGAGCGACAGGCCGCGCGCGCTCAGCAGTTCGATGACCTTCGGAAGGTGTTTGTCGACCCGTCTGCCCGACAGGATTTCGTCGCCGATGATGATGACGCCAAATGCCATTGCGGCCTCTCGATTGAATTCAGTAGGGAACCACCGGCGCCGCCTGACGGGCGCCTTGCTCTTCCGCACGCATGCGCTGCAGCGCGCGCAGACAGTAATAGCCGAACCACAGCGCAGAAAAGACGAGGATGAACGCATAGATCCAGATCGTCACCGCCGTGATAACGGGGAACAGCACGATCAGCCAGACCGACGACGCCCATAGCAGCGTGGGCAGCGAACTGAGCAGACCGCTCGCCACCCCGATCGCCAGCAACGGCAGACGATAACGCCGCACCAGCGCGCGCCGCTCGTCGCGGCTTGCGTGCAACGCAAGTGCGTCGTAGGTCATCACGCGGTAGGTGAGCCAGCCCCACAGCAGCGGCGGAATCAGCGCGAAGAACGGTGGAATCAGCCACAGCGGCAAGGTGACGATCAGCAGCACGAGACAGACCAGCGTGGTCCACAGCGCCTGCCCGAGACTACCGTACCACGTCCCGCCGCGCCGCATCTCCAGACTGGCGAACTGCCGCGCGGACAAATGGCGGATCACGCCCGGCATCGACAGCAGCGCGATCAGCAGCAGGATCGTCACCACGATCAGCGGAATGACCATCGCGATCACGATGAATGGCGCGAGCACCGAATGCAGCGCCGCAAAGCCGAGCCAGTCGAACAGGTGGTACACCGTGTTGGTGAACGACCAGCCCTCGAGCCACGTGCGCGTGGCGCCGATCAGCGTCTGCCAGGAAAACCACAGAGTCACGCCCCAAACGACCGTTGCCGCAACAAACGGCAGGAAGGTCAGCCAGAGCATGCGCGGGTGGAGCGCGCTTGCCAGCGCGCGTCCGAACGAGCGCAACAGATCATTCATGCGAGTCAGTGCGAGTGAACGAAACGATGGGACACCGGAAAGCGGCGAAAGATTCAGCCAAACCGTGCACTAAATCTGGACAGGATAAACCACGAGACGCGCCGCCGGTAGCGCCGGCGACGGGAGCGGAAACAAAAGTGTCGAAATGCGGCGTCGAGCTGCGGTGGCTTCGCCAGCCGCCGCACGCCGCCTGCTTAAGGCTTACGCGCCGTTGGGCGCCGTCACCGGTGCGCGATTGTAGAAATAGATGCCGTGCGGCGAGCGGCCGACCGCGATGGTCTGGATCAGCTTGTGTGTAGTCAGATCGATGATGCCCACGTGCTTCGCAAAGCGGAAGGTCACCCACAGATAGCGCTTGTCGGCGGAGAGCTCCATGTCGTCCGGCCCCGCCATCAGGCCGGTGATGTCGCCGACATTGGTCAGCGATTCTTCGTCGATAATGCTGATGGTGCTGGCGACGCGATTGGACACCGCGACGTGCTTGCCGTCGGCGAGCGAACGGAAGTTGTGTGCGCCGTTGCCGGTCTGGATTGTCTTCACGACCTTCTGGTTGCGCCAGTCGACCACGGCGACGTAATCCGCACCGGTCATGCCGATGAGCAGATATTTGTCGCCTGGCGTCATCCACAGGCCGGCTGGCACCTTGCCCACCTTCATCTTCCACTTGACCTGCTGGGTGGCGAGATCGATTGCGGCCAGCTCGCCCGAAACCTGCAGCGTGACGAACACGGTTTTGCTGTCGTTCGAGAACGCCATGTGGCTCGGCATCACCGCCAGCGGCAGACGCTTCGCGAGCGTCATGTCGTGCCCGTCGTAGTGGTAGATGTCGAGGCGGTCGAGCCGCAAGCCCGTCGTGACGACCCACTTGTTGTCAGGGGAAAAGCCGATCTGATAGGGATCTTCGATGTTCTCGACCCAGCGCTGTACCTTGCCGGTTTTCGGATCGACGAACATCAGGTTGTTGGAGACGGAATTGGCGACGATGAGCGAGCTGTTGTCCGGCGTCGCCATCAGGTGATGCGGCTCCTTGCCGGTCGGCACGGTGCCGACCACCTGATGCGTGGCTTCGTCGATCAGGCTGAGCGTGGCCTCGCCGGAGTTGAGCACGATCACGTTGTTGGCCTCGGCGAACGGCGAGAACAGACCGGTGGCGGCGGCCAGCGCCGTGCCTGCAGCGAACCCGGCGCTCAGGCCCAGGCCGCGAAGAGAAAATTTGCGCATGAAAGCTCACTTCAGAGAAGAGCGGGCATTGTAGCCCGTTCGTAAGCATGCGCGGTTGATGCAGGTTCCGGTTGGCGGCGACGAAATCCCCCTCACCGCTGCATCGATTCCCACACTTTGTAGAGCCGCTTCACCGATACCGGCATCGGCGTGCGTAATTCCTGCGCGAACAGCGAAATACGCAACTCCTCCAGCAGCCAGCGGAATTCCGACAGCCGCGCATCCATCACGCCGCCACGCTGCGCGAGCGCACGCTGATAGTTCTGCAGCAACGGATGAAACTCGGCAAACTGCCGGGCGTCGCGGGCCGCGTCGGCCTTCAGCTTGTCGACGCGCAGCACGATCCCCTTCAGGTAGCGCGGAAAGTGCGCAAGCTGCGCATACGGCGTATCGATCACGAAGCGTTTGCCGATCAGCGCGTCGAGCTGGTTCTGCAGGTCCGCATGGGCCGCCGCAAACGGCTTCGCCTGCACCAGCTTCTTCGTCACGCTCGCGTACTCGCTGAGAATTTGTCCTACGAGGCGGGCAATTTCCTGAGCGAGCAAGGTCAGGCGGCTGCGTCCCTCGTCGCGGCGCGTGTGGAACGCAACGTCGTCGGCCGGCAGCGGATCCTGCAGGCAGGCGCGATCGAGCGCGGTATCGATCAACTGGTCGCGCAACTCCTCCTGGGTGCCGCGCGGCATGAACTGCATCGCCATCTCGCGCAGGCCCGGGAGGTTCTTCTCGAGATACTTGATCGGCTCCTTCAACTGCAGCGCGAACAGCCGGCGCAGCCCCGCGCGATGGATGCGCGCGGCTTCGTCCGGCGAATCGAACACCTCGACATCGCAATGCGTGCCGCGATCCACCAGCGCCGGATAGCCGAACAAGGTCTGCCCGCCGCGGCGGATTTCCAGCAACTCGGGAAGCTTGCCGAAATTCCAGGTCGTCAGGTTCTCGTAGAGCGCCGTCGTTGCGGGCGCGTTAGCCGCGGCGGTCTGTGGGACCGCTACGCCGCCACCCTGCCCGCGTGCGGCACGGCCAGCGCCGGCCTCGCCTGACGCGGCTCCTCTGCCACCAGGCTGGCCGGGCAGGTTGCCGCCCTGCCCGGCGGCCTGCGCCGTCGCGTTGTCGTTACCCGCCCCGGCGAGCGCCACACCCGCCGCCCCTGAGGCGATCTTCTGAAAATGCTGCTGCGCCTGGCCGCCCAGTTCCGCGCGCAGTTGCGCGAGATTGCGCCCCATCGCGAGCTGCCGGCCGTGCTCGTCCACGACCTTGAAGTTCATGAACAGATGCGCGGGCAAGGTCTCGAGCTTGAAGTCGGACTGCTTCATCGCCACCTGGGTCTGCTCGCGGATATCGGCGATTAGCGCCTCCAGCAAGCCACCCGCGCCGAAACGCGGAGCGCCGTGGCGATCCACGAAGCCCGCCGCATATTCCGGCAACGGCACGCAATGCCGGCGCAGCTTCTGCGGCAAGGACTTCAGCAGCAGTTGCGCCTTCTCCTTCAGCATCCCCGGCACGAGCCATTCGCAGCGCCGCGCATCCACCTGGTTCAGTGCGTAGAGCGGCACCGCGAGCGTCACGCCGTCGCGCGGCGAACCCGGTTCGAAGTGATAGGTCAGCGCCATCTCGACGCCGGACATCGTCATGCGCTTCGGAAACAGGTCCGTCGTCACGCCGGCGGCCTCGTGGCGCATCAGATCGTCGCGCGACAGGTACAGCAAGCGCAGCTTGTCTTCCGGCTGGCCGCTCTTCTTCACTTCGTCGCGGTACCAGCGTTCGAACGATGCACCCGTATAAATGCCCGGCGGCAGCGCCTGATCGTAGAACGCGTAAATCAGCTCGTCGTCGACCAGCACGTCCTGGCGGCGCGATTTGTGTTCGAGCTGCTCGATATCGGCGAGCAGTTTGCGGTTGTGCGCGAAGAAAGCGAGCCGGGTGTCGAACTCGCCCTCCACCAGCGCGCCGCGAATGAACAGCTCGCGCGCCCGTGCCGGGTCCTGCTTGCCGAAACTCACGCGCCGCCGGTGATAGATCGGCAGACCATACAGCACGGCCCGTTCGTACGCCGACACCTGCGCCGCGCGCTTTTCCCAATGTGGCTCGGAGAGCGACTTCTTCAGCAAATGCGCGCCGATCCGTTCGATCCACTCCGGCTCGATCTTCGCGATACAGCGCGCGTAGAGCCGGCTCGTCTCCACCAGCTCGGCGGCCATGACCCAGCGCCCGGCTTTCTTGACGAGCGCCGAGCCCGGCCACAGGTAGAACTTGATGGTGCGTGCGCCGAGGTAGTAAGGCTCATCGTCGGCCTTCAGGCCGATATTGCCGAGCAGGCCCGTCAGGAGCGCGAGGTGAATCTGCTCGAAGGTCGCCTCGGCTTCGTTGAGCCGCCAACCGTGTTCGCGCACCACCGTCAACAGTTGCGAATGCACGTCGCGCCATTCGCGCAAACGCAGATGCGAGAGGAAATTGGCGCGGCACGCGTCGGCGAGCTGCTTATTGGACTTCTTGTGTTCGACCGCTTCCTCGAACCACGTCCAGATCTTCAGCCATTGCAGGAATTCGGAGCGCTCGTCGGCAAAGCGCCGGTGCGCCTGATCGGCCTGCTCCTGCGCTTCGATCGGCCGGTCGCGCGGATCCTGCACCGACAGCGCGCTGGCGATGATCAGCACTTCGCGCAGCGCCTGCTGATCGCGCGCGGCGAGAATCATCCGGCCCACGCGCGGATCGAGCGGCAGACGCGCGAGTTCGCGGCCGAGCGGCGTCAGTTCGTTGTCGTCGTCGACGGCGCCGAGTTCGTTCAGCAGTTGATAGCCGTCGGCAATCGCACGGCCCGGCGGCGCTTCGATGAACGGGAAGGTTTCGATTGCGCTCAGGTGCAGCGACTTCATCCGCAGAATCACGGAGGCCAGCGACGAGCGCAGAATCTCCGGATCGGTGAAGCGCACGCGCGCCTGGAAATCCGTTTCTTCATACAGACGGATGCACACGCCGTCGGCTACCCGGCCGCAACGCCCGGCGCGCTGATTGGCGGCGGCCTGCGAGATCGACTCCACCTGCAACTGCTCGACCTTGTTGCGGTACGAGTAGCGCTTGACGCGCGCGAGGCCCGTATCGACCACGTAGCGAATGCCCGGCACCGTCAGCGAGGTTTCCGCGACGTTAGTCGCCAGCACGATGCGCCGCGCATTAGAGGCACGGAACACGCGCTCCTGCTCCGCCGCCGAGAGGCGCGCGAACAGCGGCAGAATTTCCGTATGCGGCGGATGGTGCTTGCGCAGCGCTTCCGCGGCATCGCGAATCTCGCGCTCGCCGGGCAGGAACACCAGCACGTCGCCGGGGCCTTCGCGGCACAGTTCGTCCACCGCGTCGACGATCGCGTCCATCAGGTCGCGATCGGTCTCGCGCTGCGTTTTAGGGCGCTCGCGCGCCGACGAGGACGAGGCACCTTCGGCCGACTTCACCGCGGGACTGTCCTGCTCCACCGGACGATAGCGCACCTCGACCGGGTAGAGCCGCCCGCTCACCTCGATGACCGGAGCGGGTTTGTCAACGCTGCCGAAGTGGCGCGCGAAACGGTCCGCATCGATGGTCGCCGAGGTCACGATCAGTTTCAGATCGGGGCGTTTGGGCAAGATCTCGCGCAGATAGCCGAGCAGAAAATCGATGTTCAGGCTGCGCTCGTGCGCTTCGTCGATGATCAGCGTGTCGTAGGCCTTGAGCAGCGGATCGGTCTGCGTCTCGGCGAGCAGAATGCCGTCCGTCATCAGCTTGACCGAGGCGCCCGGCGAGAGATTGTCGGTAAAGCGCACCTTGTAGCCGACCACTTCGCCGAACGGCGTACCGAGCTCTTCGGCGATGCGCCGGCCTGTCGCTGACGCCGCGATCCGGCGCGGCTGCGTGTGGCCGATCAGGCCCGAGCCGCCCGCGCCCAGCCCGCGTCCGAGCGCCAGACAGATTTTCGGCAACTGGGTGGTCTTGCCCGAGCCGGTCTCGCCGCAGACGATCACCACCTGGTTTGCCGCAATCGCCCGCGCGATTTCCTCGCGGCGCCCCGAGACCGGCAGCGCTTCGGGGAAGGTGATCGGCGGAACCGGATTCGCTTCGACCGTGCGCGCGGGACGGGGTGGGCGCGGTTCGCGCGGCTCACGTCCGGCGTCGGCGCGGCGCGGCTGGGACGGCTCGGATGACTGCGACTGCCGCTGCGGCTTCTGCGGCTGCGATTGCGGCCTCTGCGACTGCGCGGCCTTCTGTGACGGCCTCACGTCGGCGCCAGGCGCGCGCCCGGCATCGCCGCCTTCGGGCGCCTGTTTTGCCGCTCGCGGCGGCTGCTGCGCGCCGCCGCCAGGGCGCGCGCGGCGCTCCGCCTCGCCGCGGGACGCACGCGATGGCTCTGATCCGGCGTCGGGCGCCGTTTTCTCGTTCGCCGGAGCGGGACTTTTGGGTACATTCGACATGGGGGCGCATTATAATCCCGGGCATGAATTCCCAAACCGACCTCGTCCCCACGCCCGAGAGCGCTCCGGCCACGTCCGGCGCTACGGAATCCGATTCGCAACACGCGCAATTCGTCGACTGGATGCGCTCGGTTGCCCCCTATATCCACGCGTTCCGCAACAAGACGTTCGTCGTCGGGTTCGGCGGTGAGGTGGTGCATCAGGGGCTGCTGAACGCGCTGGTGTCCGACATCGCGCTGTTGCAGGCCATGGGCATCCAGATCGTGCTGGTCCACGGCTCGCGGCCGCAGGTCGAAGAACAGATGAGCCTGCACGGCGTGGAGTCCGAGTTTTCGCACGGCATGCGCATTACCGATGCGCGCGCGCTCGAATCCGCGAAAGAAGCGGCGGGCGAAGTGCGTCTGGACATCGAGGCGGCCATCAGCCAGGGCTTGCCGAATACGCCGATGGCGCACGCGCACATCAGCGTGGTGTCGGGCAACTTCGTGACGGCGCGGCCGGTCGGCATTCTGGACGGGGTCGATTTCGCCCACACCGGCGTGGTGCGCAAGATCGACGCGGATTCGATCCGCCATTCGCTCGCCAGCCGCAAGCTGGTGCTGCTCTCGCCGCTCGGCTTCTCGCCCACCGGCGAGGCGTTCAATCTGTCCATGGAAGACGTGGCTTCGGCCGCGGCCATCGCGCTGCGCGCCGACAAGATCGTGTTCCTGACCGAAACGCCGGGCCTGATGGAAAACGGCGAAGACGGCCCCGAACTGATGCGCGAACTGTCGCTCGACGACGCGTACAAGCTGCATGAGAGCGGTGAAGTCACCGGCGACGCCGGCTTCTATCTGAAGCACTGCATCCGCGCCTGCCGCGGCGGCGTGGCGCGGGCGCACATCATCCCCTACGCGCTCGACGGCAGCCTGCTGCTGGAACTGTTCCTGCACGATGGCGTGGGCACGATGATCTCGTACGAGAACCTCGAAAGCCTGCGCGAAGCGACGCCGGACGACGTCGGCGGCATTCTCGCGCTGATCGAGCCGCTCGAAACGGACGGCACGCTGGTGCGGCGCGGCCGCCACCAGATCGAACGCGACATCGACCATTTCTCGGTGATCGAGCACGATGGCGTGCTGTTCGGCTGCGCGGCGCTGTACCCGTACACCCAGGAGCGCATCGGCGAAATGGCGTGCCTCACGGTCGCCCCCGAAGCGCAAGGCACCGGCGACGGCGAGCGGCTCCTCAAGCGCATCGAGCAGCGCGCGCGGGCACGCGGTCTCACGCGTATTTTCGTGCTGACGACGCGCACCGAACACTGGTTCCTCAAACGCGGCTTTGTGAAGGCAACGGTCGACGACCTGCCGGAAGATCGCCGCCGCCTCTATAACTGGCAGCGCAAATCGCTCGTGCTGATGAAACAGCTCTGAGCGGCCGCATCTGACGCGACTGCCCTATAACGCCACAGCCCCACATCGATTACAGGAGAAGCACAGCATGGCTCGTATGGTTCAATGCGCGAAGCTCGGCAAGGAAGCCGAAGGCCTCGATTTCCCGCCGCTGCCGGGCGAACTCGGCAAGCGGATCTACGAAAGCATTTCGAAGGAAGCGTGGCAGGCGTGGCTCAAGCAGCAAACCATGCTGATCAATGAAAACCGCCTGAACATGGCCGATCCGCGCGCCCGCCAGTACCTGATGAAGCAGACCGAGAAGTTCTTCTTCGGCGAAGGCGCCGATCAGGCGTCGGGCTACGTGCCGCCGACCCAGGGTTGAGCCACGCCCGCGAGGGCTGCAAACCGGCAGTTCAACCGACGAAAAATCCGCGCCGCGAGCGCGGATTTTTTTCGTCCTGTCCGGCGTCGGCAGCCCGCTTTTAAGCCCTCGTTTCAAATTTTCGGATTCCGCCAGATCCCCCGCCATGCAAGGGATTGAGCGACTCCAGAGGCCCTCGGCCGGTCGCCCGGTTTGCACGATCCTCCGTCATCGTGCTACCATGTGCACCGTTCCAACAGCAATTCACCATCATTCGCGTTCAATTCACCATGCGCCCGCCACGTGCTGCGCATCGCGTTTTGAGCAGTTTTTATACAAGAAGGCTTGTCGGTCACGTCGCGGAGTTATCGCGGTCATCACCGGCCTTTTTCGTGCCAAGCCTTTCACCGGCGTGCAGGCGGTTTTCAACTGCCACAGCGTCCTCATGCATCTGCCCCCCTTCCACGGCCACGCAGATGCACACAATCAGCAGCACCTGATCAGTGCAATTCCGCGAATGCGCGCAAGCGGGCGGTTCAGGCACGGCGTTTGGCTTTTTCGTGCAAGCCTGCCCACGTCATCGCCGCCTCGCCTACGCCCGGTTCGCGAAACTGCACTTCCCCAGCACCCGTGGCGGAACATTCATGCGCGTTTTCATGAGTTTCGTCGCAGTCATTGGAGTTTTCACCTTGACCGCTTCCAGCAACGGCTTCTGGCGACACCACCAACAAGAACAACGCCTCACCCTCGACGACATCACGGTTGTCGACAAATCCCTCCTCAAACGCGCAGTCGGCGCCATGGCGCTCGGCAATGCGATGGAATGGTTCGACTTCGGCGTGTACAGCTACATCGCCGTCACGCTCGGCCAGGTGTTCTTCCCGTCGAGCAATCCGTCGGCGCAGTTGATCGCCACGTTCGGCACGTTCGCGGCGGCGTTCCTCGTGCGTCCGCTCGGCGGCATGGTGTTCGGGCCGCTTGGCGACCGCATCGGCCGGCAGCGCGTGCTGGCGATGACCATGATCATGATGGCCGTCGGCACCTTCGCGATCGGCCTGATTCCGAGCTATGGCTCGATCGGCATCTTCGCGCCCATTCTGCTGCTCGTCGCGCGTCTGGTGCAGGGCTTCTCTACCGGCGGCGAATACGGCGGCGCGGCGACGTTTATCGCCGAGTTCTCGACCGACAAGCGCCGCGGCTTCATGGGCAGCTTCCTCGAATTCGGCACGCTGTTCGGCTATGTGCTCGGCGCCGGCACGGTGGCGTTGCTGACGGCTGCGCTGTCGCACGATGCGCTGCTGTCGTGGGGCTGGCGCGTGCCGTTCCTGATCGCCGGGCCGCTGGGTCTGGTGGGCCTGTACATCCGTCTCAAGCTCGAAGAAACGCCCGCGTTCAAGAAGCAAGCCGAGGCGTATGAGGCGCAAGACAAGGCGCGGCCGAAGCAACGCTTGCGCGAGCTGATTGCGCAGCAATGGAAGCCGTTGCTGCTGTGCGTCGGCCTCGTGCTGATCTTCAACGTGACCGACTACATGGCGCTGTCGTACCTGCCGAGCTATCTGTCGTCGACGTTGCATTTCGACGAGACGCACGGCCTCTTTCTCGTGCTGCTGGTGATGCTCCTGATGATGCCGATGACGCTGTTCGCCGGGCACCTGTCCGACACGGTCGGCCGCAAGCCGGTGATGCTGTTCGGCTGCATTGGTCTGTTCGCGCTGGCGATTCCGGCGCTGCTGCTGATCCGCACGGGCTCGATGCTGCCGGTGTTCGGCGGCCTGCTGATTCTCGGCGTGCTGCTGTCGTGCTTCACCGGCGTGATGCCGTCGGCGCTGCCGGCGCTCTTCCCTACCAGGATTCGCTACGGTGCGCTCGCGATCGGCTTCAATATCTCGGTGTCGCTGTTCGGCGGCACCACACCGCTCGTCGCGGCCTGGCTCGTCGAGCACACCGGCAATCTGATGATGCCCGCGTACTACCTGATGGGCGCATCGGTGATCGGTATCGTCTCGGTACTCGCCTTGCGCGAAACCGCCCGCAAGCCCTTGCTCGGCTCGGGCCCGTGCGTCGCCACCCGGGCCGAAGCGCACGCCGTGCTGCGCGGCGAGCGCGAAGCCGAAGAGATGGATGAACGTTACGCCGCAGGTTCGACTGCGCGGGCGTAAGCGCAGCGGGCAGCGGCCAGGCGCAAGCGAGAGCGGCCAAAGGCGATCAGGCGCAACCAATCAGCCGCGCGCAAGGAAACGCCGGGCCGCCCCAAGTTTCCCGCCACGGTAGGAAGCCCCCTTTGGGGGATTGCACTCCGCGCCGCACCTGAAACGGGCCGTCCATGCCGCAAGGCATGGACGGCCCGTTTGCTATTCCAGCAACGCGTGCCACGTGGCCGTGGCGCGCGCCCCGTCCACGATCAACATCCCCGCCGACACCGGCAACTTGAAGCGGCGTGGCCCGGCGCTGCCAGGGTTGACGAACAGCACGCCCTCGCGTTCCTCGATCAGCGGCTTGTGCGAATGACCGCTCACGACCACCCCAATCCCCTGCGACTGCGGATCGCCATCCAGATCCGCGATGTCGTGCACGACCCGGATCTTCACCTGCTGTGCGCTCAGCGTGGCGTGCGTCGGCAGCGCACGCGCCCACTCGCCGGTGTCGTTGTTGCCACGCACGGCAGTGACCGGCGCAATCCGTTCGAGCGCGTCGAGCACGGCCTGCTCGCAGATATCGCCCGCGTGAATGATCGCGTCGCAGCCCGCGAGATGCCGCAAGGCTTCGGGCCGCACCAGGTTGTGCGTGTCGGAGATCAGACCGATACGGGTCGGCCGGGAGTGGATCGTCATGATGGCGCGCGTCGGGGAATCGTTGTGCGCCGCACGCTGCGGCGCAGGT
Source organism: Paraburkholderia sp. SSBN10T (assembly GCF_056619545.1). Lineage (NCBI taxonomy): Bacteria > Pseudomonadati > Pseudomonadota > Betaproteobacteria > Burkholderiales > Burkholderiaceae > Paraburkholderia > Paraburkholderia sp. SSBN10T. Next base: position 153,619 of record NZ_JBWQQI010000008.1, read on the forward strand.
AGTGCAGTGTGCCATGCCGCTCGAGCATGTGGAGTACGGTGCGAATCATGTCGCGGTCGCCCTTGAGCGCCTTGCGCAAGGCCGCAATATGCACCTGCAGATTTCAGTCAGGCTGAACCACCGCGGCTAACCTGGGACTGCCGCCGTGCGGCGCGAAGTGCACCGCCAGCCATACCGTCGGCTCGGTGTCATGGGTCCACGCGACCCGGTGCTTGCGATGCGCCTCGATCAGCAGATAGTCGCCCGGCTGCATGACGTGCAGATGGGTGTCGCCGGCGAACTCGAGACTCGCCGCGCCGCTCAGCAGCACGACCCATTCGGCGCGCGGACTGTCGTACCAGAAGCCCGGTGCGCTGGCCTGCCCGGTCGAAACGATGCGCTCGATCAGCGTTCCCTCCTGCTCGAGCAGCGTATCGAAGCGCTCACCTTGCGCCTCGGATGCCAGGATACGAAACAGATTGCCCATACTCGGCATGACGGCTCCCGGAAGCAACGGTAGTCAGCAATGCTCAGCGTTGGCGAGGCGCGTGCGCCAACCCGCAGCGCACTAAAGCCACATGCGCTACTGCAACGGCTTCAGACCGTCCAGCAAGGTCGGCACCAGTTCGCTGATGGTCGGGTGGATGTGCATGGCGTATTGCAGCGTCGGATACGGCGCGCGGGCGGTCATGATGTCGATGAATGTATGAATCGCTTCATCGCCCTCGATGCCGAGAATCGCCGCACCGAGTATCTGTTTGCTGTGCGCGTCCACCAGCACCTTCATGAAGCCATCGGTCTCGCCGCGCTCGCGGGCGCGGCCGACCCGCGTCATCGGCAGCGTCGCGATCAGTGCGGGCCGTCCGGAGGCGCGCACCTCGGTCTCCGAGAGCCCCACCCTTGCGAGCGGCGGATCGACGAACACCGCATACGCCATGATGCGCTGATCGGCACTGCGCGCGCCGCCGTCGAACAGATTCGCCGCGACGATCTGGTAGTCGTCGTAGGAGGTATGCGTGAATGCGCCGCGGCCGTTGATGTCGCCGATCGCCCACACGCCCGGCGCCTGGGTGCGCAGGGCGCCGTCGACCGCGATCATGCCGTGCCGGTCGGTGTCGATACCGGCCGCGGCAAGGCCAAGGTCGTCGGTATTCGGCTGGCGGCCGGTGGCGAACAGCAGGTGCGACGCATCGAGCGCGGCTTCGCCGTCTCCAAACATAATGCGCACGCCCTCGCCGCTGAGCGGCTCGACCCGTTGCGGCTGGGCGCCGAAGCGAAACTCGACGCCTTCGCGCTCCAGTACCGCCTGCAAGGCCTGGGCGAGATCGGCGTCCTCGCGGGCCAGCACGCGCGCGCCGCGCACCAGCACCGTGACCCGGCTGCCGAAGCGGCGAAACACCTGGGCGAATTCGAGCGCAATGTAACTGCCGCCGACAATCACCAGATGCTCGGGCAATTCGCTCAGTTCGAGCAGCGAAGCATTGGTGTAGTAGCGGATCCGTTCGATGCCGGCGAGCGGCGGCACCACGGCACGGGTGCCCGTGTTGAGGAAAATCTCGTCGGCTTCGAGTTGCTCGACGAGCTGGCCGTCATGGCCGCTGATGCTCACCGTGCGCGGGCCGGTGAAGCGCGCATGACCTTGAAACACGGTGAGATTGCGCGTACCGCGCAGCCATTTTTCGACGCCGCTGCGCGACTGGCCGATGATCCGGTCCTTACGCGCCTTCACCTGCGCCAGATCGACCGTCACCGGGCCGGCCACCTGCACGCCGTATGCGGCCGCCTGACGCGCGACATGCGCCGTGCGGGCGCTCGCGACATAGCTCTTGGTGGGGGTGCAGCCGACATTCACGCAGGTGCCGCCGAACGCGGCCCGCTCGATCACGGCGGTCTTGCGGCCGCTCTCGCCAAGTCGCACCGCGAGCGGCGCACCGCCTTGTCCGGTGCCGATCACGACGGCGTCGAAGTGCTGGGGCATGGCAGGTCTCCCGAGGGGCGATGGCGCGGTGCTGCCATCTTACGCCAGCCCTCGCCGGACCATGCCGGAGTCGTATCAGAAGTTCGCTGGTTCAGCCGTGGCAATGATGCGCGCAGATCAGCGCGCGCGAACGCTGCAGCGCCGCCTGGGCGCCCTTCGTGGCCATCATCAGGCCTACCTGGCTCAGGTTGAAGTCCTGTGCCACCATCATCTGCATCAGCGCCACCATCGGCAGGACCACCGAGGGGTGATAAAGCTGTCGTTCGATCAAGTCTCGCATACCTGCTCCCACTGCATCGCGCCGCTTCGGCACGACGCCACTTACGTTTCGATGGTGGGATTCTAGGCATCCGCGCCGCGCGGATAAATAGCGCGAAAGCGAAGGGAGTTGTTGCGGAAAGCGAACAATCGGCAGCACGGCCGGAGCGCCTTGCTGGTGGCGGTGTTGCGGAACATGCGGGGGTCTGTGGCAACGCTTGCGGCAGCCACGGCGACGGCTTGAGCAACGCGCCGTGAGGCCTGCCGGCCCGACAGCCTCCACACGCCGGCAAGGGTTATTCGAGCGGCGCGGCGAGAAACCCGGGCAACGCTTCCGCCCGTTCGGAGAACGCCGCCAACGCCGGATAACGCGCCGGGTCCAGCGCACCAGGCAACATGAACTGCGTGAAGCGCCACGCCACCGCCACCGTAATGTCGGGCTGCATCAGGCGCGCGCCGCACAGCCAGCCTTCATGTCCGGCCAGACGCGTCTCGAGTACGGCGTATGCCTCGTGCATCTGCTTCTGCACGCGCTCGACCCACGGCTCGTACTGCCACTGCTGCGGCCGCAGAGTGCGCTCGTATACCGTCTGCATGGCTTTCTCGGTGGCGGCAAGCGCGAAGCCGATCAGGCTCAGCGCCTGCAGCCGCGCAGCGGGTTCGTCGGGCAACAGACGGCGCTCCGGCGCGACCTTGTGGTCGATGTGATCGAGGATCAGGCTCGAATCGATCAGCATGGTGCCGTCGTCTTCGATGAAGGTCGGCGCCTTGACCACCGGATTGATCTTCGCAAACTCGTCGAAATGGCGAAACACCGACACGCTGCGATGCTCGAAAGGCAGGCCGAGCACGGCCAGCGAAATCGCGACGCGACGCACATAGGGGGAGTCCAGCATGCCGATCAGTTGCATTCGTTGCCTCGTGGTTCGAGATGGAAGGAATGCATGACTCTAGCGCAAAGTGCGCGGCAAACAACGTGGCTCTATCGACTGGTTTGCCGTAGCACCGCCGGCTCCTGCGGGGTCTCATCCGTCTCTGCTCCGATGGAGGACGGTTGCTGCAAGCCGCGTGCATAAGCGCTCGCCGCCACCGGGCGGCTAAACAGATAACCCTGCTGCTTGTCGCAGTCGATCGCGCGCAGGAACGACGCCTGGGCCGCCGTCTCCACCCCTTCCGCGGTGACGTTCATGCCGAGCGAATGCGCCATCGCCACCACCGCCTGGGTAATCGCGATCGAGTCGCGATGATCGGGCAAGCCGGCCACGAACGAGCGGTCGATCTTGAGGTTGTGCAGCGGAAAGCGCTTCAGATACGACAGCGACGAATAGCCGGTGCCGAAGTCGTCGACGGAAATCCGCACGCCCATCCCGCTGAGCGCGCTGAGAATCGGCAGCACGGTGTCGCTGTCGTTCATCAGGAGCCGTTCGGTAATCTCGAGTTCCAGCGCATCGGCGCCGATGCCGTAGCGCGCCAGGCAACGCTCGATACGCTCCACCAGGCCCTCGCTCACCTGGCGCGGCGACAGGTTCACCGCGATCACCAGGTCCGGCGCCAGCGTGCGGCGCCAGTGCGCAATCTGCTCGCAGGCGTGTTCGAGCACCCAGTTGCCGATCGGCACGATCAGCCCGGTATCCTCCGCGACCGGGATGAACTCCACCGGCGAGACGTCGCCCAGTTCGCGGCTGTACCAGCGCAGCAGCGCTTCCGCGCCGACCGTGCGGCCGCGCCGGCTATCGACGATCGGCTGGTAGACGAGACTCAGCTCGCCCGCGGCCAGCGCGCGCCGCAGCAACTGCTCGATGGCAAAGCGCCGCTGCAGATGCCGGTTCAGATCGGCAGTAAAGAACTCGAAGTTGTTGCGGCCGCGCTGCTTGGCCGAGTACATCGCCGAATCGGCATTGCGCATCAGGGTCGGCACGTCCTGGCCGTCCTCCGGAAACAGGCTGATGCCGATCGAGGCCCCCAGGTAGTACTCGTTGCCGGCCACCGCGAACGGGACGGCCACCGCTTCGAGGATCTGACGCGCGAGGGCAATCAGGTCGTCGGTGGTATCGTAGTTGCTCACGACGATCACGAATTCGTCGCCGCCGACCCGCGCGAGCGTGTCCTGCTTGTCCACGCAGGACGCGAGGCGCCGCGCCACGTTGCACAGCAGCGCGTCGCCCGCTTCGTGGCCGGCGGTGTCGTTGACCTTCTTGAAGCCGTCGAGATCGACGAACAGCACCGCGACGCGCGCGAGTTCGGTGGCCAGGCCGGAGGGTTCGAACAGGTCGCGCATCCGGTCGGCGAGATACGCGCGGTTATAGAGGCCCGTGAGCGGGTCGCGCGTGGCGAGATATTTGAGCTGCTGTTGGGCCTTGCGCACCGGGCCGATATCGGTGAACGAGATCAGCAGTGAACCCGGTTCGCGCTCGCCGGATTTCAGGATCGGCACCACGTTCTGGGTGATCCAGACGGTCTCGCCGTCGATCAGTTCGATACCGATCGTCAGACCGAGCAGCGGCTTGCCGCTCGTCAGTACGCGCGCGGTCGGGCGGTCGGCCGCGGTGATCGGCGTGCCGTCCTCGTAAAGCGCCCGGCGCATCACGGTCAGGATGTCCTGGCCAATCAGGTCCGGGCCCGCATGCAGGATGCGCAGCGCACTCGGATTGCACGCCAGCACCACGCCGCTGCGCGATTGCACCAGGATCCCTTCGTTGAGGTGATCGACCACCAGACGGTGATGCTCCTCGCTTTGCTTGAGGCGTTGTGCGATGGCGTCCTGATGCACCGCAAGACCGACACTGTGGCCGATCTCGCGCAGCGTAGCCTCTTCCTCCGGTCCCGGACGGCGCGGCGTGCGATGGTAGACGGCAAACGCGCCGAGCACCCGGCCCGCATCGTTTTCGAACGGGATCGACCAGCACGCGCGCAGGCCGATCGGCAAGGCGAGAGACTTGAAGTCCGCCCACAGCGGATCGGTCTCGATGTCCTCGACCACCACCATCCGGCGCAGATACATCGCCGTGCCGCACGAGCCCACCTGCGGGCCGATGGCGACGCCGTCGAGCGCCTGCGTGTACGACTTCGGCAACGACGGCGCGCCGCCGGGGTGCGCATGCACGCCGTCGGCATCGAGTAGCAGAATCGAACAGCATGCGCCCTCGCCGAGCAGCGCTTCCGCACGGCGGCAAACTTCGTCGAGCAACTCCGGCAGCGGCGTGTTGCGCGTGATCAGCCGCAAGACGCTGCGCTCCGAGGCCAGCAAACGCTCCGCCAGCTCCGTCGGAATGCGGGTGCTGTCAGATGCTGCTCCAACCGTGTCACGTGGTGTCGTCTGGCAAGTCATATCTGAGCTCCCTTACCCGACATCGGCAGGTTTCGACCGGCAGCGCACTGGGGTTTACACCTGGATCGCATGGGTTTATCCACGCTGCGTGGACAGACTGCGCCGGTCGCCCACGCCAGTCGCCCGCGCCGGTTATCTAATTATGCGTATGTAAGTCCGGATTCAGTTCTCCCCAGCTCCTGGTGCGCGAGATCGCCTCCAGCGCACCGCTTTGCGAATTGCGCCGGAACAGCCACCCGGCTTGCCCGCTCAATTGCGCCGCCTTGACGACCGAGCCGTCCGGCAGACGCACACGCGTGCCCGCGGTCACATAGCAGCCGGCCTCGACGACGCAATCGTCGCCAAGCGAGATGCCGATACCTGCGTTGGCGCCCAGCAGGCAGCGCTTGCCCACCGACACCACCTGGGTGCCGCCGCCCGACAGCGTACCCATGATCGACGCGCCGCCGCCGATATCGCTGCGATCGTCGACCACGACCCCGGAGCTGATGCGTCCTTCGACCATCGAGGCGCCGAGCGTGCCCGCGTTGAAATTGCAGAAGCCCTCATGCATGACCGTGGTGCCGGCAGCCAGATAGGCGCCGAGCCTGACGCGATCCACATTGGCGATGCGCACGCCCGCCGGCACCACGTAATCGGTCATGCGCGGAAACTTGTCGATGCTGGTCACTTCGAACGGGATGCGCGCGGCACGCGCCTTCAGGCGCACCTGGGCGACCGACTCCACCGCGCAGGGGCCGAACGAGGTCCACGCCACGTTGGCAAGCAGGCTGAACAGGCCGCTCAGATTTGCCTGATGCGGCTGGATCAACCGGTGACTCAGCAAATGCAGACGCAAATAGACGTCGTGCGCGTCGAGCGGCGGCTCGGCAAGCGAGGCAATCGCCGTGCGCACGCCGACCACCTCGACGCCGCGGCGCTCGTCGGCGCCGGCGCAGTTGGCCGCCGCGTCGCCGAGCGCCCGCAGGACCTCTTCGTGCGACAGACGCAGCGTGCCGCCCGCTTGCGGCGCGTCGGTCAGTTCCGGTTCCGGGAACCAGCTATCGAGAACAGTGCCGTCGGCGGCCAGTGTGGCGAGTCCGACCGCCGTTGCGCCACTTGTCCTGTATTCGCCCAATGCCATCGCGCCTGTCTCCGGTGAGATCAATCTGTGTCACGTCCGCGAATGCGGATCGATGCAAGCCGCGGCATGCGGTTATGCAGCCTCCACGCAGCCCCGGTTGACGGCTCCGGCTCGTGGCCGGACCCGTTCAGTTACCCGGTGGCGGCCGGCCCTGGTTGCCGCCCTGTCCACCGCCGCCACCCGGCCGGCCCCCGCCGCCTGCGGGCGGGCGCCCACCGCCACCGCCCCCACCGCCCTAGCCACCGGGACGCTGGGCGCCAGGCGGCCGCCATCCTGCGCCGGGCGGCTGTCCACCGGGAGGGCGTGCCCCGGCGCCCGGCGGTCTGCCGCCCGGCCCGCCCGGCTGCGGGCGCGGTGGACGGCCGGCGCCGGGGCGCGGCGGCGGAGGCGGAGGCGGCGGATGACGTGCCCAACGCGACTGATTCCGATACCACGGCCGGCCGCGGTAATAGTTGCCCCAGTAAGTGCCTATGGAGAACGTAACGATCGGCAAGCCGATCACGGTGCCGTAGTTCAGCACGGGAACCGGACTGCCTTGATAAGCGTAGTTAAGACGCCCAGCGTAAACCCAGCCGCGCAGATTGGGGGCCGCGACATCGCACCATGTGTAACCGGCGACACACCCCATCACCGTGACCGGCAGGCCACCCGGCAGTTGCGACACGACCGGATAGTCGCGCGCGGGCCCGGCTCGCAGATTCACCGGGCTGTTGGTGACGGCCTGCGCCTGTGCGAAGACCGCGGTGGGCACGAGTAACAGACCGGTCAAGCCTGCATAACAGCACTGCACGAACTGTCTTCGCATTGCGGCCTCCTGGGGTCGGGGCGGTTGTAATTGTTACGGCGAGAGCTAGCGTACCGCATCCCGGTGACCGCCGCAGATCATTGCACGCGAGCCGCTCGCGCGGGAAATCCGCAGCACGCGAAACATCTGGTAAGCAGATCTCAAACTGGTCCTTTTTTTGAGGGCTGCGGGATTCCAACTCAGACGATCATTCAGCGCAAGACTGAACTTCGTTTTGCCGGGACCGCCATGAAGATCTTCCGCACTGCCATTCTCGCCAGCTTGCTGCTCAACCATCCTTCGGTCCATGCGACCAGCTTCGACTGCAACAAGGGCCGCTCGATCCCGGAGCAATTGATCTGCCATCGGGCCGATCTGTCCAGACTCGACGACGAACTCGGCAAGCTATACCGGCAGGCGCGCCGCAGCGTCTCCAATCCCAGGGCGTTCCGCGCCGACAGCGACAGCAAATGGGCGTGGCGCGAAGCGAACTGCGCCGACGAGGCGTGTCTGCGGACGTGGTACAGCGGGCGCATCGAAGAGTTGCAGCGCTTGCTGGCGAGCCTGCAGCAAGGCCAGCCGCCTCAACCGGACGAACCCGCTCAGCCGGCCGTACCGGCGCCGCGTCTGCGCGAGCTGCCGCGCGATCCGGACCGGCGCGCACTCGCCGATGCTCAGTCCGGGGCTCAGCCCGGCGTTCAGCCAGACGCGGGCGCCGCCGCACACGTCGAACACGCCGTCCAAACCGCGGCTGTCCCTGAGGCTGCAACCACTGCTTCCCCCTCTGCGGAACACTTGATCACCTCGCCGTCCGGCCACGCACTGGCCCTGCAATGCACCGCCGCCGAGCCCGGGATCGCATGGCATGACCAGTGCGCAACCGTCCTCAAGCAGGGCACGCGCTGGCAGTATCCGCCCCACAGCGGCGACTGGTTCTGCGGACTGGCTACAGTCGCGCAGTCGCCGGCGGAGCCGGTGGCCGACCAGTAAGCGAAGCGCCGCCGCAAGGCTAACCGGCGCGCGCCATCCCTACCAAGTAACAACCACGCACCGCCACCTCGACGCGCAGGCGCAGGCCGCGCGCGTCGGTCTCGCCACGCTCACCGGCGCCGTCGATCATGCCGTGCGCGAGCGCCAGCACGTCCTGCACGGCCTGCTCGCAGTCGGGCACGGCAGGCGCATGCAGCACACGCCCACGCTTTGCACGAACAGTCAAGCACGGAAGATGCACAAACCAGCCTTGCCGCCGATCCAAACCTTTCCGCTTCTTACCGGTGGCCGAGATGGAGGGAGAATCCACCCCTTACCAGGCATTTGAATTTATTCCCACACCTTACGCTAAAGACTCAACCCGTAAGGAGTGTGTCTATCATGAGTATCCAAAGTCTGAGCGGTGCGCAAACCGGCACCAACCTGCTTTCGGTCGGCGCCACACGCCGCTCGAGCGGCGCTTCGGGGTGCGAAGCGGCGTCTTCGTCCACCTCTTCCTCGTCTTCGTCGACCAGTTCGACCAGCGACAATCCACTGCTCACGGCGCTCGAGGCCGCCCTGTCCGCGCTGGGGATCAGCAGTACGTCGGGCACCTCGTCGACCTCCACCACCACCGGCACCTCGAGTACGGCATCGAGCGCTGCCACCTCGGCGAGCACAACTGCCTCGTCGACCAGCGACGCCACCTCGGCCAGTTCGGTTGCCGCCGCACTCCAGACATTTCTCGGCGCGCTGTTTCAGGCAATGGGCGGGCTTCAGCCGCCGGACAGCACTAGCGCGTCCACGTCCAGCAGCGGCAGCGGTTCGACGACGAGTTCGGTTGCATCGTCCTATGGGGATATCGGTGGCGCGCTGAACGCGCTGGCTCAGCAACTCGGCTCCGATAGCACGACGACCTCGAGCACGACCTCGGGAAGCTCGAGCAGCAGCAGCGATTCGTCTTCATCGTCTTCAGAAGCGTCGACGTTGCAGACCGACTTTCAGTCTCTGCTGAGTTCGCTCGGGGATAGCAATTCGGGGACCTCGTTGCAGTCGTTCGTGCAGACGCTTGCCGATAACCTCAAAGGGCACTCGCATATGCAGACGACCGGGACCCTGGTGTCGACGACGGCCTGAGCGTCTGGGCGTTAGCGTGCAACGGACGTGGCGGCGCGCGCCGCATCGGCAATCTCGCCCGCCACGGTCGCGAGCGCCCGGCTGTATGCCTTGACGAGAGGGTCGTAGCCCGGCCCGCTCACGGCTTCCCGCGCCACCGTGCGGCCGCTGAGCGCCTGCCCGCGCCGCGGCGGCAGCACCGACCAGATCGCAGCCAGCATGACGGTGTCGTGCCCCGGCGAAGCATCGAAGTCCTGAACATCGAGCGAGACCCGGTAAGCGTTGTCGTCCACGCGCTGCGGATAAGTCGAGACAATCGCTCCCGGTATGCGCTGCTGAAGATCCGCTGCAAGGACGCGAGGAATCTGGCTCTTCAAAGGATCGGCCCAACGCGCAAACTCGTCGATGGAGACACGGTTCGCGTCCACCCGCGTGACGATCTGCGCACGATCGACCAGCTCGGGCACCGTGACCGGGCCGATGGCGATCATGAGCGGCGCGCCGGAGGGCATGAGAACGGGCGGCGCCTCAGTAAGCTGAACAGGGGTCAAGGTGTAGAAGCTCGAAGCGGGCGACGTGACGCACCCGCTGCAAAAGCTCAGCAGCATCACGGCCAGGATGAGCAGTGGAAATCGACGCATCATTTGTCCTCGGTCTTGCCACGCAGCAACGCTTCCGGGTGCCGCTCCAGATATTCGGCGAGCGAGCGGAACGAGACGGCCGTCCGTGACAGCTCGCGCATGGTTTCGACCGTGCTTTGCTGCAACGGCGAGTCGCTTTGCAAGGTACGATTGGCCGCGCCGAGCGCTTCGCGCGCCGAGCTCAACGTGGCCTTCGCCTCCGGCGCTATCTCCGTGTTGATGGTGTTGAGCAGCGTGTCGGCGTCGCCGAGCGTCTTGCGCAAGTCGCTGCTGATGCCCTCGAACGGAATCCGGTTCAGCTTGGCGACCAGACTCGCGATGGAGTCCTGCAGGCTCTGCAGGTTGCCCGGCACGGTCGGCAGTTGCGGCGTCGCTTTGCTCCAGTCCACGGCAGCCTTCGGCGCGGCGGGGAAAAAGTCGATCGCGATATACAGTTGTCCGGTCAGCAAACTGGCGGTCCGCAATTGCGCGCGCATTCCTTTGGACACCAGATAGTCGGCAAACGCCTTGCGTTGCGCTTCGATGTTCCTGCTGGCGCCCCAGTCGTCACGCGAGATCAGCCGCTCGGGATAAATACTGACCTCGACCGGGATGCTGAATTGCCGGGTCGCCCGATCGAAGTGCACGGAGATGCCCGATACCTCGCCGATCACGATCCCACGGAAATCGATGGGCGCACCCACGGTCAAGCCGCGCACCGACTCGGTAAAGTTCAGGACATACCTGTCGACGATCGCATCGTGCCGCTTCATGGCCTCGGCACGATCGGCGAAGAGCGGGTATTCGCGGCGCGCCTCGGCTTCCACCGTGCTGGTCGTATCAGGCGGGCTTTCGAATGCCAGACCGCCGATCAGAATCGACATCAGGGATTCGGTGTCGACCTTCACACCGGTCGCATCCAAAGTCACATCGACGCCGCTCGCGTGCCAGAAGCGCGTATCGTTCGTGACGTACTTGTCGTAGGGCGCGTTGACAAACACATGAATCGACATGCCCGCCCCGTTCGGGTCGAGCGCGTAGGAGACGATCTGGCCGACCTGCAGCCGGCGGAAGAATACCGGCGAGCCGATATCGAGCGAGCCGATGGTCGGACTCTTCAGCACGAACTCGCGCCCGGGCGTGCCGGAGGCAAGCGCCGGCGGCGACTCCAGGCCGACGAAGTCGCGGCGCGTCTTCGCCGATGTGCCGGCGTCCATGCCGATATGCGAGCCGGACAGCAGCGTGCCGATACCCGATACGTTACCCCCGGCGATGCGCGGCCGAACCACCCAGAAACGCGTATCGTCGACCAGCATGCTGGCGGCGCTGCGCGACATCTCAGCGCTGGCGATCACGGTCTTGTGATCGTCGGAAAGCACCACGCTTTTGATCGTGCCGATATCGACATTCTTGAACTTGATTCTGGTCTTGCCCGCCTCGATGCCGTCGCCGCTGACAAAACTGATGGTGATGGTGGGGCCTTTTTGCATGATCGACTGCACCGCCAGCCAGCCTGAGATCAGCACCGCGACAAGCGGCACCAGCCAGACAAGCTGGATGCGCCATTTCGACCGGCCGGCGGCAACGGCGGTTGGCAAGGCCAAGGTGTGCGCATCGTTGGTTGTTTCGGCCTGCTTACTCATCCTCCGGCTCCACTGCGTCCCAGATCAGGCGTGGGTCGAACGACAAGGTGGCGAACATGGTCAGCACCACGACTGCGCCGAATGCCATCGCCCCCGGCCCGGCGTCGATGGTGGCCAACGAGCCGAACTTCACGAGTGCAACGAGGATCGTGATGACGTAGATATCGAGCATCGACCAACGGCCGATCAGTTCCATCAACCGATAGATACGCGATCGCTCACGTGGCAGCCGTGCGGAACGCAACTGGGTGCTCCAGGCGAGATACGCCAGGGAAAGGATTTTTAGCATGGGCACGACGATACTGGCGATAAAAACCACGACTGCAAGGGGCCACGCTCCCGAGGTCCACAGATACACGACCCCGCTCAGGATGGTGTCCACCTGTGCGCCGAACAAGGTGCTCGATACCATGACCGGCAGAAGAACGGCGGGAATGTACAGGACCATGGCGGCACACAGGAACGCCCAGGTGCGCGTGAGACTGGCGGGTTTGCGCAGATGCAGCGCGGCCCTGCAACGCGGGCAGCGTGGAGCGCGCCCAGCATGAGTATGTACAGGCAGCGGTGAAAGCAGGCCGCAGTCGTGACACGCGAACAGGCCCGCACGCGCCGCCGTAGCGTTCGTGGTCCCCGAGGACAGCACAAGCGCCATGCCACCCTCCTCCCCCGCGGAATCCACACGCGCCCAGAGGTCACGCGCATTGAACGTTGCCGAGGCCGCGGCAAGCAACACCATCACCGCGCCGAACGCGCCCATCGCGATGCCAGGGACGACCGTCGCGATGTGCTGGAGTTTGACGAGCGCGACCAGCATGCCGACCATCAGCACTTCGATCATGCCCCACGGGGCAATGTGCCGTAACACACGCAGCACGCTCTCGGGCCGGCGGGGCACGCCGCCAAGCTGCAACGGCAATAGCAGATAGATCAGTGCCGCAATGTTCAGCAAAGGCATCAGCAGCGTCGTCACCACGACCAGACCCGCTATCGGCCACATACCGTCGGCATACAGCGCCGAAGCCGCCCCGAACAGCGTGGTTTCGACGAGCGCCTCATTGATCCGAAGCCCGACAACGGGAAAACAGTTGGCCACCAGAAACAGAACGGCAGCCGCCACGGCGAGCGCCAATGCGCGTTCGTGCTTCACCGGCACGCTCCGGTAGAGGACGGCGTGGCAACGTTGGCAACGCGCGGCGCCACCCGCGACGAGCCGCGGCTCCCATTGGAGAAAGTCACACTCGTGACAAGCAATCAGGCTGGTGGCATTCATGTTCGACATCGGTATGCAGGCGCGGCAACCGCTGGCCAATCGGGGCGCCTCGGGGCGCAATCCTCCTGCCCACGTCAGGATGAGTGCCCCGTCACCCCGGATTCGCTTATTTGAATTGCGCAACCAGTGCATCGGCGCCCTTTTCGATCCCGGTCTTCGACGCACTCAACGACCCGAAGCTCGCGCCGATGTTGTATGGATTCGGGTATTGCCTGGTCACGTAAGCGCCGAGCAGCCGGTTGCTGGACGAGTCGTAGATCTCCACCGCGTAGATCACCGAACCGGTGAAGGCGCCTTCCTTGCCGCGCGCGGCCTGAGTCACGTTGTACAGGCCGCCGGCAATATCGAAGCGCGAAAACGTGCTGAGCACGGGGGTGCTCGTTTTCGCGCCCGTCAGGATGAGCTTCAGGCGCAGCGTATCGGGACCGGACTGGCTGGCCGGTTCGAAGCGGGTTCGCAATTTTTCCGCGAACTCGGTTTGCATGTAGCTCGCGAGCGCTGCCTTGTCCGCATCGTGCATATCGCCGAACTGGTTGTCGGCGCCTTGATAGATCGTCACCGGATCGATGAGCAGCTTCGTGTACTTCTGCCACTCGGTCTGCGGTGCGAACCGGTACGGCGTGCGACCGGAGTCGTCCTGAGGATTGGGCCGCAAGTACGGCGCCGAGGCGAGGTCTGAATACGCGACGGGCGTCACGCTGGCGCAACCTATCAGGGCGGTGCAGAGGACCGCCAGCAACAGGTGTTGCGGCTTGATTGACTTGAGCATGTGTTTCTCCAGTTCCGGTTTCGCCCCTGCTCTCTCCCGGAGACCCAGGAACAACAGTTCGTATTGAGGCGCAAGACTACCATTGCAATTTCAATATGTAAACCGTCCAGGCGGTTTGTTTTTTGGATGAACCTTGGAGAAAAATGCCGGAGAGTGGCGATGGAAGTTCTGTCAGGAGCGCCCGTCACTGGCGCGCCCCATGGTTCGACCGCTTAGGTGCGTCGGGGTGAGCGGGTGGCGCGCGGTTTCTTTTTCGCCGCGGCAGGCGCCTCGGCTGGCGGCGACCACCTGCTCTCGTCGAGCAGGCACTCGAACAGACGTGCGCGGTCCTTGTCGGAGAGCGGGGACAGGCCAAGCCGCGCGGTGAAAAGCAGCCCCTGGGCGGCTGCCCAGCGCACCAGCGCCAGATCCGGGTCGGCCGCTTCAGCCTTGATATGCTTCATCTTTGCTCCGCCGCGCTCGCGTGTCGCGGCAAGCAGCACGGGATCTTCGACCAGCGCGGCAAGAATGGCAAAACCCCCGGCGGTGTGGTTGTTGGTGGCTTCGCGCATGGTTGCGATTTCCGCGGCGAGATGAGCCTCGGACTTCGTGGCGCCCTCGGTCGCCAGATACTGCCGGGAAAAGCTGTCGAAATGTTCGATGTCGTGCTCGAGCAACGCTTTCAGCACGTCGCCTTTGGTACGGAACTGATGCATCAGTCCGCCTTTGCTGATGCCGCTTTCTCGCGAAATGGCATCGAACGTGAGTTGCCCCGGGCCATCACGCGCAATGACGGTGAACGCCGCCTGAATGGCGGCCTGGCGGGAGCGTTCGGAACGTGTCGGATTATCCATGATGTCTCAGGTGCGGCTGCGCCGGTCACGAGCCGGGCGAGCCATCGCCAAGCTCGCCAGCGGCTGTTCACGCAGGATGGCGGTTCAGATGAGACGCAAGCCTAACACTCCCGATCGCGCAGGTAAACCGACTGGGTGGTTTGTAGTATGTCGACAAACCGAAGCCCTGAGATTGCCGGCTCGGCTTGCGCGAACGTCCTCTGCTATCGGTCTCCCCCGCCGGTGCGCAACGAATCCGCAGCCAACTGGCTCACCCGTGCCGCCCGGTCTTCAGCAGGCGCGCCCGGCACACCTAAATCGCTGCCGTCGCCCGCATGGCGTGCCACAGACTGTCGGCAACCTCGTTAGCGCAACGCCCTGCCGTCTCGACGATTACATCGGCGCAGTCGCGATACAAAGGATCCCTGATCGCATAAAGCGACTCGAGCGTCTGCAGCGGATTCCCGACATTGAGCAGCGGCCGGCCCGTGTCCGTACGCACGCGCTCCCACAACTGTGCCGGCTCAGTATGCAGATAGACCACCAGCCCGCGCGAGCGCAAGCGCTCACGGCTGGCCGCATCGAACACCGCACCGCCGCCGGTTGCGACGACAATGCCGGTACGCGCGGTCAGCTCGTCGAGCAGCAACGCCTCGCGCCGCCGGAACGCCGGTTCGCCCTCGTCGCGGAAAATATCGCGCACCGTCTTGCCGACACGCCGTTCGAGCTCGCGGTCGGCATCGACGAAAGCGAGCGCCGAGAGCGCGCCGAGGCGCGCGCCGATTGTCGTTTTGCCCGCCCCCATCATGCCGACGAGAACGAGACGCCGCGCGCGCGAAAAAGCGCCGGCTTGCTTATCGACTGAAGCGTTGTCCATCAAGCGTCTCCTCCTCGTCCTCGCTACCTTGACTAGCTTGCAATGCCTCGGAAATTCTAATGGGACGACTGAACGGCAGGCGATCGGGCCCGACGCAGTCCCCTGCAGAACTTTATAGGGGTGCGAAACAGATATGCGAAACACGGGTGCAAAACACTGCACCCGGCTACGGCTCGCGGCCTCATCCGGATATCCACATCGCATATCCGACGATGCGGCTACCACCGACCGCCATTCCGATATGATGCGCCGCGCGGCGCCCTGTTTGCGCGCCAATACCAATCTCATTGCTTGCTGACTCGAGGAAAAAATGGATAACTGGCGCGAAGACGTCATGGGCCGGATCGAACAGGCCCGCGACAATGCAGAAGTGTTTTCGGTTGTCGCAAGGAGTGCTCTCACCCTTGGCTTCGAATATTGTGCGTTCGGCATGCGCATGCCGATCCCGCTATCCCGGCTGCCGGTCTACCTGAAGAACAACTACCCGCTGCAATGGCAGCAGATCTACCGTGAAAACGGCTATCTGCGCGCTGACCCGACGGTCTCGCGCGGCCTCGGCTCAACGCTGCCATTCCTCTGGCCAACACCCGCGGCGAACGGCAGCGAGTTCTGGCAGGCCGCGTGGTCGCATGGTCTGACGCACGGCTGGGCACAGTCGGCACGCGACCCGTCCGGCGCCATCGGCATGTTCACCTTTGCACGCAGTCACACGCCCATTGGACGCGCAGAACTGGACGCGAACGAATCGCGCCTCGAATGGCTCACCCGCTTCGGCCACGCGGCCATGGCGCGTGCCCTCCTGCCCAGCACGCTGCCCGAGGTCTGCAACGGCTTGAGCGAGCGCGAGCGGGAAGTTCTGCTGTGGAGCGCGGAAGGCAAGACCGCTGCGGAGATCGGTTCGATCCTCGGGGTCGCCGAGAGCACGATCAACTACCACGTGACCAACGCGGTGAAAAAACTGCGCGCATCGAACAAGATTCACGCGGTCGCGAAGGCGGCGTTGCTGGGGCTGCTCTCTACCGGGCTCATCGGCACCGACGCGTCGATTGGCGCCTGGTGCTAACGCAAATCGGGCCGGTGCGCATCGGCTCCGGCCCGACATGCAGCAAGGCGCTCGGTCAGCCCCGCATGCCGGCTCGGCACCGGCACCGAGGATTCGCGGACATCGAGCGAAAACACCCGCAGCGCCTCTCCTTTGAGGGTGAGGCCCGGACCTTCCGCCACCAGCCGGATACCTTTGCGGCTATAGAGGCGCATCATGCCCGGCACCGCGAGCCCAATCAGTCGTCGCACCCGCCGGTCCGCCGCCTCCGCGATCACCGCGCGCAGCAGCATCGTCATCCAGTCGCCCGCCTCTTTATCCACGGACGCCGATTCGCGCTCATCCGACACCGCCACACGGGACAGCTCCCAAACGGACGGATCGGCGACGGCGCGCGTATCGGTTGAGTCCGGCAGCAGCTTTGGCAACAGATACGGCTCGGTGGTCGGCAGCAGGCGGGCACAGCCGCGAATCGTTCTCTTGTCGTCGAGCAGCATGACGTAAAGCGTATCGGCGCCGTCGAACTCGTCCCATTCGGTGTCGTCGTGCGGCGCGACCATCGGCAATTGCCATCCGAGACGCTTGACGAATACCTGATGCCGATAACGGCCAAGGGCGTCGATCAGATGAAGAGGAAGGGTTAGGCGGCTACCTGAAATGACGGTCGGCATGATCTTTAGGATGCGGTTTAGACCTGCATTACGATACCTGAGCGTAGCGCGTTGGCGACTATCAGTTCTTATAGGTGCGGTCGTTCAATCCGGCCCGAAAAGCGCCGCCGGCGTGATGTAGAAGTAGCCCATCTGAATAGCCTTTTCGATCAGCTCGGGCTTCGAGTCCACCATGAATTTGTCTTTCAGGGCATCAATGTGATGCTCAACGGTTCGCACCGAGATCGACAGCAGGTTTGCGATGCGCCGAGCCACCCCGCCGCGCAGCAAGTAGAACAACACTTCGGTTTCGCGCCGCGTCAGATCCAGCTCCTTGTCGCTGCCTTTAATCACGAACGTTCCGCGCGGCATGGACCTGGACGGACTCTGACGCCGCTCGCACTCATCTGCCTTGAGTCGCAGAATATCGCCGTTGATATTCGTGATGTCCGTGCCGTGCATCAGCACACCGCGAATATGCGTTTCGATGTCGAAGAACGGCTTCTTCACCACGAGGTAGGCTTTTACCTTTTGATCGGCAGCGTGGTAGACGTTGATGCTTTTAATCATTTCGCCGGTTTCCATCACAAACCTGTCCTGCTCGACATACGAATCGTCGTACGACCCGAAACCGGCAGGAAGATCCAGATGACGCAGTCCGCGTAGCGAAACGTCCTCGTCCAGCCCCATGGACTTCTTGAATTCCGAGTTTCCGTATAAAAACACCGACCCGGCATCCTTGCATGCACAAACGCCCGGCATCTGATCCATCAAACTCGAGAATGCCGAGCCGATCAGGTTACTCATCGCGCCCCTCTCCTTAAACGGTAAACAGAACACTGGGTCCGGATCGATACGAAAATGACTTGAAGTCATGTCTTGCCTAGCATACACGCTAAACACCAGAAATTATCAATCGCGCCCTGACTCCAGAGCGGTTCGGTACGGTCCTGATGGCTTTGCAACGCAATGCGCATCGCGTCAGCAAAACGCATTATGTATTTCGCATGCCTGCGTTTTGCATTGCGGATAAAAGTACGCTCCGCACCCGGCGTGCCATCACAAGATGGGTAGAAAGTACTGAGGCGTTTCGCCCGACGGCGGGCTATCTTTGGACCAAGAGGCATGCGTGTCCCCAACGTGAAGCGAATCGCTCCATTAGCTTGCAGGCACGCAATCCTCTTACCCGTTTTATATCCCGTAACCAGTGCGACTCACACCGGTAGTATGCGACGCGCCTGCCCGGCAGGCAGGTTGCATACAGCCCGACCGGGTCCACACGACTTCCGTCAGGAGCCAACCATGGCAAAGAACGAAGCGGTCATTAGCGCAGGCAAGGGTGTCACGTTCGTCAACATCATCGAAGTGACCCCGGACAACCAGGCCAAATTGATCGAGGTACTCAACGAGGGCGTCGAGAAGGTGATCCGCCATAAGGACGGCTTTATTTCGGCAAGCATCCTCGCCAGCAAGGACGGCACGAGCGTCATCAACATCGCGCAATGGGAAAGCCCCGCAAACGTGGCGGCCGTTCGCGAAGACCCGGCGGCTCAGGAATACGCGAAGAAGACCGCGGCGATCGCAAAGGCCGTGCCTAACCTGTACTCGGTGGTTTCCGTGCACGCCTGATGCATTTTTAACTACGGCATCCTGCATAAATTCGGCAAGCCGCGCCCCCGTTCGATGGCGGGGGCGTTATTGCGTTCGACCGATCTACCATGAAGCGCGCTAACGCCAAATCATGACAACTACCATTGATACCGACGTTTTGATAGTGGGAGGAGGCATCGGTGGGCTTTCTACAGCGCTAGCGCTGCATGCCCAAGGCGTTCACGACCTGCTGGTCATCGAGGCTGCCAATCCGATCCGCCCGTTAGGTGTAGGCATCAACATTCAACCCGCGGCCGTCGCCGAGCTCTACGCGCTTGGCCTGAACCGGGCGCTGGAACGCTCCGGCATCAAGACGGAGCGAGTCGCTCATCTGGATGAGAACGGCACGCTCCTGTGGAGCGAACCCCGTGGCCTGCCGGCCGGCAGCCCGTATCCGCAAATATCGATTCACCGGGGCGCCCTCGAAATGTTCCTGCTGCGAGCCGTCAAGGGCAGGCTTGGGCGAAACGCGGTCCGCACGGGCATCCGGCTACTTTCTTTCGTCGAAGACAGTGGCGACTCGGTGTGCGCCATCGCTATCGATCAATCGACCGGCAAGGAAGTGCAGTTTCGCGCCAAGGCGCTGATCGGGGCCGACGGTATCCATTCCGCCGTTCGGGCTCAGCTCCAGGGTGACGGCAACAAGGTAATTCCCACACCGGTCACGATGTGGCGCGGCGTGACCGAATTCGACCGCTTTCTGGACGGCCGGACGATGATCGTCGCCAACGACGTCTACACGACACGGCTGATCGCATACCCGATTTCCGGCGAGCATGCCAGGCGCGGCACCGATCTCGTCAATTGGGTTTGCATGGTATCCACGCACGCGCGCGAGCACCTCAATCGTCCCGACTGGACCGAACTCGGAAAACTGGAAGATATCCTCCCGTATTTTTCTCACTGGCACCTCGAAGCGCTCGACATTGAAGACCTGCTGAGCCGAAGCCGGACCATTCTGCAATATCCGATGGTGGATCGCGACCCGCTGGAACGATGGGGAAGCAACCGGGTGACGCTGCTCGGCGATGCCGCCCATCTTATGTATCCGGTTGGTGCGAATGGCGCCTCCCAGACGATCCTGGATGCCTCCACGCTCGCCTTCGAAATTGCCCATCAGAAAGATGTTGCCACCGCCTTTGCGAACTACGAAAGCGCCCGACGCCCCGCCACCAGCAAAGTCGTGATCGAGAACAGACATAGAGACCGCGCCGAGCGAGCCGCTTCCGTATCCGGCTCGAGCAACGAAGCAAAAGCGGCCGCTGTAAAAGACCTGGTGAGCCGCTACAGGCAAAACGTTGAAGGCCGATAAATCTTTCTTCAATCCTCCCATGGAGACAGACTTGAGCAAACCCCAACATCGTCTTGACGCCGTAGTGATCGGTGCAGGCTTCGCCGGAATCTATGCGTTATACAAGCTCCACGTTCAACTCGGACTGAGCGTTCGGTGCTTCGAGAAAGGCAGCGGCATCGGCGGGACATGGTTCTGGAATCGCTACCCGGGCGCCCGTACGGACACGGAGACGCGCGTCTACCGGTACTCGTTCGACAAGGAAATCTACGACGCCTGGAACTGGCGCAGCCGCTTCGCCAACCAACCCGAAGTGTTGAACTATCTTCGCGCGGTCACCCGGCACTATGAACTGGACGAACACATCTCGTTAAACACGTCCGTCAAATCCGCAATCTACGACGAGCGCTCGCAGGAGTGGACGGTCACCACTGCCGATGGCGACACCTACACCTGCAAGTATCTGATTAGCGCTATCGGCGTTCTTTCCAAGCTGAACACGCCGGATATTCCCGGCCGCGAGAAATTTCGCGGAACCATCGTCCACACGGGAAACTGGCCGGAAAACCTGAGCGTCGAGCAAAAGAAGATCGGGGTCGTCGGCACCGGGTCGACCGGCGTCCAGCTCATTTCCGCCGCGGCGAAATCGGCGCAGCACGTGACCGTATTTCAGCGCTCCGCTCAGTATTGCGTGCCGGCCGGCGACGATCTGATCGACGAGCAGGAAATCGCCGACTACCGGGAAAAGTTCGACGAGGTATGGGAGAACATCAGGGACACGAGGATTGCCTGCGGTTTTCCCGAGAGTCAGGTTTCGGCGCTGAGCGTATCGCCCGAAGAGCGGGAAAGGGTCTTCGAGGAAAACTGGCAAGTCGGCACCGGATTCCGCTTCATGTTCGGCACCTTCTCCGACATTGCAAGCAATGAAGAGGCGAACCGCGAGGCGACGAACTTTATCGAAGGAAAGATCCGGGAGATCGTCAAAGACCCCGAAACGGCGCGCAAGCTCATTCCGGACGAACTCTATGCCAAGCGCCCGATCTCCATCAACAACTACTATCAGATCTACAACCAGCCCAACGTCTCGCTGATTTCGCTGAAGGACACCCGCATCGTCGAGTTTACGGAAACCGGCTTGCGAACGGACGACGGCAAGGAGCATGAACTCGACATCCTGGCCCACGCGACCGGCTTCGACACGATCATCGGAAGCTTCAGGGATATCGAAATTCGCGGTCTGAACGGCCTGGAATTGCAGCAGCACTGGAAGGATGAAGCGACGAGCTACATGGGCGTCGCCACGGCGAATTTCCCGAACTTCTTCATGGTTCCTGGACCCAAGAGCGTCTTTTGCAACATCCCGCCCGGAATCGAAGCACAGCTCGACTGGATTGCACAGTTGATCAGGAAAGCCGAGAACGCCTCCGCCGCGGCGGTTCGTGTGACGCCCGCTGCAGAACAGGAATGGACCACGATCTGCAATACGTTTGCGGCGTACACGCTGTTGCCCAAGGTCAAGTCCTGGATCTTCGGGGCTAACGTCCCCGATGCAAAGAGTCAGACCTTGTTCTATTTCGGTGGTCTCAACAGTTACCGTCACGCATGGTCTGAATTGTCGAAAGACAGCTTCAAAGGTTTTCTCTTCGAAAGCAGCAGGTAGTCTCGCCCTTCTGCCAGGGCAACTGGCGAGCTCCCGCGTTCTCTGGGAGCGTCGCCATGCCCGAAGCGAACGCCTAAGTTACACCGAAATCTGATCGTATTGCGCCCTAGCTGCAAGGTTCCTTGCACGCCGACGGGCCCGCACAGCGGATGCCAACGTGTCGAGACATTCAACCGTGTCTCCCCAACCGATGCAGCCGTCCGTGATGCTCTGCCCATACACGAGCGGAGTATCCGTTGCGACATTCTGTTTGCCAGCGACCAGATTCGACTCGATCATGACGCCCGCGATACACTCGTCGCCATCCGCCACCTGGGCTGCGATCGACTCGCACACGGGTAGCTGATTCTCGTGGTTCTTCCCGCTATTGCCGTGACTCGCGTCGATTACCAGGTATGGCGGCAATCCGCATGATCCGAGAGATCGACACGCTTCCTCGATGCTTTGCGCGTCGTAATTCGGTTGCTTCCCGCCGCGCAGGATGATGTGACAGTCTGGATTGCCCGCCGTTTGCGCCCTGACGAACTCGCCGCCCGTGTCGGCCGCGAGAAATACATGCGCGCGGCTTGCCGCGCGGATCGCATCGATCGCGACCTGCACATTGCCTTGGGTGCCGTTCTTGAAGCCAATCGGACAAGGCAGTCCCGACGCCAGTTCGCGATGGATCTGCGATTCCGTCGTGCGCGCGCCGACGGCGCCCCAGCTCACGAGATCGGCCAGATAGTGCGGCGTCGCGAGATCAAGAAACTCGCAGGCGACCGGCAAGCCAATCGCCGTGATATCGAGCAACAACTGGCGCGCGAGCCGCAGTCCATGGCCGATCTCGCAACTTCCGTCAAGAAATGGATCGTTGATCAAGCCCTTCCATCCCACCGTGGTTCTCGGCTTCTCGAAGTAGACCCGCATTACGATCTCGAGATCGCCACGGAACTGATGCCGGCGTTCTACGAGGCGTTTTGCGTATTCGCGTGCGCTATACGGGTCGTGGATCGAGCAAGGCCCAACGACGACGAGCAGCCTGTCGTTTTTGCCATGCAAGATATCCGCCACGTCTTTGCGCGCATGGGACACACACTGTTCGCCCGCTTCGTCGCTGCTGTATAGCTGCTTCAACTCCGCTGGCTGGTCAATCCTGATACTTTTCACCCACCGCCGATCGCTCGCCGTTGATAACATTTGAACTACTCCCAGTATCGAAAAACATCATAAATAGCGGCTTAATCTGTATAGCTGCGTGAAAAACTATATGAATTTAAAAAATGAAGATTTCGCCGCAGGCGTTCCGGGGCGTCACGATGACCCTGCCATCGTGGCGCCGGGACCGGTTTTCATGTGTAAGACGTAGATTGACGACGCTCGGGCTATCCCGGCGACAGTTCATTGTCGACGCGTTGAGTGACTCGCCGCTAGTGCTCAGGTATGGGTTTTCACCAGGAGACCCCGCACTTTCGCTAGGGCGCCGCTATTACCGCATGGGGAGCGTTACGGCGGTAGCGGTGCATGGTGAAAATTGAGCCTGCTCTGCTCAATTATCAGGAGTACAGACCCTGATTCGATGTTCGTCAGGATCGAGCGCCACAAAGGTCAGGCCAAAGACGGCGAACGCCGGCGGCTGTTCGATCGTCACTCCGTCCGCGCACCACGCCTCGTAAGTCCTGTCGACTTCCGCGTCATCCTTGACCATAAAGGCAATTTCGGAAAGATTCCCGATCCCCGTCGAGACAAAACCAGGCGCCGCGGTGGACCAGAGTCCCAAGGTCATACCGTTATCGAGCTCAAAAGCGACATAGTCAGGAAAGGATGCAACCGGTGCTTTCTTGAACAGCTTCTCGTAGAAGCGGCTGCTTCTGGCCGGATCCCGGACGTACAGCAACACAAGATTGAGCGTTGGCATGATAGGCGCTACGGTGAATGCACTTCGTTTGAGCGAGGTGTCGTGTGGCTTGACGGACAGGTGCGGCTTCTCCGCAATGCGCTGCCTATCGGAGGCGGGGAGGCGGCGAACCCAGCAGCGTCGATCAGGACCGCGGCAGGGTTAGCTTCAATCGTTCGGACGCCGAATTCCCCGGCAACCTGTAGGGTTACCGTTATTCGCGCAGCGTTCACTAAGGTTGAAGCCTGCGAGTGCTCCAGCCGGATGGCGTCGCGTCGTAACGCAGGCGGCCATGCAGCCTGTCGCGCGCGGCCTGCCAAAATTCGACGATCGAGGGACGGAGTGCATAACCGATCCAGTTCGCGGGCCTCGGCAGCGGGGTCCTCAAACTCGCCAGGTGCTGCGCCTCGAGACGCAGCGCCTGCTCATCCTCCAGCGTCTCGCTCTGGCGCGAAACGCTGGACATCGGATAAGTCTCAGGCGAGCGCCTCACCCATAGAGCATCAGACTCTTCGTCCAGGATGGGTGCAATCGGGCCGGACAGGGTCACCTGCTGCTGGATCTCGCGCCAGTAGAACACACCCGAGGCCCAGCCCAACGCAGCGATTTCGCGACCCTTCTGGCTGTGTGCGTGAGTTGCGAAAACGAGGGAATCACGCGTGATGTCGAGCACCTGGACAATGCGGTTCGACGCATGGGCATCGGGCCCGGTGGTGGCCAACGCCATGGCACCCGGTTCTCGCACCTGAAGTTTGCGGGCCCGCTCGACCCATACCTGGAGAAGTGCAATGGGATCGGCCGGAGCGTCGTTGAAAATCGACGTGTCTAGCTGATCTTCGAGGGAATCGTCGTATCGATCCATAAACGGAGTGTCCTCAGGTTGATAGTCTCTTTCATCATTCGGGGCAACAAAGGCGGCTTTGCTGGAAGTGGGAATACGCAACCATTTCAGGAGGCGATGCAATACCGTAGTGGCTCATCAACGAACATCCTTGAACGCTTCGTCAACCAGCCAGTGCCGCGTAATGTGCTCTTCGATGAGTGCCTCCACATCGAATGTCACGCGTACACTCGGTGGATAACCGATTAGCTCGGTGGCCCGATTGGGCGGCAACGGCTGACTCATCGCTTCAGGTGAGTCCCAGATCACCACTGCCCCCCACAGATTGCTCGCGCGGTCCGAGATCCATGCCTTGGAATGCATACCGGATACGGCCTCCCATGGACTCACGCCTTCCGCGTTTAGAGAGCCTCGCAGCGAATCGACAGTCTGTTCGGACTTTTCCAGATTCCACCAACTGATCGTCGCCTTCATTTGGCACGTATCCTTTTGATACTCAAAGCGATGTTGTGAAAGACGCCATCGGCCGGCAGCGATGGCTTCATGTGGCCTTGAAATGCACGGCTTCGGCTTCCGGATGGATGTGCAGCGCGGCGTGCTCCACATTCGCAGACACGCACCGTGCTCCTGTTCGACAATCGGTGGTGTCGCGTTGCCTCTGCGGCTGCGTCGATACAGCGCCTGATTCGCGCGGCACGCTAGTTCAATGCCTATAAACCATTGAATGGTCGCACCTAAGTGTCGACATGCCCATGCTGAGACGACGCCAGCACTATCAGTGTTGATAGGGGCTCCCGAGCAGGCGCCGGACTAGCAGCGCGAGCCATATGCCGCACGAATGCGACACAGCGTGAACGCGAATGCGAAATCGGCTAGATCGGTTGTCATATTTCTGACGTCGCTATCCATGCACTCTATACGCACTATTTGCATGATAGATTCGCGTTCTGTGCGATAACCCAATTACCGGCACGCGTCACTCAATTCAATAGGCGATGAATTTATTCGTATTGCATTTTTATACAATAAAAGATGCCGAATTGATGTCTTTGGATATCGAATTTTTATGAATCAATTGAGTTCGTATAACGAACCTTTCAAGGAGCGCAATGTGAATTCTGACTTATCGCTTTGGTGGCGCGACGTGTCTACCAGCTTCAGTCAAGTGGTCACCGAGGCGTCGCTGCTCGAACAGATGCAGCACTTTGGAAAGCGACTCGGATTCGATTACGTCGCCGTCGGCGCAAAAGGGATGGCGATCACGGGAAAACACGACGCTGCGCAGATCATCTCCAACTACCCGCCCGCATGGCTGGACCGTTACATGCATGCGGGATATCTGGCGATCGACCCGACGGTACGAATTGGCGCGCGCAGTCGCAACGCAATAATCTGGAGCGATGCAATTTTCTCGAAAGCGCACGACCTATGGTCCGAAGCGCAGGATTTCGAATTACGCGCCGGCGTGGCTCAATCATCATGGGCAAGAGGTGGAGTATTTACTCTATTGACACTGGCGAGAAGCCAGAGTCCGGTTACGTCGATCGAAGCACACGAATTGCAACCTCATTTACTGATGCTGGCTGAATTCGTTACGTCAAAACTGCAGAATCTGATCGACAGCGAAAATTCGAAACGATATCGGCATCAGTTGTCGCCGCGGGAAATCGAAGTCTTGAAATGGAGCGCGCAGGGAAAAACGACCTATGAACTATCGGCCATGCTGGGTGTGGCAAGTGCTACCGTACAGTTTCATGTGCAGAACGCCAAGCGGAAGCTGGGTGTGACCACAAAGACCCAAGCCACCGATTATGCGAGACGTTTAGGCCTCATCGATTGAGACCGGCCGTCGGCGTTGCGAAAGCCGTCGTTACTACAGGGTAGCCACATGGACAAGACGCTGGACGAGATCGACAAGCTGATCGCGGCCTTCTACTCTGCGTTTGACAACCGCGCTGGACGAGCGCCCGCCATCTCGGCGCTGCTCACGATGTTTACGCCTCGCGCGACGATCGCGCGAATCGGACCGGACGGCGTCGACGAGTGGAATCTGGAGTCGTTCGTCGAGCCTCGGCAAAAGCTACTGACAGACGGCCAGTTACGTGATTTCCATGAATGGGAGATAGAGGCGAAGACCATCGTGTCGCACGATATCGCCTCTCGCCACTCCCGCTATCAAAAGACCGGCACGCTCGCAGGTGCCCCGTATGCCGGAAAGGGAATCAAGTTCATCCAGCTCTGCAAGGTAGCGGGAGCGTGGAAGATCAGTTCAATTCTTTGGCAGGACGTCTGAGGGTTCCTCCCCAAAGCCTAGGCATCTCGCGTTCTGATGCGGATTTAACAATCCCCTGCGATCTTCCTGTATCGATTACTGCGATTCCGCATATATTTACATTAAGCTTTCTTATAATTACAAAATACACCGAAGAATATTTCAAAAAACTCCAAGTCCTATCAAAAAAAGTTTGACAGTAAGATTTCTTCCTCCTATCTTTTGAGCACTCAAATCCCATTTGTTATCTCTTTATTACCCTTTGCATCTACCAGCGAGGCTCACCGATAAACCATGCACTACGCATTGTCGTGCGGATAAATAGCATCCGGTAAATTTTTCCATCTTGGCGGCATTATTTACCATACCCACCTCTTTGCCTCGGTGGTTTGTGGCAAGTCGCGAATAGAGAAGATTTATTCTCCGAATAAAGATATATCCATTTTTGCTTTGGTGAGTCTGACGAATTGCGGAGAACGTAGAAGCCATCCGGCTTGCTGGCCAGGTGACCGGGTTATTTCGCCAACTGAAAGAAGTTGAATAGAGCAACGCAGCAGATAGCACCGCGCTCGAATCCGTAGATCGTATTGCAACCACCTTTATCAGGGCGGCTGGCGGTTCTATGCGGAATCATATTATCTTGTATCGATGCATTTATAGCTTATAGCATTCCTAACTTTGTAAAATTTCCCCGGAATGGTTCATGATGATCCGCAAGTCAAGAATTATCGGGATGCTTCGATACGAATAAATTTCCCGCCCCTGCCCTATTGGCCAATGAGGCGGCTTTTATTCATACATTACATTTTCATTAAGGAGAAAAACCATGCCGAATTGAGGTACCAGGCAATTGCCATGCTAAAGCGTCGGATTGCCTGTTTTCAGTGTGCGCTATACGAGTTGCATCATGCTTTCAATGCATCGATATGTCGGTTCTTTGCCACTATCCTGGAGCTCAAACAATGAAGAAGGTTATGCAAGTCAATAGTGTATTTTCCAGAGACTTCGCCAAGGCGCTGCTTCCCCTGGCCATTGCCGCCACCCTGATCCCAGTATCTGCCCAGGCGGCAGATTCCTGGGTATCGACCCGGACCGGTGCTTTCCTCGTGCCCTCGGCACAAGCTGCCGGCACGGCGGTGCAATCCCAGGCCAGCAATGCCGCCGTGGCGTCCGGCGGTTACACGCTCAGCAACACCGCGGCCGAACCGATCAACAGCCTGGTGAGCCCGCTTGAAATAAGCCAGCCGCTGCATATCACCGTGGTGTTGAAAGGCCGTAACGAAGATCAGCTCGATGCGTTTCTAAGCGAGCTTAACCAGCGGGGTAGCGCGAATTACCATAAATATCTGACGCCGCAGCAGTTCAACGCCCGCTTCGCACCAACCGATGCGCAGGTTCAGGCGGTTGTCGCTCATCTGAAGGCCAACGGTTTCACCAACATCACCGTATCGCCGAATAACAGGCTGGTTTCGGCGGACGGCAACGCCAACAATGCGCAGAACGGTTTTCACACGAGCCTGAAGCGCTTTACCTATCGCGGCAAGCCGGCTTACGCCAACGATTCGGCGGCGTCGATTCCGGCGTCCTTGAGTGCGTCCGTGGATTCGGTGCTCGGTTTGCAGAACGCAGTTGTGCCGCACCGGTTGAATCATCGTGTGGTGCCGGCCAATCTGGCCATTGAACCCGAGCAAACCAGGACGAACGCGGCGGCCGCACAGGTCGGGCACCAACCGACCGACTTCGCGAAGATCTACGACGCGAGTGGATTGCCAGCCGCCACGAACACCACGGTGGGCATCATTACCTGGGGTGACATGACCCAGACGATTTCCGATCTGAACACCTTCACCGCGAATGCCGGTCTGCCCACCGTGAACACGGCGGTGGTAGCGGGAGGCCAGGGTACGCTCGCCGACGACGGCGATCCGAGCGAGTGGGATCTCGATAGCCAGGACATTGTGGGCACCTCGGGCGGAGTCAAGCAACTGATTTTCTACGCCGCCGTCAACGGCGACAGCAACGACAGCGGCCTGACCGACGCGACCTTGACTGCGGCCTACAGCAAGGTCGTGACCGACGATCTGGCCAAAGTCATCAACGTCTCGTTAGGCGAGGATGAATCGGCGGCGAACTCGGATGGCTCGGTGGCAGCCAACGATGCCGTCTTCAAGCAGGCAGTGGCTCAAGGTCAGATCTTCTCCATAGCAGCAGGCGACGCCGGCGTGTATCAGTGGTCCACGTCGCCGCAAGGGGCACCCGGCTATATCGGCACCTACAACGGAAGCAGCATCCAGACGACCATCAACCTCTCGAAGTACAGCGTGTCGTCGCCGGCCAGCTCACCGTACGTGGTCGCGGTAGGCGGTACGACCTTGTCGACCACCAATACCACCACGTGGGCCGGCGAAACGGTCTGGAACGAAGGTGTGGCCTATGCCGACCTCGACAGCAGCGGCAACCCCGTCGACAACGCCGTGCGTATCTGGGCAACCGGGGGTGGTGTCAGTCTGTTCGAAGCCGCGCCGAGCTGGCAAACCGCGGCATTGGGAAGTTCGGTCACCAAACGGGTCGTGCCGGACGTCGCGTTCGATGCGGCTTCGGCAACCGGTGCTTACATCGTCATCAATGGCCAGCCGAATCAACAGGTTGGCGGCACGAGCCTCGCTTCGCCGATTTTCGTCGGCGGCTGGGCTCGTGTCGAATCGGCCCACAGCAACAGCCTGAGCTTGCCGACGGCCGGTTTTTATCAGACCTTCCCGAGCAACAAAACGGCTATCCACGATGTGACGTCAGGCAACAACGGCTATAGCAGCCATGGTTACAACGCCAAGGCCGGTTTTGACGACGACACCGGATTTGGCAGCCTCGACTTCACCAAGCTGAGCACATCGCTCACTCCATGATGGCGGTACGCCGTTAGCTGTTCCTTCGTCCCGGGAGGGATGGCTGCGGCATTCAGCGTACTTGCTGGAGTGAACACCCCTTTTCGAAGGGGTGTTTTTTTCGCTCGTTTCCGATGCGGAGAACCGCAATGAAATTCTCCGGCATACGCCCACCTTGCCGGTACCTATCGGCCCTCCTCCCTAGGCGAAGGACCAATCGTTGATGAACAGCGTGCTTGTCGTATCCGCCCCGGTTGCATGCTACGATTCTTTCAAATTCCAGATGGAGACTGCCATGTGGGACAAGATCGAACATGACGGATACGAAGTGTGGGTCCTACCGATCCTTGCATACGGTCCACCGGCTCCGGACACCTTGTGGCACTACACAGGCTATTTCTGCCGCCATGGTGCGGACGCTCATCTTGCTGGGCAAAGCATTCGCTTTGAGGAACTGGTCGCCACGTTTCGCAGTGAAGAATTAGCCCGTGAAGCTGGATATGTAGAAGGCAAGCGGCGCATCGACATGATTCAGAAAGACGCTTGACCCACACGGCACACTGGCAGTCCGGCCCAATCCGTTCGTGCGTCACGCCGGCTCCATAGCCTCATACCGACTCGTAGCCAGGCGGTAACTCAAGCATCGATCCCTCCGCTGAAACGCGCTCTCGCGAACGCCTGAGACAAGAGAGCTCGCACCCAACCGCCCGCCCCGAACTCCCGCTGCAGGAAGGGTTTGCCCTGGGTTCTGGCGACTGAAGAAGTGCCCCGATAATGCCGATAAATGTACTAGTTAGTTACCATTTTGGGGCGTGGGCGTGAAACTCTCTACGAAGTTATTGGCGCTGGTGATCGCGGCGCTGCTCGGCGTCGCGCTTTTGACGGTGACAGCGCTGCAGACCTTGCGCAGTTCGCTGGTCGATAGCCGGCGCGAACAGATCGTCATTCTCCTGACGAAAGCCGAGCACGTGGTCAACTATTACCGCGATTTGCAGGCGCGCGGCGTCATGACCTGCGATCAGGCGCAACAGGCCGCCAAAGACACGGTTGCGCAACTCAATGCCAATACCCAAAGCTACTATTGGGTCACCACGTCTGACGGGGTCAACCTCGTGCATCCGATTGCCCGCTTCATCGGCACCAGGGCGAAGGGCAATAAAACCACCACGGGGCTGACCGATAGCGAGGCGTATCGCCAGGGCATGGCGGCTACGCATATTGCCCTCGTTGACGTGCTCGTGAAGCGCACCCCGGACGCGGAACCCGTGCCCAAGCTGCAGGGCGTCGTCGCGATTCCGGACTGGGACTGGTGGATCGGCACAGGCTTCTTCTACGATGACATCAATGCGGCCTTCAACAAGCTGGCGACGCTTCTCGGCTCCATTGCGGCGCTCATTTTCGCAGCCGTCGGGGTGCTGGCCTGGGCGGTGACACGTAGCGTCAACCGGACGCTTGGAGGCGAGCCGGCCTACGCCGCCCACATTGCCTCGCAAATCGCGGGCGGCAATCTCGACATCGAAGTGGAGATGCGTCACGCGCACCCGGGCAGCCTGCTCGGCGCGCTAAGCGACATGAAATCGAAACTGGCCGCGATCGTTGCAGAAATCCAGGCCGCCAGTCATTCCATTGCGACGGGCTCCAGCGAAATCGCCCAGGGCAACCTCGATCTGTCGCAACGCACCGAGGAGCAGGCGGCATCGCTGCAGGAAACGGCGGCCAGCATGGAGCAGATCACCGCGACCGTCAAACAGAATGCGGACAATGCGCGGCACGCCAATGTGCTCGCCGGCCAGGCAACTGAAGCGACTGCCCGCGGCGGCGCAACAGTCAAGGAAGTGATCGGCACGATGCATCAGATCGCGAACGAGTCGGGCAAGATTGCCGAGATCACTTCGGTAATCGAAACGATCGCGTTTCAGACCAATATCCTCGCACTCAATGCAGCCGTCGAAGCCGCGCGAGCCGGCGAGGAAGGCCGTGGTTTTGCGGTGGTGGCGAGCGAAGTGCGCGCGCTTGCGCAACGCAGCGCCGCGGCGGCCAAGGATATCAAGAGTCTGATTCAGGCATCGGTCACCAACGTCAGTGACGGTACGCGACTCGTCGAAGTGGCCGGTGACCGTATGACCGAGATCGTGCAATCGATTGACCGGGTAACCGGCATCATGGGCGAGATTTCCGCCGCGTCGGACGAGCAGAGCACCGGTATCGAGCAAGTCAGCCGGGCCGTATCGCAGATGGATGAAGTCACGCAACAGAACGCCGCTCTGGTGGAGCAAGCGGCAGCCGCGGCTTCATCGCTCGACGAACAGGCTGGGCGCCTGCGCTCCGTCGTCGGGGTGTTCCGGCTGGCGGCGCGCTAACGCGGAGCGTCGGCCGGCCGCGCACCGTCGCCGACGCAGTCATCGCCTCCATTCAGAAACCAGCCTGTGAGAAACAAGGTGTAAGGTCGGGGTAAAAAACTTTGTTGTCCTGCGTGAGTCTGTAGTCACCGTTAACACCACGAATTGACTCGACATGCGCGCACCAATAGTTGGGATTGTCCTTGCAGCATTTTTTTGCGCGCTCGCGGTGGCGTCGTGTGATCCAGAGACAACCGAGGATTTCATCTTCAATGACGAACAGTACGGCGCGGATCAGCAAGGAACATGTCTCGAACGTGCGCACTACCCACTAGGTTTCTGGACCACTGTTCACGACGACTTCTACCATGGCTTCGGAAGATTGCAAGCTACGTACGATCGCTACCACTTCCACTACGTCGACAAGATCGATGCCGCAACGACGCTGCCTATAGAAAGGCTGGCGCTCAAGGAAACGCAACCTCCACCTGGGCAACCGGATCGCCCGACTCCCGCTGTACCTGCAGGCATTTCAGAAGCGTCGCGAACCGGTCAGCCGTAAGCGTCGTGCAGTTTCCGGCCACGTTCTCATCCTCATGCCGGGACGCGAGCCAATCGAACCCATGCGCCGGCTCGCACGTCTATCAAGCACACTTGCGTTCTCGCCATACAGGCTGTCTCCCTGTATCGCACGTGCCTTCCAGTCACGCTGCCCACAGCGCAGGCACGTAAGGAAAGAGAAGGAAGTCGACGCGCACATCTTCGCGATAGTCCTTGCGCATAGCGTTTCCGCTGCGGTTAAATAAGCTCGTGTTGCATGCAACGCCGCGACACAAGGTAATTTTCCTCCCAAAAGGCAACCGGAAGCCCACTCTAACCAGTGGGCTTTTGGCTTTGGCCGATTCCCTTTCACTGAATATGGCTCCACATATTCAAAGCACTGCAAACTGATATTGAAGCGCCTGGCGGCTCGCCAAATCCTTACCAAATTTCAGAGACAACACTCAACGGATCGGATAGCGAATCGAACGATCGTGCGCATAGAATCACCTCTGATTCACAAACAAAACTGTTTGAAACAGAGGAGACAAGGTGATGCAGACTCGAGTATTCGGTTTAGCGGCGGCATTGTTAGTGAGTACTGCCGCACAAGCACAGAGCGCCGGCGATTTCGTCGCGAATCTCGGCTGGTTCCATCTCGCGCCGCAGGACTCGAGCAAACCGCTCACGGTCAACGCAGTCGGCACGAGCGTAACGGAGGCTAACACCGGTGCGTCGGTTGACGATTCCGATACGTTCGGTATTACGGGAACCTATTTTTTCACCGATCACATCGCCACGACAGCGGTATTTGGTGCGCCGCCGAAGTTCCATTTGAACGGTACCGGCTCGCTTGCCGCGCTCGGGCAACTCGGCTCTGCATACGAATGGAGCCCGACGCTGCTTCTGAAGTACTACTTCAACGATGCGCAGAGTCACTTCCGTCCCTACGTTGGCGCGGGTGGATCATACGTCTGGTATAGCGGAGTCAAATTGAGCCAGGCAGTATCGAGCGGTAGTTTTCTTTACTCGTCAGCCTACGGAAGCGAGCTGGAGGGGACGACCACGGCGAAGCTGAGCAGCTCGTTTGCACCGGTCGTCAATGCCGGGTTTTCCTATAACATCGACAAGCACTGGTCGGTAGATGTCTCGTTGTCGTATATGTGGCTGTCGACGCGGGCGACTCTGACTACGCACTCCGCGGCCGGGACAGTGACGAGTAGCACGAAACTCAAGCTCGACCCGATCATCTCGTTTGCCTCTATCGGGTACCGGTTTTAACGATGCTCCACATTGCTCGATGCAATGTGGAGCGGTTGGAAACCGCACAATCAGGATGCCGTCACGACGACGGCCGGTAGCGCGACTATAGCGGCCATCTAATGCGTTCTATGAAAGGGCCAACCTCAGCTCTACTGTTTCACAAAGAGCAGATCGCAACGCCGTGTGCCAAGCCTTTTGCCTGTTCCACCGGTCGCGTCGAAATGTGCGTCGGCATCAAACCCGTAGGGTGTGAGCGGCTTCGCCCCACCCATCGTATATGCCGGTGAGCCTGTCAGTCCCTCGGCATCGAGGCGCGCATTGCCGTCCTGCCCGATCTGGCCGTCGAGCGACAGCCATCCGCGGGTGTTGCGCGTACCCTGTTCGCCATGCAGCACGCTGTCGGAGACAGTCGCCGTGAAGTGATATGTGTAACCCCAGACGCCCTCTTCCGTGTTCGGGCACGTGAGCGTGACGTTCCAGTTGCCATCGAAGGGTCCGGCAGCGCGTGCCTGCCCGCCGAGCACGACAATGCCAAGGACCAGGGCTGCCACCCGGGTGGCGCCTGGCATCAGTCGCTGCCGGAACGCTCGAATTCCGTCCATGGGCGCCCCTTTCATGTGATCACCGCGCTGATGCCCCCAACCGGGCGATGCGTTGCAATCACATTAGTGTCGGGTCCGCCCGCGGACAACTCACTTTCACCGTGGAGCGTGGGTTGTCACACATGTTGGCTCGCACCAGGCGCGCTGCCTTGGGACGCCCTCACCCGTGCGGAGCGCGTAAACAAGACGGTGACGCACCCAACCAAAGCGGGCTGCGCGAGCGGCCCGACGCTGTTTGAACTTGCGTGCACGCCGGCGACGGAAACATTCGAAAGCTGTTCGCCGTTCGGCATCTGGCGCATGTTCATCGCGCCATTCGGTCCCGTCGGCTAGCGGTGATGCTCGTCGAATTTGCGGGTCAAAATGTTCCAGAGTTCACTCGCTGTTTCAACGGATTCCGCAGAATCGGGGGTATACGGCAACTCGTTGTCGTCGATGTTGAGAATAAACTCGCCATCCACCTCGGCACATCTGGCTATGACGGGAATGAAGATGCTTCCGAGGGATGCAGTGTCGATCAGCGCCTTGAAGCTCAATCCAAATCTGAGTGTCGTGTCGTTAGGAAAGTCGCTCAATTCGGTTGGCTGAATCAGACTTGCAGATGAACCATCGTACTCGCACAATGCTAGTGCTTCGGGAAGCCCGAGCGGGATCTCTGCATACGAGCGCACATGATCAATGAGAAAGGCCGCCGCCCGACGAAGCTGATACTCGTTGCGCTCCCTCTTGATTCGCGCGGCCTCGAACCTCTGCCTGACGCTTTCGACATAGTTTCCGTATGTAGACATTCCGTAATCCCCGTTATAGTGAAGCGCTAGTCTAATCGAATGATGTGGCCGTGCAATATCGCCTTGACCTTCTGCACAAGGCGGGACTTTCCGCGCGCTAAAAGTCGGTGTCGGCATCGTCGGGCGGTTGACCGATGCCAAACTCATCGCTCGCGCCCCGGCGCCGGCGGCCTTCGTATAACCCGAGAGAAGGCGATCGCGCAAGGCCTTGAATTATTGCGATTTTTGGTGCAGTTTGAGCGCTGCATTCCGCGCGCGTTTTCACGCGGCCTCGGCCAGCGTCAGGTAGACAAGTGAGCCGTCCGCCTTGACTTCGAAAGCCGGCACGGGACACCGCGGCGTCGGCGAGCCTCTCCTGATGCATGTCGAACCGGAAAGTGGAAAATCTTGGTGCTGCATGTCGATTTCCCGGACAATCAATCGTCGTGCTGTTGAAGGCAGCGATTGCCTTTCAACACGAATCTGGAATTCATCATATTTTTTAGGAGCATGCAATGCGTGTGATGGTCATTGTCAAAGCGACACCCGAATCCGAAGCGGGCCAAATGCCCAGCATGGAACTCCTCACGGCCATGGGGCAATACAACGAGGAATTGGTCAAGGCCGGCATCATGCAGGGTGGTGACGGGCTGAAGCCAAGCTCGCAAGGCGTTCGCGTGAGGTTTTCCGGGAAGGATCGAACGGTGGTCGACGGCCCGTTTGCCGAAGTGAAGGAACTCATCGCCGGATACTGGATCTGGCAAGTCCAGTCGATGGACGAGGCGGTCGAATGGGTCCGCCGCTGCCCGAACCCGATGACAAGTGACTCGGAGATTGAAATCCGCCCGTTTTTTGAGCCGGCCGATTTCGGTGAAGCCTTTACGCCGGACCTTCAAGATAAAGAGAAGCGTCTGCGGCAGGAAATCGACGCGCACACCCGCTGAACCGCCGATCCACACAAGAGAAACGGCAAGGAACCCGGCTTCGGCCGGGTTCCTTGCGCACGTCATCAAGATATAGCCTTCAATATTTCGTACATCCAACCGAGGGAAATCAACCTCATCCCAGTGCGGCCAGGAAGACGACCCTGCAGGCAATCAGCACTCCCGCAGAATTTGAGCTTGCGATACCTACAGCATCGATTTGCCCTGGTCGAGGATCTTGTCGCAGATCTGCTTGGTGAGTTGCTGCTTGACGCCATCGCCGCTGAGGCTCAGCTTCTGGCCGCTGCCTGTGTCGACAATACCGTTGGCACCGTCGGTGTAGCTGCTATTGGAATTCGACGCACCACCCGGAAGCTTGCTCATCAGCGAATCCTTGACCGACGACGCACTGTTGCCGCCCAGATAGTTATTCTTGATGCAGAACTGCAGCACGCCCGCGACGTTGCTGCTGTTGCTGGACGTCACCGAGCCACCGGACAGCGCACTACCGAGACTACCGAGACTCCCCGACGCAGTGCCACCGGTCAAGCCGCCGAAGCCTGAAGACGAACCGTTGGTGCCTTGGTTGAGCAGGTTGCCGAGTTGGGCGTGAGCTGCGGAAAACGGGATCGACAGTCCGATCAACGTTGCCGCAGCCACGGCGCAGTGCATGTGTACTTTCATAGATTCCTCCAGTAGGTAACTGCATACAGTTGCAGGGGCAAAGCCTGGCCACCCCTGCGCACTGACACAGTGCGTATCAAGCCGATGTTCCGGCAAAGCTGGCCGCAGGGATATCGATACGCACTGCTCGAGGATGTGCGGCGTGACGCGTCAGACCATCACGAGGGCCCGCACAAGGCAGAGAGCGCGGATGTCGAATCATGCGTCCGTCAGTGATCCTCTTGATGGTGGTCGTCATCGTGGCGATCGCCATGGTCACGGTGCGGGTCCCGATCACCAGGATGATTTCGCATCCAGTCGTCGTGCGCCCAGTAACGATGGCCATCATAGTACTGATCCCCATGCCATCCAATTGTGATTCCAACGGGTACAGGCGCAATACCCCCGGGGCCCTGGACGATACAACCAGAAAGGCTGATTCCAAGGCTCGCAAGCAATGCGGTCGCGACTAGAGTTTTCATGCTGTTCCCCCCAAAGGTTTTAAAACAGACGGTGGATGCCGTGCTTCTCCCAACGTGCCAAGACCATCCTCGTTGACTGCTTTCCAGATCGCTAACCATAATTAACAGTTGCCTCACTTCGCTGCGTCATGGCCGCACTTGAGCATTCAAGCGCCCACCGTCCCGCAATGGGAAAGCAGTCAGAGCGCCAGAGCGGCGAATCGCGCGCGCCTTGAGCAGCCTGATCAAAACTGCACGGGCTTGCTCACGCTGCGCCGGCATCAGGTGAGCCAGCTTCGTGTTCAGCGTCACCTGTCACTCATCCCATGCACGAGAAGGATTCGAATTCGGCGGGATTGAATTTGCAGGTTTCATAAGCCTCACGATAACGTGGAAACCGGCCTCCGACCACCGGTTTATCGGTTCGGTTTCTTCCGCGTCACGGCAATATTGCGCGAGGGACAGCTTCTGGCCCAGGACGCAAGCTCATCTTCGCCAGTCGAACGGACGTTTGCAGGCGCGAAGCCACGGCCTGCACGTCCGGATTTTGGGCTGCCCATCGTGAGCTCGCCGAACTCGAACGCATCATGCTTGTTGTCCGGTCACGCCTGGCTTCCCGAAACAGCTCTCCCGCCCCCAATTCATAAGCCAGGACCGGCACTAAGTAGCGTGCTTTCAAACGAAACCATATGGCCTCCGATCGTCCGCTGCGGGGCCTATGCGATCTATACTTTTAGCCCTGTTGTGTTTAAACGTCCCGCGCGGGATTCGTTTATCCTGGACAAGTTGATCACGGAGAGCTTTCATGGATTCTCAACGCATCCCTTCGTCCCGAGACAACCACTCGCTGAACGAACCGGAAACCTCCACACGTGAAGCACAGCAAACCCATGTTCCTTCCGGTTCGGTTCCCGGGCCAGATTCAGTCCAATTAGCACCGCTAAAAAGTCAACCGGGGACGAGCGTTGGCACGCGGTTCAAAGCGGCTTTCCGAAAATCCGGAGCGCAGCAAAATCAGTCTTCGTCACCCAACGACGCACACGATGAACGCGAGGCCAGGCAGTACCTGACACAGACTGGGTTGCCTCCAGGGCAAAAGGACAGCGGGGGCATCCTCGCGAACGCGAACAGATTCCTTCGTCTTGCCAGGATGCGTGAGCTTCCAGGTACCGTAACTGACACTGCGCGAGTCAAACGTCACAATACGGCATCGTGGGTCACTGGAAATATCGACGCGGGCGACTATTCGCGTTTGCCCGTTCCGCTTTCGGATATACGCTCACAGCATGGCATCTCGGGGATTGCCGTCGACAAGACGGCTAAGCGTGCCGAGAGTATCGGCCAATGGCTCGAGGAAAATCCTCATGCCGTTGTCATGGATATTCCCACTCTCGACCACCTCGCCCCCTCCTCCGATCCACTGACGATTGGTTGGGGCGGAGCGGAGCGCTTCATCGTCCTTAACGGCACGGGCCGAATCGAGGCTATTCGCCGTGCATTGTCGGAGTTCGAGGCAAAGCATGCACGTGCGCATCCACTGCGATCCGTAGAAACCTTCGCGGCTGCGCTGACGGAAGATGAATTTGCGCAACTCCACAGAACCAGCGAATACTTCCTGGACGAAACAGGCAGCGAGCGCGTAAAAGCGGTTCACGACCTCGTGGCTGGCACGGCGCCGTTCCGGCTTATCGCCGGCACGCTTATGAACCTCGTAAAGCACCATGCCGGCATGGATAAATCCACACAGGCATGTTGATCGCCGGCTTCCGGTTGAGCTTGACACAGAGTCTTCGGAAAAGGATTGATGTCGCCGAGGTCAGCCATCCCTGCTTCGATACACACGAACTGCCGCGCCCAGCAAACATATAAATTCGACCGCAGGTGCTCGATGCTTAGTACACCATTCCAGTTATTGCCCGATCATTTCATCTGAGTAATCGACTCGGGGTTAACCATTCGTTCATTAAAAAGTTCTGTCGAACATTACTTTTGTCCAAGGCGGCACAAGCTCTCCGAAGGATAGTATTCCACTAGAGACAAAATTCTTCGACGAAATCTGGTCGTTGATTATGGTCCGTATATGACTATTGGAGACATCGCATGAGAGTCGCATTGAGTGTGAGGAAATACAAATGCTTTGCCGTCTGCATGCTTTTGGGATTGGGGCTCTCCGGTTGCGGTAGCGACTTAAAAACCACGACCAGTGCTGACGACGCCATTTCGAGCGTCTCCACGATCTCTTTTGTTGACCTGGACGGCCCCAAGGTTCAGGCAATTGTCCTCAAGTACAAGGACACGCTGAAAGCGGGCTCGGTGAACCTGAATACCTACAGCGCACTTAGTTATGCAAATCTTGCCCAGAATTACGATGATGCCGCAGCGGCCACGAGGAATGGTTTGACTGGTGCGTATCCGGCCTTTGCGCAAGAAACTGGGACTCCTGGCGCCCCCACCTATGTCTATGTGAACTCCACGCCGACGATTGACTCGACTAATCACACGGGCGCCGCCAGCGGCAATTATGTCGTCATCGAACTCAACACCAGTTATCTGCTGGCTAACGCCGTGCCTTACTGGAGAGCAGGCGTGGCCGGCGGTGTAGAACAGAAGACGTCCATCAGCGTCAACGAAGACGTAACCATTAGCCCCAGCACCACGGTGAAAAGTAACTACGTATCAGACTATTACTATAACTTCGCCCCAGACGGCAGTGACAACTCCGTTTACCTGGACACCGTTCTCGATGACACTTCCTATGTTATCAACGGCATCACGGGCTATAAGCTTTATACAGACGATGTTACGCCATCCTATTCCGGGACGACAGCAAACGGCGTTGCAACCACATACCCAAATGCCACCATACTTTCCATGGTGGCGGGGAGCCCCTTTCAGGCTACCCACTGCTTCAGCGAATATGATGGCCAGTACCATGACGTCAGTCTGAAGTACAGCCTCTTCGTCCCCTCCGGTTACGATGCGAGCAAGAAATACATGGTTGTACTACACATCGAAGATGCCGGCGGCTTGGGCGATGACCCGCTGATCAGCCTGACAGAGGCACAGGAAGCGGCAAACTATGCTTCAGACAGGGTGCAGGCGCTGGCTAAGGCTCAGGGTTACGCCGGACTGATCGTCGTCATTCCGCAGATACCTAACTCAGGCCAGAGTGTGGCCGATAACCTGACGGGCAACGAATACATACCCGCGACCTGGCAACTGATGGACTACATTACGTCCAAATACAATATCGATACCAATCGCATATACGCGTCCGGTCAGTCCATGGGCGGGATGCAGATACTGGATATGGCAGCCCAGCGCGATAACTACTTCGCGGGCATCTGGGCGATCGCCTCGCAGTGGGGCAACAACTACAACAAGAGCGCCAGCTATAACGGCAAGGTCTACTACACGTACCCCACCGACGGAACGATTATTACCAACGCTGATTGGCAGAACTGGTACTACTCGATTTCCGACGACAATATTCTGGCTACCAACATGACTGGCGATGCCACCGCCACCGGGTATTGGAACCAGGTCCAGACGCTCTTCAGTAGCCTTGCCGGCGTAACCGTTCCGTATGCAACCTGGGACCCGACGACTACGTCCGAGACGGAGG
The DNA here is from genome assembly GCF_056619545.1 of Paraburkholderia sp. SSBN10T. NCBI lineage: Bacteria > Pseudomonadati > Pseudomonadota > Betaproteobacteria > Burkholderiales > Burkholderiaceae > Paraburkholderia > Paraburkholderia sp. SSBN10T. Next base: position 194,489 of record NZ_JBWQQI010000008.1, read on the forward strand.
AAAACACCTTGCTGAAAGCGCTATTGGGGACGTCTACCAAGTTGGGCATCTACTGGAATGCGCTGGCTAACGGCAGCCATAAGTTGACCTGGGTCTATGCCAACGGCATTACCTATAGCTATGACTGGCTCCTCAGCCAGACCAGGCAAAGCGAGGTTGCCCGCGGCAAGCTGAATCTCAGCGGCGCCTATTCAAGTGGGCTCGGCACCTACGGTTACAACAGCATTACCTATTAATGCCGCCTGTAGTGACTGTCCTATAAAGCGGGAGGCGAAAGCAAGGCGCCTTCCAAAGGTAAGCAGCGTTCAAGTTCGTCATGGGGTTGAACGCTGCCATTCGCATTCGAGCTGCGTTCCCGGTACCTGGCACCCGCCGACGCGATAGATCGACCACCAGAGCCGAAACGAAGCGCCGCGGAAGGTCACGACGTTTCCTATTTCGCCAGTACGGACCTGATCGAGTTCCAGAACGTGCGGCGGGAAAGTGCTTCGGGCTGCAGATCGTAGTACATGCTCGAATAGCACAGCGGCCCCCGCCGGACGACCGCGCTCCGGCATACACCATGGTCGAAATATCGTGGTCGTGCCGAGGCTGGGCAGAAGTGTCCGACGAGGCTCTGGCGAGTGAGGGCGGGGTCTACAACGGGCGAGCCCCCATGCGCAAGGTCGGCGTGCCAGACAAGAATGTCGCCCTTCCTCGCGAGGAAACGCTCGATGCCCCGCTCGCTATCGGCGGCAAAGCTTCGCAATCGATCGGACCATTGTTCGTGGACATCCCAGCCGTCAACATCGGCGTCGAAGTGCTTGCGCCCGTCGCCAAACGGCCAGTCAGGCAGGCGGTGACTCCCAGGCGCATACATCAGTTCGCCCGAGCCTTCCTTGACATCCTCGAGCGCAATCCAGCACGCCGCGAGCTCCATAGGGCGATCGACGACAACGTAGGCGGTATCCTGATGCAGGCCCTGTTGCGAACCTTGGTCGAAGCTCAGGCTTTGAAAGAGGAGCGGCGTTTCGCTGAAGATCGCGTTCAGAAAAGCGATGAGGCGCGGCGACGAGAAGAGATCCAGTGCCTCATCCATAGCGCCATAGCAATCGACGACGCGCGAACCGAGGCGGTTCACTGGCTCGTTAAGCGGCAAGGTCTCACGCGAACCGTGCTTCTGGTAAAACAATTTCGGGTTGCCTTCCCTGAACGAGCGGTCGATTTGCGCCTGGAAAGCGTCGACCTTGCACAGGTCCGCGGCACCCTGCAGCACGATAAAGCCATTCGCGGCGAACGAGGCGATGAGGCTGGCAAGCTCCGGAGAAACTCCTTTGGATTGCAGTTGCTCCAGCCAATCGGCCTGATCGATCCACATGCCACCGAAGATAGAGTGGTAGCCAACTCTGTCGGAAGTCGCTGTCATAGTCTCTCTCTGGGGGTAGCGCACACCGCCACCAAGCAACGCTGGTATCGCGCTGGATCGTAGCATAGAGGAATGCTAGTTCCTACTGGGCGGTTCGGACCGGGGCGATACACGGCAAGCTGTATCCGGGCATGACTACAAGGGGCCGCGAGGCCCCTTTGTCTTTGCTGTTGCACACGGACCATCAGTATTCGGCCAAGCAGGCCTCCGGCTCGCCGATTTGTGTGGTCTGCTCGTGGATGGTTGGCGGCTCGACTATAGATCGCCGACGGTGCAGGGCGTGCTGGATGTATGCGCGGAGCATTTGATGCAGCACCAATGAGAAGCCCCGCTCGGGCGAGGCGTCTGCACTGGAACGTTGAAACGTCAGGAAATTTGTTCGTCAAGTTCCTGTCGCGTCCTGGGGTTCCCGGTCGCGACTTGAGTTCCGGCGCTCCCGGTCTGGCCACGGAAATTTGCCAGGTGCGACGCAAATGCTTTTGCGTTCGCGATGGATTGCACCGAATCGCTCGGGGTCACCGTGTCGTCGATGTCGTAGTCCACCCAATGGCGGGGATTAGCGGGATTTTCCGGGAAAACGTTGTGAACGTCTGGAAGGTAGCTGGTGCCGGGGACCGGACTCGAACCGGCAAGCTGTTAAGCGGCGGATTTTCGTCACACCACGTCTTTCGACGCCGACGATACCAGGCGGCATCCTCGTTCGTGCGCTGGACTATGCCTTCGCCATCGCGGCCGCGCCGGCATACCGCCGGCCACCGCCTTAGGCGCCCCCCGTCTAGTCTCTACACCTTCCGCACCCTCGCATGCTTGCGACGGCGGGCTTGGCTCGGCATTGCCGCGGTGATGCGCCGTGCGCAAAACCAGGGGTTTCACCGAATTTGAGGGGTTCTGCACCGGCCGTTTCCGGTCGGGCACTCAATTTTTTAAGTCCGCTATGTTTACCAATTTCATCACCCCGGCAGGGCGGACGCGATTCTACCATTGCGCCGCGGCTGCACCAAACGCACGCCTTGCCATGCCACCCGATTCATCGCGCAGTCACAAAGGGTCCTGATAATTCCCCTCACGAAAACGTTTACAACCCGAGCGGAAACCACAGCGATGACCCCCACCATCAAGGATGTTGCGGCACACGCAGGCTTCTCGATTGCCACGGTTTCGCGCGCCATCAACGCGCCGCACACCGTCAACCCCGTGACGCTCGACAAGGTCCGCCAGTCGATCGACGCCCTCAATTTTCGCCCTAGCCCGCTCGGCCGCCAGTTGCGCGGCGAGCGCACCCGCCTGATCGGCGTCGTGCTGCCCACGCTCGCCAACCCGGTGTTCGCCGAGTGCCTGCAAGGCATCGACGAGTTGGCCTCCGCGCAAGGCTACCGGCTGATGCTGATGACCACCCAGTACGACGCCGACCGCGAGCGCCACGCCATCGAAACGCTGCGCGAACATCGCGTCGAAGGCCTGATCCTGACGGTGGCCGACGCCGATACCCATCCGCTGCTGGACGAACTCGATCGCGCCGGCCTGCTCTACGTGCTGATGCATAACGATACGGTACGCCGTCCGTCGGTTTCGGTCGACAACCGCCTCGCCGCCCACGACGGCGTGCGCATGCTGATCGCCCACGGCCATCGCCGCATCCTCATGCTGGCCGGCACGCTGGCCGCCTCGGACCGCGCGCGCCTGCGCCACCTCGGCTACACGCAGGCCATGCAGCAGGCCGGGCTCACGCCCACCCCGGCGCTTGAAATCGATTTCAACGCCGACGAACTAGCCCCGTCCGTGCTCGCGCATCTGACCAGCGGCCCGAACCGCCCCACCGCCCTCTTTTGCAGTAACGACCTGCTGGCGATGGTGGTGATGCGTGGCCTGCGCCGGGCGCGCCTGCAGATCCCGGCCGACATGTCGATTCTCGGCTTCGACGGCCTCGCCATGGGCGAGCTGCTGCAGCCGCCGCTCGCCAGCATTTGCGCGCCGAATCGCGAGATCGGCTGCGCGGCCTGGCAACGGCTGCTGGCGCGCATCGACGGCACCTATACGGACGCTTCGCTGTCGCTCACGCTGCCGCACTCGCTGCGCGAAGGCGCCACCATCGCCGCGATTTCGAGCACCAATGAAACGCAGCGTGTGCGCTCGATGCAACCGCTGACGTGACGGCTCGCGTCGATGCTCGCGCGTGCGTGCTGACTGACGCATTCGCTCACGCGCGGGCCCAAGTCCTTGCCTTTATCGCCACGCGGCCGACCGCTTTTCACGTCCGGCCGCAGTACTACCGTGTAACGCAACGCCTCTCGCACCTTTCCTTCCAAGGAGATTCGCTGTGACCCGCCGTTCCTCCAGTTTTGGTCCTCTGCTGCACTCCCTGAGCGGCGCCTTCACCGGCGCCCTAAGCACCATCAGACGCACGGGCGTCAGCATGCTGTCAGCCTCGGCGCTTTGCGCCACGGCGCTGACGGGGCTCGTCACGCCGCTCGCGGCCCATGCCGACGAAACCGCGATCTGCTACAACTGCCCGCCCGAATGGGCCGACTGGGCCAGCCAGATCAAGGCCATCCAGGCCAAAACCGGGATTCGCGTGCCGTTCGACAACAAGAACTCCGGCCAGGCCATCGCCCAGTTGATGGCCGAGGAAAAAAGCCCGGTGGCGGACGTCGTGTACCTCGGCGTATCGTCGGCCTTCCAGGCGAAAGACAAAGGCGTGATCCAGCCGTACAAGCCGGCTCACTGGGACGACATCCCCGCCAACATGAAGGACCCGCAAGGCTACTGGTTCGCGATCCATTCGGGCACGCTCGGCTTTTTCGTCAACAAGGATGCGCTCGAAGGCAAGCCGGTGCCGCGTTCGTGGGCCGACCTGCTCAAGCCCGAGTACAAAGGCATGATCGGCTACCTCGATCCGTCGAGTGCGTTTGTCGGCTATGCGGGTGCGGTGGCGGTCAACCAGGCGCTGGGCGGCAGCTTCGATAATTTCCAGCCGGGTCTCGACTGGTTCCGCAAGCTCAAGGCCAACGCGCCGATCGTGCCGAAGCAGACCGCCTATGCGCGCGTGCTCTCCGGTGAAATTCCGATCCTGCTCGACTACGACTTCGACGCCTACCGCGCCAGGTACAAGGATCAGGCCAACGTCGAATTCGTGATTCCGACCGAAGGCACGATCTCGGTGCCGTACGTGATGAGCCTCGTGAAGGGCGCGCCGCACGAAGCGAACGGCAAGAAGGTGCTCGACTTCGTGCTCTCCGACGAAGGCCAGAAGCTGTGGGCCAATGCCTATCTGCGTCCGGTCCGCGCCAATGCGATGAGCCCGGAGGCAGCCTCGAAGTTCCTGCCCGCCGGCGATTACGCGCGCGCCAAGCCGGTCGATTTCGGCAAGATGGCCGAGAAGCAGCAAAGCTTCGGCGAACAGTATCTGCAGGTGATGCATTGAACGATGTCACGTTCCCGCTGCGCTGGCGCATCGCCCTGATCGCGCCGGCGCTGGCGGTTTTCATCGCGTTCTGGCTGCTGCCGATGGGCGCGCTCGCGCAACTGAGCGGCAACGGTCATGCGTTCGAGACGTATCGCGCGCTGCTCACCAACGCGCGCTACATGACGAGCCTCGGCGCGACCGTGCTGCTCTCCGCCGCGGTCACGGCCACGACGCTGGTGCTCTCGGTGATCTCCGGCCTGCTGCTGGCGCGGCGCGAGTTTCCGGGCAAGCGCACGCTGCTGGCGCTGCTGACGTTTCCGCTGGCGTTTCCCGGCGTAGTGGTCGGCTTCATGGTCATCATGCTGGCGGGGCGCCAGGGGCTGGTCGGCGCGCTGTCGCTGAAACTGACCGGCGACCGCTGGGTCTTCGCGTATTCGATGAGCGGCCTGTTTCTAGGCTATCTGTACTTCTCGATCCCGCGCGTGATCGTCACGGTGATGGCCTCGGCGACCAAGCTCGATGCATCGCTCGAAGAAGCGGCCCGCTCGCTCGGCGCGTCGCCGTGGCAGATCATGCGCGACATCGTGCTGCCCGCGCTCTCGCCCGGTCTGATCGCCGCCGGCGCGGTGTGCTTCGCGACCTCGATGGGCGCATTCGGCACGGCCTTTACGCTCGCCACCGATATCGACGTGCTGCCGATGACCATCTACACCGAGTTCACGCTGAACGCGAACATGGTGACGGCCGGGGGCCTGTCGATCGTGCTGGGTCTCGTGACGTGGCTGGTGCTGGCGCTGGCGCGCAACATCACCGGCTCGGCTGTCGCCGCGAGCGCTTAGGTAAAGCACCGCTCTCAATCCGTATGAAAACATTCCGATGAATTCCGTGACCCATACCGCCCGGCCGCCGGCCGCGCCGCCCTCGGCACCGACGGCGCGGCGCCGCGGCCTGCCGCGCCTGTCGTCGCGCACGCTGCTCGCGGCCGGCCAGTGGCTCGTGACGCTGCTGCTGTGCGCGTTTCTGATCGTGCCGGTCGTGATGTCGATCATGGCCGGGCTCACCGTCAACTACTTCAAGGGCATCTCGAGCGGCCTCACGCTGCGCTGGCTCGGCGAAGTGTGGACGCAGTATCACGGCTCGGTGCTCCTGTCGCTCGAAGTCGCGGCGGCGACGCTCGTCATCACGCTGCTGACCGGCGTGCCGGCGGGCTATGTGCTGGCGCGCAGCAAGACGCGCCTGTCGCGCATCGTCGAAGAGTTTCTGGTGCTGCCTATCGCCCTGCCCGGTCTCGCGTCGGCGCTCGCGCTGCTGGTGGTCTACGGCGGCTTCACGATGTTCCGCATGAGCCTCTGGTTCATCGTGGCCGGCCATGTCGTGTTCACGCTGCCGTTCATGGTCCGCGCGGTCGCCGCCGTCTGTGCGAGCGCCGACCTGCGCACCCTCGAAGAAGGCGCCGCCAGCCTCGGCGCGGGCTTCACGCGGCGCTTCCTGACCATCGTGCTGCCGAACGTGCGCCCGGGTATCGTCGCGGGCGCACTGGCGGTGCTGACGCTCTCGATCGGCGAATTCAACCTCACCTGGATGCTGCACACGCCCGACACCAAGACGCTGCCCGTGGGTCTTGCTGACACCTACGCGTCGCTGCGCATCGAGATCGGCAGCGCCTACACGATCCTGTTTTTCATCATGACGATGCCGCTGCTGGTCGCCATGCAGTGGCTCGGCGTCGACGCCACCGGCCAGCGCAGCAGCAGGCCCGCCCGCGGCAACGCGGCGCCGGCACGTTCAACCCGTTCCAACGACACGCCATGAAACTCGCTCCCGTTCCCATCACGCTCACGCAATGCGCCAAGACGTTTCGCGGCACCCGTGTGCTCGAGCCGCTGGACCTGCAGATCGGCGCCGGCGAAACCCTCGTGCTGCTCGGACCGTCCGGCTGCGGCAAGACCACCACGCTGCGCATGATCGCCGGCCTCGAAACGCCTGACGCGGGTGGCCGGATTGCCTTCGGCGAGGACGACGTCACCGCCTTGCCGATCGAGAAGCGCCAGGTGGGCATGGTGTTCCAGAGCTACGCGCTGTTTCCGAACCTGACCGTGCGCGGCAACATCGGCTACGGGCTGAAGATCAAGCGCGTCGCAGCCGAGATCGCGCAGCAGCGCGTGGACGAACTGCTCGCGATGATGCGGCTCACCGCCCATGCCGACAAACCCATCGATCAGCTCTCCGGCGGCCAGCGCCAGCGTGTCGCGCTGGCCCGCGCGCTGGCGATGCAGCCGCGCGTGCTGCTGCTCGACGAACCGCTGACTGCGCTCGACGCCCGCTTGCGCGACGCCTTGCGCAGCGAGATGAATGCGCTGCTGCGCGAGCTCGGCATCACCACCGTCTATGTGACGCACGACCAGGCCGAGGCGATGGAATTGGGCGACCGCATCGTCGTGATGAGCGCCGGCCGGATCGAACAGATCGGCACGCCGCGCGATATCTACTACCGGCCGGCCAATCGTACGGTGGCGCAGTTCGTCGGCACCATCAACCGTCTCGCCGGCGAGCGGCGCGACGGCGTGCTGACCACCACGGGCGGCGCGGTGCCGCTGCCGTTGCCGCTGCCATTCGGCGCAGCGGGAGCGCCCGCGGCCGGGCAACACGAACTGTTTTTCCGGCCCGAAGACGCCTACCTCGCCGATCCGGCCAGCGCCCATCTGCGCGGCACCATCGAAGGCGCCGCGTTTCTCGGCGAGCGCACCCGGCTGACGATCGGCGGCGCGGCGCCCGACGCGCTCGTCGTCGACGTCGCGGGCCGCGTCGAACTGGCGCGCGGCACGCCGGTCGGCATTTCAATCGCGCCCGAAGCGCTGATTGCGCTATCGTGACCTTGACGAACCCATAAGGACATCCCCATGTTGCTAGCCCAGATCAGCGACCTGCATATCAAACGGCCCGGCGCGCTCGCTTACCGCCGCGTCGACACCGGCGCCGCCCTCGCCCGCTGCGTCGCGGCGCTCAATGCGCTCGAACCGCGGCCCGACTTCGTCGTCATGACCGGCGACCTCGTCGACCAGGGCGACCCGGAGCAATACGCACACCTGAAGGCATTGCTCGCGCCGCTCGAGATTCCCTACTACCTGCTGGTCGGCAATCACGACGACCGCACGGCGCTGCGCGACGCGTTCAGCGAGCGCGCCGAGTTGCGCACGGGCGGCGAGTTCGTGCATTACGCGGCCGATCTCGGTCCGCTGCGCCTGATCGCACTCGATTCGATCGTGCCCGGCCAAAGCGCGGGCAACCTGTGCGAGGCGCGCCTTGCGTGGCTCGCCGGACAACTCGATGAAGCACGAGGCAAGCCGGTGATCGTCGCCTTGCACCATCCGCCGTTCGAGTGCGGCATCGGACATATGGATGCGCTGCGCCTCGAACCGCAGGCAGCGCAGCAACTGGCGGCGCTGATCGCGCGCCATCCGAATGTCGAGCGGGTGATCTGCGGCCATGTGCACCGGCCGATGTTCGTGCGCTTCGGCGGCACGATCGCCTCGGCGGTGCCGGCGCCCGCGCATCAGGTCGCGCTCGACTTGCGCACGGACGCGCCGTCCGCGTTCAGGCTCGAACCGCCCGCCTTCGCGCTGCATCGCTACGACGCGGCGAGCGGGCTGGTGACGCATCACGGGTATGTCGATGCCGCTGAGGGACCGTATCCGTTCTATGAGCCCGAAGGCGCGTTGATCGATTAGCAAGCGGCCAGGAAGCGGCCGGGAAGCCGCCACGAAGCACGCCCCATCCGCCCTCAAAGGCCCGCTTGCGGCTCTTACGGCATGACGGGCGGATGGTATGCCAGCGTCCCGGCGAGCGCCCACAGCATAAAGATCACCAGCGGAAGGTGGACAACGAACTGCGTGAACGTAAAGCCGACCACATCACGTGCCCGCAACCCCAAGACGCCAAGCAGCGGCAGCATCCAGAACGGATTGATCAGGTTCGGCAAGGCTTCCGCTGCGTTGTACACCGTAACCGCCCAGCCAAGATGCACGTTGAGGGTTTTCGCCGCCTCGATTACGTAGGGTGCCTCGATAATCCATTTTCCGCCGCCGGATGGGACGAAGAAGCCCAGAATCGACGAATAGACCCCCATCACCGCCGGGAAAGAGGCATGCGAGGAAATGGCCACGAAGAACTGCGACAGGTGCTCCGCCAACGGCAGGCCCGACGGAGCCGCAGCCTTGGTGAGGATGAAAGCGATTCCTCCATAGAGCGGAAACTGAATCAATACGCCGGCGGTAGAAGGGACCGACCTGGCCACCGCATTCAGAAAGCGTCGCGGGCGCCAGTTCAGCAGCATGCCTAGCAACAGAAACACGAAGTTGTAGGTATTCAGGTTTGAAATGGCAAGCACCGGGTTCTTCGTCGTGAACTCGTGCCATGTCCAAAGCGCACCGAGCGCGACAATCAGGATCGTGACAAGGGGGCTGTATTCAAGCCAGTCGCCCGGACGCGACGGCTTCTCGAGCAGGCGCCCCCCATCGTCGAGGACAACGCCCAACTCTGCGGCAGTCTTCACACGATCGCCCTGCGGCGCGGAAAGCCAGGCGATCAGCAGCGACGCCACGGTCAATACCGCGACCATCAGCATCGACTGCGGCAGGAAGATCGTTTCCGAGAAAGGGATCACACCCGTGATCGCCAGCAGCGCCTTTGGCAAGCTGTCGGGGTTTGCCTGCAATTGCGACGCCGACGAACTGAGACCCAGCGCCCACGTGGCGCCCATGCCAAGATAAGCGGCCGCGCCCGCGGCCCGGTAATCCAGCCGCAAGTCCTTTCTCTGCGCGAGCGCCCGAACCAGAAGACCGCTGAAAATCAGGCTAATCGCCCAATTGAACAGCGACGCAAGAATGCTGACCAAGGCAACGAAAACAACGGCGCCTCGTCCCCCCGACGGCAGTCGGGCAAGCCACGCAATCACCCGGGAAGCCGGCGGCGAAACCGCGACGACATAGCCCGAAATGGCCACGACGGCCATTTGCATCGTGAACGGAATCAGGCTCCAGAAGCCGTCCCCAAAGGCGATTCCCACGCGCTGAACCGGGGCGCCGATAGCCAGGGCTCCAAGGGCGACGACAACGACCGCAATCGCCGCAAAGATATACGCGTCCGGAAACCACCTCTCCGACCATCGCGTCACTCCCGCCGCCATGCGCTCGAGCTTGCCGGCCAACTCCGCCTTGGGCGCCGCCGTACTTTCCGTTTGAGACAATTGCTTCATGCTGGTCCCCTTCTTCATTAACGAACAAGATCAAACTGTCTCTTTACGCTTCGATTGCCACTTCGCTGGCGGGTATCGCCTGGCACGCGAAACACATATTCGCTTCGTCCGGTCCATGACCTGACAGGTGCTCGACCTTTCCCGCGGCCACCCGCACCGCACAGCTTTCGCACTGCCCAACGCGGCAGCCGCTCGGCATCGGGATTCCCAGACGCTCGGCAAAGGCAAGCAGACTCCCATCATCAGGTGTCCATAGCGCCTTCTTCCCGGAACGGATGAACTCGACCATAAAGCGTTGTGCCGGATCGAGCCGCGGTTTGGACGGCGAGCGGAACGCCTCCTTGAAGATGTCGAACGGCGGCACGCCACGTGCAACGAGACCCGCCGTAAGCGAATTCATCATCGGCTCCGGGCCACAGAAATAAAATCTCGCCCGGCGGCTGATCAGATCCTCGTCGACGACGTCGGCCGTGAGATAGCCGCTCATTTCGTAATCGCGGCCAGACACCTCGTCCTGCGGCTGGCTATAGCAATTGACGACGCGCAAGCGCGGCAGCCTTTTGCGCAGCTCGATGATCCGCCGGCGAAACGCATGCGTCGCGCTGTTCAGATTGGCATAGAAGAGCCAGGACTCCGGAGCGCCTTCGAGATCCTTGACCGATTCCAGCCAGCAGATAAACGGCGTGATGCCGATCCCTCCTGCAAACATCACCACTGGCTGCTTCGACGAGGTGGGAACGATGAAAGTCCCGCTCGGCGCACGAAGCGATACCTTGTGGCCGACCTCGAATACCCGGTGGATATAGCCCGACATCGCACCCTCGAACTGTTCGCCTTCCGGTGTCTTGCCTCGCTGGTGCCGCACCGAGATCGAATACGTCCGGCGCTCGTCCTCGACGGCTGGCCCTACCAGCGAATAAGCGCGGGCCGTACCGCCGTCTCCCAGGCTGGGAACCTGCACCGTGACGTGCTGGCCCGGTAGATAGTCGGGTAACGGAGCGCCGTCGGCTGCGGCGAAGGTGACGGTCCGCACCCCGAGCGCCTCCTCGACGATCGATGACACGACAAACTCCCTGAACCCTTGCCAAACCCGTCGCGCGGGGTCGACCGAGGGGTCGAGCCGCACATCGCAAGGCGTGGAGCGCAGCGGTGAGGAGCCGCTAAGCGGGTCCAGCGCCGCAGCCGAAACAAGATTGCTGAAATTGCTGTTTTTCTTGCCCTCGGTCGGCAGCGCATGCATGCCGATTTCGTCGCACGATTGCCACCAGCCATACTCGGCGATGATGACGTCGCGCGCCAGTTCCGGCACGATGCGCGCCCGAAAGCGCGCCGAACCATTCGACGTCGTAATGACGATCCAGTCGTCGGACACAATGCCCTTCTCGGCAGCGAGTTGCGCGCTCAGCTCCGCGCCCGGATAAGGCGCGCGCCTGCGCAAGCTGGCAAGGCTGCGCTGCTGGCTGTGACAGTAATAGCCGTTCTTGACGGACGTGAGCACATGAGGATATTTCGCGCGGTCGCCGTCCGGGTCGCCACCATGCTGAGGCGGTACGTACTCTGGAACGGGAGGATATCCGTGGCGCAAGAGCTTTTCGGAGTACAGCTCGACGCGCAGCGTCTCGGTCCTGAATCCTCGCACGCCATCCGGCGTTTGCAGCGAGTAGTTTTTCTCATGCTGGGCAAGCGGCCGATAGATTCCACCCGGATGCTTGCGCAGTTCGGCGACATCGAGACCCAGCGGAGCAAGGATATGGTTCCATCCCGCCTCGATACTGCCGCCGAAGAATGCATCGCCCATACCGAGCCGCACGGCAAGGTCGAGCGCGATGTCATAGTCGGCACGACTCTCGCCTCGCGGCGGCACCATCCGCTGCCGCAGTTGCACCAGTTCGACCGCCTTCTCGTTGATCTCGAAGCCCAGACGCAACCCTTCTCGCTCCCACGGCGTGTTCACAGGAAGAAAAATGTCCGCATAGCGTGACGAGGGTGTCTCGAAGAGGTCGCAGTGCACATGAAAGTCGAGCGCGCAAAGCGCCTCGTGTGCCGCACCGGCATCTGCCTGAGACAGGACGAAATTGGTGCCGAAGGCAAACAACGCACGTACCTTGTAGGGACGGGCCTCAGTGATGGCGCGATAGACGTCCCGGGCGGTCACCCATCCTTGCGCGGGCGGCCCAATCGGCCGTTCCTCGAGCCCAAGCGCTTTGGCCCGTTGCTGCGGACCGAGCAGCGCATACGTGCTGACGGCATTGGCCGGCTGTTTCGTGAATTCGCGGTTGGAACCGCGCGTGTCGAATGCACCGGTCAGCGCATATAAGGTCGCGATAGCCCGCTCGGTCTGAGTCGCATTGGTGTGCTGTCCGACCCCGGACCATGCGTGATAGGCGATTCGTCGACGCGGCGCGAGCATTTCGGCTACCGCGACGACATCCTCGGCGCGCACGCCCGTCAGCGCTTCGATGCGCTGCGGCGTGTATTCGTCCAGGGCGCCTTTATAGAGTTCGAATGCAGGCGTGCATTGGATCGCGGCCGCACGGCCGGCTTTCACGACAGACACCGTGTAGTTGCCGTCCAGCGCGAGATCGGCTGCGGTGGTTTGCGCCTCCTCGCCGACCAGTTCAACACGGTTGCGCGAAGCGTTCCAGATCGCGTAACGGTTCTGCAACGACTCGGGATCGAAATCGCGTTCGCGCAGGAAACGTCCGTTATCGCCCCGCACCAGCAACGGCGCATTCGTCCACTCGCGGACAAACGCGTAATCGAGATTGCCGGTGGCAATCATCTGCCGTGCGATGCCCATCGCGAGTGCACCATCCGTTCCGGGACGCACCCGCATCCAGACGTTCGCCTCCCTTGCCAGCGCCGTCGGCCGCGGATCGATCACGATGAGCTGCGCGCCGTTACGCCGCCCCTTGCCGATCGCATCGGCCTGCGCGAGCCACGTGTTGGTCGGGTTCGTGCCCCACAGCAGGATCACTTCGGCATTCTGATAGTCGGCCGTCGGCATACCGCAACCGAACGTGAATACGTGCGCGAAATCCTTGTGCCAGTTGCAGATCTCGGTTGCATAGCAGATATTCGGGCTACCGAACGACCATATGAAGCGCTCGACCCAATCGATGCTGTCGCTCATCGGAGTGCCGCTTGGCGTGGTGACGCCGAATACTACCGACTCTGCCCCGCTTTCACGCTTGAACCTCGCGAGCTTCGCGGCAATTTCGGAGAGTGCCTGCTCCCAGCTCATGCGCTGCCACCCGGGATCGGCAGAGCCTTTGGGAGTCGTGCGGCGCATCGGGTAGAGGACCCGGTTCGGACTATGCACGAGCTCCGGCGCGGCCTTGCCCTTCATGCACATCGCACTGCCCGTCGGATGCGAAGTATCGGGACGTACCTGGAGAAGCATGTCGCCGCGCACGGTGTTCAACGTCCCACACCGGGAACGGCACAATGTGCAGTACCCCTTCTTCTCCTGAACCTCGATCACAGCAGCCTCTCCAGTTGACAGGCCCGATCGTATGCATCCAGAATTTTGATTCCTAATTCATATTTCGCATGCCTCGATATATACTTTTTCGATACCTGCTTTCCCGGTGCCGCGCGCCCGCCGAGGCCAGACTCGCGGTGCTATGATTCGCGCCTTCGGCTATCCCCAACAGCGGCGGACATCGTGGCCACGCACATCACGCTTCGCCAGATCGAATACTTCATCTCTGTCGCGAATACGGGTCAAATTTCCCGTTCGTCCAATCTGTCCAACGTTTCGCAGTCTTCAATGACCGTGGCCCTGCAGAATCTCGAAGACGCAGTCGGGGTGCCGCTGCTTCAAAGGCATGCGAAGGGCGTGCATCTGACGCCGGCGGGCGAGCGGTTCCTGCGTCATGTCCAGCAAGCCACGCTTTCCGTCGACCATGCGATCCTCGCCGCCCAGGAAGAGCCTGGCCAGCTCGCCGGCAGCGTTCGCATCGGCATGACGGAGACCATTTCGGCGTATCTCATGCCCGCCCTGATATCGACGATGAGCCAGCGTTTCGCCAACCTCGAGATTCAGATCGTCGAACGCGACCGGCAGGCGATCGAACAGGGCCTCGTCGACCACGAACTGGACATCGCCCTGCTGCTGGTCTCGAACACGGCATTACTGCCCCAACTGAAGAGCGAAACAATGCTTCGCTCCCAGCGGCGTCTCTGGACTCATCCCGACCACCCCTTGCAGGAAGCTCAGCGGGTGACCCTGGAAGACGTGGCCCAGGAAGACTACCTCCTGCTCGACATGGATGAACACATTCAGACCGTCGGAAAGTACTGGGGTAAATATGGCGTGCGGCCTCGCGTGCGTATGCAAAGCAAGTCGATTGAAGCCGTGAGGAGTCTTGTGGCCCTTGGCCAGGGCGTCACCATTCTTTCAGACCTGGTTTATCGGCCGTGGTCGCTGGAGGGAAACCGTATCAGTCGTCGGGATTTGAGCGTTGCCGTCCCTACGATGGACGTCGGGGCAGTCTGGTGCCGGACCGGCGCCCTCTCGACACAAGCGCAGGCATTGCTCGACCTTTTCCGGTCATGGAAACGCTCGGCTTTATGATTGGGCGCACTCGCAAGCCATCTGAGCGCTTCCCACTCAATGTGCCGCAAGCCCCGGCACACCCGACGCAGCAGCCGTCATGGCGCCGCGCGGTTTGACGTACCAGTAGTCGATGACCCAGTCCACGTCGCGATAGGACTTCGGCAAGACGGCGGGCCAGCCGAAGGTCGCCTTATAGGCGATGCGCGCATTCGGCGCGTAGAACTCCGGCACCACGTAATACGCATTGATCAGCACGCGGTCGAGCGCGCGGGTGGCCGCTTCGAGATCGTCGAGCGTTGGCGCGGACAACGCGGCCTGAATCAGCGCATCCACCACCTGCGAATGCACCCCCACGTAATTCTCCGAGCCCACTTCCGAGGCCGCCGCGCTGCCGAAGCGGCTCAGCAGTTCGACGCCGGGAACGGCGATCGGCAGATAACCGCCGGTGGTCATGTCGAAGTCGAAGCTGTCGAGCCGTTGCCGGTATAGCGCGCTATCCACCTCGCGCCATTGGGTCTGGATACCCAGCATGTTCAGCGCCTGCATGTAGGGCAACAGCAGACGGTCCATGCCGGGTTCGTCGTCGAGCATCTCGATGCTCATGGCCGTGCCGTTGGCATCGCGCAGCGCGCCGTCGCGGTAGTGCCAGCCGGCTTCGGCCAGCAGGTCGCGCGCCTCGCGCAGATTGTCGCGCAGCGAGCTGGGCGGCAGCGTCGACGGCTGTTTCAGCATCGGGCCGAACACGGCGGGCGGCAGGCTGGCGCGATACGGTTCGAGCAACGCCAGTTCCTTCGCGCCGGGCATGCCGGTGGCGCCGAACGTATCAGGATCGAAATAGCTGGTCGAGCGCCGGTACTGGTCGTAGAACATCATCCGGTTCATCCACTCGTAGTCGAACGCGAGCGTCAGCGCATGGCGCACCCTCGCATCCTGAAACATCGGCCGGCGCACGTTGATGAGAATGCCCTGCATATACGGCGGCCCGTTGGCAAACGTGCCTTGCCTCAGTTCTCCATCACGAAACTTCCGGCCGACATAGCGGCGCGCCCAGACGGTGGCGCTGCCTTCGACGTTGACGTCGAGATTGCCGGCCTTGAAGGCTTCGAGCGGACCGAAGTTGTCCAGGAAGAGATGGAACGTCACGCGTTCGAAACGAAACATGCCGCGCCGCGACGGCAGATCCGCAGCCCAATAAGCCGGGTTGCGCCGGTAGGTGATGGTCTTGTCGTTGCTGCGCCGCTCGATCAGATAGGGGCCGCTGGCGATCGGCGGCACGTTGGCGATCTGGTCGAACGGTGGGCGCGTACCGTCGGGCCGCATGCCCCACTTCGGCGAGAACACCGGCAGGTCGCCCGCGATCAGCGGCGCATCGCGTTCGGGACGCCTGAAGTCGAAGCGGATCGTCGACGCGTCGAGCACGGTGGCGCGCCTGATCACCGCAAACCCGGAATTGAAGAGCGGCGAGGCTTGCGGGCTGGTTAGCAGGTCGAACGAATATTTCACGTCGGCTGCCGTGATGCGGTCGCCATTGGAAAAGCGCGCCGCCGGATTGATGTGAAAGGTCGCGGACATCAGGTCCGCCGGCACCTGAACGTCGTCTGCGATCAGCGGGTATTCGGAGGCCGGTTCGTCCCAGCTACGCTGCATCAGCGTATCGAACATCAGGTTGAGAATGTCCGGGGCCGGCGCGCCACGCAGCAGGAACGGATTGAGCGAATCGTAGCTCTGCAGGGCGTTGTAGTTGGGAAAGCTCAGGGTGCCGTCGACGGGCGCGTCCGGGTTCGCGTAGTCGAAATGGGTGAAGCCGGCGGCGTAGCGCGGCTGGCCGAACTGGGCGATCGACGGTGCGGCGTGGGACGGCAGCATCGCCAGCAGCGCGAGTGTGATCAAGACGCAGGACACGGCGGCCCGCCGTGAGAGAAGGTAGCGCAAGCGTGGACGAAGACTGGCGGCAAGCGCGTCACGACGCGCCGCAATGGCATGAGACAACCTGAACTTCGCGAGCGTCATTGGCAGTCCACCTCGAACAGTGGGCACTATTGTACGAGAGACCCGCTACGCGCGAGCCGGCCGCGTGGGCCACATCGGCAGCGCGTCAGCACGATCCGCCCCGCTCCGGTATGATCGGCTCGCCTGGAGCTTGCCCATCCTGGTCGTCCATCGAACGCCGCCGCTTATGTCCACCTCCGATTCCGCCTCGCCCGCCACCACCGATCGCTCGCTGCGCGCGCTGCTGCTTCTGCTCGCCACCATCGCGGGCATCTCCGTGGCAAATATCTACTATAACCAGCCGCTGCTCGACAATTTCCGCGAATCGTTTCCGCACAGCGCGTCGTGGGTCGGCGCCGTGCCCGCCGTGACGCAGCTCGGTTACGCCGCCGGCATGCTGCTGCTCGCGCCGCTCGGCGACCGCTTCGACCGACGCCTGCTGATCCTGCTGCAGATCGCCGGCATCTGTGTCGCGCTGGTGATCGCCGCCAGCGCGCCGAATCTCACGGTGCTGATCGGCGCCAGCCTCGCGATCGGCGTGCTCGCCACCATCGCGCAACAGGCCGTGCCGTTCGCCGCCGAACTCGCGCCGCCGTCGGGCCGCGGTCACGCGGTCGGCACGGTGATGAGCGGGCTGTTGCTGGGCATCTTGCTGGCGCGAACCGCGGCGGGCATCATCGCCGAGTATTTCGGCTGGCGCGCGGTGTTCGGCGCCTCCGTGGTGGCGTTGCTGGTGCTGGCCGTCGTCATCTGGCTGCGCCTGCCGAAAAGCCGGCCTACCTCGGCGCTGCCCTACGGCAAGCTGATGGTGTCGCTGTGGCATCTGATCGTCGAGCATCCCGGCTTGCGCGAAGCCTCGCTCACCGGCGCGTGCATGTTCGCGGCGTTCAGCATCTTCTGGTCGGTGCTGGCGCTGCTGCTGGCGGGCGCGCCGTTCCATCTCGGACCGCAGGCCGCGGGGCTGTTCGGCATCGTCGGCGCCGCGGGTGCGCTGGCCGCGCCGCTGGCCGGCAAATTCTCCGACCGCCGCGGACCGCGCACGATCATCTCGCTGTCGATCGGGCTGGTGGCCGTGTCGTTCGTGGTGTTCGGCCTGTCCGGCGCGAGCATCGCCGGGCTGGTGGTGGGCGTGATCATTCTCGACGTCGGCGTGCAGGCCGCGCAGATTTCCAACCAGTCGCGCATCTACGCGCTTTCGCCGGACGCCCGCAGCCGCGTGAATACGGTCTACATGGTGGCGTATTTCATCGGCGGCGCGACAGGCTCGGCGGTCGGCGCGATGGTCTGGTCGACGTTCGGATGGGTTGGCGTGAGCATCGCCGGGCTGGCGTTTGCAGGGCTCGCCGGATGGAACCATGCGCGCCGGCAGCCGCGGCCGGTGGCGACTTCCTGAGCTCCGTGGCGAGCGAGGCGCGGCGGCACAGCAGGCCTTGTCGCGCCGCTTAAACCAGCCTGGACCGTCTCGAACGAAAAGCGGCCTGGCGGCTCATGAGCCAGGCCGATTAGAATTTTTCCTCGGCAGTCCGGCCCAGCCGGCGGTGTATCGTTCGGGCGCATCCCACTTTTACCAGGGCCGCCGCATGCCTTACCGCCTCCTGCTTTCCGAACTCGACCTCGGCTTCACGACCCTGCGCAACCGCGTCGTCATGGGGTCGATGCATACGGGCATGGAAGACCGCTTCTGGCATTACCCGAAGCTCGCCGCCTATTTCCGCGAGCGCGCCAAAGGCGGCGTCGGCCTGATCATCACGGGCGGCATCTCGCCGAACCGGCAAGGCTGGCTGCTGCCCTTCGGCGGCACGCTCAATTCCGTCTTCGACCTGCACAATCACCGCCTCGTGACGGAAGCTGTCCATGCGGAGGGCGGCAAGATCGCGCTGCAGATCCTGCATGCGGGACGTTATGGCTATCAGCCGTTCGTGGTGTCCGCATCGGCGCTCAAGTCGCCGATTTCGAAATTCAAGCCACGCGCCCTCACGCTGGCCGGCATTGCGAAAACCGTGCGCGACTATGCCCGCTGCGCGCGCCTCGCACAGCGCGCCGGCTACGACGGCGTCGAGATCATGGGCAGCGAAGGCTATCTGCTCAACCAGTTTCTCTGTCCGCGCACCAACCGGCGTAGCGACGCGTATGGCGGCAGCCTCGAGAACCGCATGCGGCTCGCGCGCGAGATCGTCGAGGCCGTGCGGGCCGCGTGCGGCGAGCGCTTCATCGTGGTGTACCGGCTCTCGCTGATCGATCTGGTCGAAGGCGGCAATACCTGGGACGAGACCGTGCAGGTCGCGCAGGCGCTGGAGGCTGCCGGCGTGACGATGTTCAACACCGGGATCGGCTGGCACGAGGCGCGCGTGCCGACCATCGTGACCTCGGTGCCGCGTGCGGCCTTTGCCCCGCTCAGTGCGCGTCTGAAAGCGGCCGTCAAGGTGCCGGTGATCGTCTCGAACCGCATCAATACGCCGGAGCTTGCCGAAGCGCTGCTCGCCGAGGGCGCCGGCGATCTGGTGTCGCTGGCGCGGCCGATGCTCGCCGATCCGGACTTCGTGGTGAAGAGCGCCGAAGGACGCGCGCACGAGATCAACACCTGTATCGCCTGCAATCAGGCCTGTCTCGATCACACGTTCCAGAACCGCAAGGCAAGCTGCCTCGTCAATCCGCGCGCGGGACGCGAAACCGAACTGGTGTACCGGCCGCTCGCGGACAACCAGCCACCGCGTTCGATCGCCGTGGTGGGTGCGGGTCCGGCAGGTTTGTCGGCGGCGACGGTGGCCGCCTCGCGTGGCCATCGCGTCACGCTATTCGATGCAAGCGCAACCATCGGCGGGCAGTTCAATCTCGCCATGCGCGTGCCCGGCAAGGAAGAGTTCCGCGAAACGATCCGCTATTTTCAGAGCCAGTTGCAGCGGCACGGCGTCGAAGTGCGGCTCGCAACCCGTGTGGATGGCGCGATGCTCGCCGCTGGCGGCTATGACGAGGTGATCCTCGCCACCGGCATCGTGCCGCGCCGCCCGGCGATTGCCGGCATCGACCGGGCAAATGTGCTGTCCTACGTCGACGTGCTGCGCGGCGCGCCGGTCGGCCGCAGCGTCGCGGTGATCGGCGCGGGCGGCATCGGCTTCGACGTCAGCGAGTTTCTGCTGCATCGCGCCGGCGAGCCGCTGCCGAAACCGCGCGACGCATGGCTCGACGAATGGGGCGTGGACCTCGCGGTGGGCGAGCGCGGCGGGTTAAAAGCGCCGCACCCCGCGCAGCCGGTGCGCGACATCTGGCTGCTGCAGCGTAAGGCGGGCAAGCTCGGCGCGGGCCTAGGCAAGACCTCGGGCTGGGTCCATCGTGCGACGCTGGCGCGTAACGGCGTGCGCATGCTCGACGGCGTGTCGTATCTGGAGATCGGCGAGCGCGGCCTGAAGATCGCCCGCGAGGGTGTCGAGCAATGGCTCGAAGTGGAGACGATCGTGATCTGCGCGGGGCAAGATTCGTTGCGCGATCTACAGCCGGCTACCCCGCCCGCCGACGGCCCACGCTATCACGTGATCGGCGGTGCGGCGCTCGCCAGCGAACTCGACGCGAAGCGGGCCATCCGCGAAGGCGCGGAACTGGCGGCGCGGCTGTAGCGCAGCGCCGGCCGCGCCACCCTCACGCGAGGCCGCGGCGCCGGTAATCGAACCAGAACGACAGGCCGACGCTCGCGAGAATCACCACGGTCGCAATCACCGTCGCGCTGGTCACCGGCTCGCCGAGCAGCAGCGCGCCGAGTGCGACCGCCACCACCGGATTCACGTACATGCAACTGCTGGCGATGATCGGGCTGGTGTGCCGGATCAGATAGCCGTACGCGACATAGGCGGCCATCGTGCCGACCAGCATCAGGTAGAAGAAGGCCAGCAGCGGCAGAAAGTGCACTTCGGCCATGCGCTCGCCGGACACCCAGGCGACGATCGTCGACATCGCCCCGCCGAGGCCGATCTGCAGCGAGGTGGACAGGAACAGGTCCGAGGGCAGCCGCAAGCGCCCGGCCAGATGCGCGCCGCCGGCCCAGAAGAGCGCCCCGCACAGAATCGCGAGGCTGCCGCCGGCCGAACCGGACGAGCCGCCGCCGTGACTGAGGATCGCAATGCCGACGAGGCCGAGGCCGACGGCGAACCATTCGCCCCGCCCTATCTTGCGTCCCGCGAACGCGGCGATGACCGTCGCGAACAGCGGCACCGTGGCGACCATCACGGCAGCCGTGCCGGTGCCGACCGTGCGCATCCCGTAGGCCAGCATGCCGCTCGAGAGCCCGACCAGCATCGTGCCGACCAGCCCGGCGTTGCGAATCTCGGTCACGCCCGGCCAGACCGGATTGCGGCGCGCGGCGAACACGAACAGGCCGATCCCGGCAAACAGGTTGCGCAAGCCGGACAGCAGAAGCGGCGGAAACGAGCCGAGCGCGACGTGCACGGCCAGATAGGTGGAGCCCCAGACGAGATAGACGACCGCGAGCGCGAGCGCGATCCGGCCGTTACGGGACTGGGGAAGACGAAGCGGGAAACGGTGTGGAAGCGACAGCGCCATGCCTTCAGCCCACCCGTGCCGTTCGAGGCGCTGCGCCTGCGCTCAAGACCCGAAGGCCGGATGGCGGGCGCCGCATCGCGAATGCGGCCTGACAGGCGAGGCTGGAAAACATGGTGGTCGAACAGGGAGAAGAACGTGGAACGGCAAACCAGGCCGGTCAAGGCGGCCGGGCCGTCACGATACGCTGTGCTCCCTGCGCCGCCTGAGGGCAGCGGGCGTTGCCTCAAAACCGGCGAACACCCTGGCGCGCCGACCGTTGGGCGCGCACCGCAGCATTATGCAGGAACGCCGTTGGGCGTCCATGAAAGAATCGTAAATTGTGTTTCCGCAACACAGCCGGGCCGGGGCCAAACCCCGGCCCGGCCCGGCCGCGCCTGCGCGGACCGGATGAAGCCGCTTCAGTTGGCCATCGCACCCGAGGCTTCGTGCTTCATGCCCATGGCATCGCCGTCCTTCTTCATCTTGTCCTTGGACATGGCGTCCTTCTTCATCGTGTCCTTCGACATCGAATCTTTCGACATGCTGTCCTTCTTCATGGTGTCGTGCGACATCGCATCGTTCGACATGGCGCCGCTCGCCTGGGCGAAGGCGGCAGTGCCGCTCGTCAGAAATGCCACGGCCAGTGCTGCGATTGCGTACTTCTTCATGGGATGACTCCGTTTGATGTGGATAAAGAGAGCCGGTCAAGCCGGCGTGTTTCCGAAGCTTCTGCCGCTCGAGGGTCGGGCCCAACCCGCGCGCGTCAGGAGCCTCCGAACCAGTTGTAGCCCTGGTCGACCCAATAGCCGCCAGGGTAGGTGTTGGTGACGAACATCTCGACGATGTGCTTCGGATTCTTGTAGCCGAGCTTGGTCGGCATGCGCAGCTTCATCGGGAAGCCGTATTTCGGCGGCAACTGCTCGCCGTCGTACTGGAACGTGAGGAGCGTCTGCGGATGCAGGGCGGTCGCCATGTCGATGCTTTCGTAGTAGTCGTCGGCGCATTTGAAGCCGACGTACTTCGCGCTCGTGTCGGCGCCCACGCGCCGCAGGAAATCCGCAAACGGCGTGCCGCCCCAGCGGCCGATCGCGCTCCACCCTTCCACGCAGATGTGCCGTGTGATCTGCTCGGCATGCGGCAGCGCATACAGTTCGGGCAGACTCCACGTGCGCTGGCCGGTGACGAGGCCACTGAGTTGCAGCCGGTAGTCCGAAGCGTCGACGTCGGGCACCGAATCGACGTCATAGAAAGCGTTGAACGGGAACGGCCGCGTGATCTGCGCCTCGGTGTAGGTGGGCGCCAGTTGCTGCGGATCGAAGATGAACGCCTGGGCGCGATCGTTCAGACGCGAGACGGCCGTCAGGAACGCATTCACCGATTTATCGTCGGTCAGCGAGCAACCGGTCAGCATCGACAGGCCGCCGAGTGTGAGCAACTGCTTGCCGAACATGCGCCGCGACGGCAGCGCGAGCTCGCGACGGGCGTCGATCAGGATCGACTCACGGTCGAGCTTGCTCGCGAGGACGCGTCGGGCGGGTTTCTTGTCTTGCGTGGTCACGATGATCTCCTTAGCGGCCGCGCAGCATCGCCAGCAGCGAGCGCGGAACGAGCGCCACCATCACCAGATGCACGGCGATGAAAGCCGCCATCAGCGACATGGCGCAAAAGTGCACGATGCGTGCGTTGTCGTAGCCGCCCATCAGCTCGCGCAGCAGCGGAAACTGCACCGACTTCCAGATCGCGAGGCCCGAAAGCACCAGCACGATCAGGTCGCAGACCACGAACACATAGGCGAATTTCTGCACGGCGTTGTAGACCCGCAGATCGGCATGCGAGAGCTTGCCGGTCAGCGCGGCGACGAAGTCGTGCAGGATGGCGCGCGGCGAAAGCGGCAGGAACTTGCGGAAGAAACGGCCACTGACGAGGTTGAGCGCGAGATACACGAAGCCGTTGAAGAACAGCAGCCACATCGCCGCGAAATGCCATTGCAGCGCACCGCCGAGCCAGCCGCCGAGCGTGAGCGAAGGCGGAAACATAAAGCCCTTGAAAACCGGCGACGCGTCGTAGATGCGCCAGCCGGAGAGCATCATCACGATCGCGGCGAGCGCGTTCAGCCAATGGGTGACACGCACCCAGACCGGGTGAATCGTGCCTTGACTTGGCGCGGTGGGCGGCGCCGTGTCGGCCAGGGTGCGAGAGGCAGTCATGCGAGTCTCCAGGAGTTGCGGGCGGTCTGTTTCAATGGCAGGCCGCCAGTTCCGCCACCTGCAATACCTCGCCGGTGGCGGCGTTTTCGACAAAGGCCACGACGCCGAACTTGCCCGGCTGCGCATTGCTGTCCGTGGCTTCGGAGGCGTCGAGCGCGATCTCGCGGCGAATCTGCGCGCTGCCCGACGTGAGCGGCACCGGACCGATCCATTGCCGCACCACGCGCTCGTGATGCAGCGTCGCGCCACTGTTCTCGCCGGCACGCACCTGCGAAGTCAGGGCGTTTTCGTAGACCGCCACGTAGGCGTTCAACGAGTCGCCGGCGGCGGCCTTCGCGGTGAAACGCGCGTCGACGCCGAAGCCGGTGCGGCTTTGGGCAGGCGCAGCCAGTTCCAGCGCGATATCGGCCTGGGCCGGCTCGGCGGTCACCTTGTGGATGCGCGCTTCGAAGCTCGAAGGCTCGGACCAGCCGCGCAATTCGCGGCCCGAGACGAAGACTTCAGGCGTGTAAATGGTGTGGCCGCCGGCGAGATCGGTCAGGCTTTGCTGGCGTTCGGTGAAGCGATGCTGCGAAAAGCGGTCGGTCCAGCCGAGGCTGTTCCAGTAGTCCACGTGCAACGCGAGCGGCACGATGCTCTGCGACGCGCCGCTGTCTTTCCACTGACTGAGCCACCGGTCCGCGGGCGGGCAGCTATTGCAGCCCTCACTGCTGTAGAGCTCCACGAGAGCGACCCGGTGAGCCGGGCTGTGCGCCGTGCACATCGAGGCAGCCGCCTGAGCGGCGCCGCTCGCGGCAAGCACGGCGAGCGCGGCGGCCAGCGAAACGGCACGCACGAAGCGCGAGTCGGCAAGGCGGCGGTTGACGGGATGCATGGCAGGCTCCATGAGGAAATCTGCACGTTTGTCGAACGGGGCCGGCGGTTATGACAGCGGTTTTGAAAATATTTTTGCGCAAGGTGCGGGTGCCGGGTGGCCTACGCTGCCCGTGCTCCCGGTTGATGCTGCGCCTGCGCCGCTCAGTTCGGCATGCCATTCATGCTGGCGATAGCTACCAGCTTGCTCCTTTTACGGCCACCTTTCATGCTGCGGCGCATCACCATGCGCCGCCCAATAGAGATAAGCCTGCGGGCCTGTAAGGCGGTCTCTGCTGGCGTGCCGCCCATTTCAAGACAGGTTGCCAAGCACCGGCCGGCCGGTGTATCGTGTGCGCTGCTAACGCGGGGGTCCTGCGTCGCACGGAGGTTGGAGGTCCGTGCTGCGTGGGTGAGAAATACCCTTTGAACCTGATCTGGATAATGCCAGCGCAGGGAAGCGTACGGAATTCGCCGCCGCTGTACCGTTTCATCCTCTAGCGAATTCCGACTACTTCCGTCTCGTCTCCTCTGCTTAGCCGCCCCACATAGCTTTGCATGGGACCGGAGTAAGCGCTAAAGCGCCAACTCCGGTCGACACAGGAGAGAAATAGATGAACGCCAATCCGAAGTTCCTTTCCGCCGACGCTCACGTCGATGCGGCCGCCGTCGCGCCCCTGCCGAATTCGCGCAAGATCTACGTCAGCGGCTCGCGCCCGGATCTCCGCGTGCCGATGCGTGAAATCACCCAGTCGGATACGCCGGACAGCTTCGGCGGCGAGAAGAACCCGCCAGTCTATGTCTACGATACGTCGGGCCCCTACTCCGATCCGGAAGCGTCGATCGACATCCGCGCCGGTCTGCCGGCGCTGCGTCAGCGCTGGATCGAAGAGCGCGGCGACACCGAAGCGCTGACGGGTCTGACGAGCGACTACGGCCGCGAACGCGCCGCCGATCCGGCCACCGCCGAGCTGCGCTTCCAGGGCCTGCACCGCACGCCGCGCCGCGCCGTCGCCGGCAAGAACGTCTCGCAGATGCACTATGCACGCCGCGGCATCGTCACGCCGGAAATGGAGTACATCGCGATCCGCGAAAACCAGCAGCGCGCCGCGTATCTGGAAAGCCTGAAGACGAGCGGCCCGAACGGCGAGAAGCTGGCCGCGATGATGGGCCGCCAGCATCCCGGCCAGGCCTTCGGCGCGAGCGCTTTCGGCCCGAACGGCCTGACGGAAATCACGCCGGAATTCGTGCGTGAAGAAGTGGCCCGCGGCCGCGCGATCATCCCGAACAACATCAACCACCCGGAAAGCGAGCCGATGATCATCGGCCGTAACTTCCTCGTGAAGGTCAACGCGAACATCGGCAATTCGGCCGTGACCTCGTCGATCGGCGAAGAAGTCGACAAGATGACCTGGGCGATCCGCTGGGGCGGCGACACGGTGATGGACCTGTCCACCGGCAAGCACATTCACGAAACGCGCGAGTGGATCATCCGCAATTCGCCAGTGCCGATCGGCACGGTGCCGATCTATCAGGCGCTCGAAAAGGTCAACGGCAAGGCCGAAGACCTGACCTGGGAAATCTTCCGCGACACGCTGATCGAACAGGCCGAGCAAGGCGTCGACTACTTCACGATCCACGCCGGCGTGCGCCTGCAATATGTGCCGCTGACGGCCAAGCGCATGACGGGTATCGTCTCGCGCGGCGGCTCGATCATGGCGAAGTGGTGCCTGGCGCATCACAAGGAAAGCTTCCTGTACGAGCACTTCGAAGACATCTGCGAAATCATGAAGGCCTACGACGTGGCCTTCTCGCTCGGCGACGGCCTGCGTCCCGGCTCGATCTACGACGCCAACGACGAAGCGCAACTGGGCGAGCTGAAGACGCTCGGCGAACTTACGCAGATCGCATGGAAGCACGACGTGCAGACGATGATCGAGGGCCCCGGCCACGTGCCGATGCAGCTCATCAAGGAAAACATGGACCTGCAACTGCAATGGTGCGACGAAGCACCGTTCTACACGCTGGGACCGTTGACCACCGACATCGCCCCTGGCTACGACCACATCACGTCGGGCATCGGCGCCGCGATGATCGGCTGGTTCGGCACGGCGATGCTCTGCTACGTCACGCCGAAGGAACACCTGGGCCTGCCCAACAAGGACGACGTCAAGACCGGCATCATCACCTACAAGCTCGCGGCGCACGCAGCGGACCTGGCGAAGGGCCACCCGGGCGCGCAGGTGCGGGACAACGCGCTGTCGAAGGCACGCTTCGAATTCCGTTGGGAAGACCAGTTCAACCTCGGTCTCGACCCGGACAAGGCGCGTGAATTCCACGACGAAACCCTGCCGAAGGATTCGGCCAAGGTCGCGCATTTCTGCTCGATGTGCGGCCCGCACTTCTGCTCGATGAAGATCACCCAGGACGTGCGCGAGTTCGCGGCGCAGCAAGGCGTCTCCGACGACGAAGCCTTGCAGAAAGGCATGGAAGTGAAGTCGATCGAGTTCATGAAGAAGGGCGCTGAAATTTATCAGCGGCAGTAAGGGCGGCAGGCGGCGCTTGCAGGAGGCGCCGCGCTGCTTGCCTTGCCATGCATGCAGGAGCCCGCCGCCGGCGGGCTTTTGCATTTTTGCTTTTGCGCAGCCTGCTGGCCGGCGCCGTCGCCGTCGTGACAGGCCGCGTGGGCGTGCCTCGGACCTGAAACAAGCGGTAACGAGATTGCAACCTGAGGCAACTCGCGACGGCGTAAGCTAAGCGGATCATGCCGTTTTTCAGAATCATCAATACCAACCGCCACGGCATCGAGATGCATCAGGAGCGTGCCATGAGTCCCCTTTCCGCCACCACCCGCCTCGCCGCCGCGGCCATGGTGCTTGCCTTGTCCGGCTGTTATTACCCGTATGGCTACTATCCCTACGGCGCGAACGGCTATTACGCAACCGTACCGGCTTCGGCGACCCAAACGGCTGTGCCGGTGACGGCGAGCGGCGAGCCCGTCGGCGCGTTGAACCAGCACGCTCCGATCCCTGCCCCGCCGCCGCCCTCGGTGACGACGTCCGGCTCGTACACCGTGCCGGCCGTGTCAAGCGCGGCGCCGGTGGTGGCCCAGCAGGTCTATGTGCCGGCCCCTGCGCCGGTCTATCCCGCCTACTATCCGTATCCGGCCTACCCTGCCTACTATGGATACGGCTATCCCGCCTACTGGGGGCCGTCGGTTTCGATCGGCTTCGCCGGTTTTTGGGGCGGCGGTTGCTGCTGGGGTGGGCATTGGGGCGGCGGCTGGCACGGCCATCGCTAAGCCAGCCAACCGGCCACCTGAGCCGGGTTATGCGCGCAGGGCAGCGGCTCGCGTCGATACGCTGCCCCTAGCGCGCTGCTCCTGATCCATTGCTTCCGGCCTATTGCCGATTACGTGCTGCATCTCCCCTCGCAGCGCCTCACTGCACTACCCACTACCGCTCATCACGCCTGTTGCCTCTCCAGTGCGTGCCACGTCATCCATTCATGACGTCCATGTCATTTCCAGGCCACCCTCGAGCCATCTCCGCGCCGCCTGCGTATTCCCCCACGCCCTTGCCGTAGTTTCCCGTCTTGACTGCGCCGGCCCAAGTCCTATGCTGGAACCGCCACATGCACTATCTGTTTAAATACGCGATCCGGTGCGCTCACCGCACGCAGCCACACCGCCATCCGTCCTGCTCCACCCGACGCGTCAGGTAGCGCGCAGTCCGTCGCGTCGACTCCAACAACAACGAAGGAGACGTGATGTTTCATCAGCTACTCACCCCTATCGGCAATTCGCTGTTGCCGTCATTCCTCGTCGCCGCGCTACCGATCCTGGTGGTGCTGGTGCTGCTCGGCTGGGCCCGGCTCCCGGCGTGGCAGGCATCGCTCGCCGGACTGATCGTCGGACTGCTGGTGGCGATCTTCGGCTGGCAGTTTCCGGTTGGGCTCGCCTTCGATACGGTCGTCGCCGGCGCGGTATTCGCGCTCTGGCCGGTCATGTGGATCGTGGTCAACGCGATCCTGCTCTACAACATCGCGCAACGCTCGGGCCGCTTCGCCGCGTTCCGCATGTGGATGATCGACAACCTGCCGAACGACCGGCGCATCGTCCTCGTCGTGATCGGTTTTTCGTTCGGCGCCTTGCTCGAAGGCATTTCCGGCTTCGGCACGCCGGTCGCCATCACCAGTTCGCTGTTGATCCTGCTCGGCTTTCCGACGCTCGAGGCGCTGACCTTCACGCTGATCTTCAACACCGCGCCGGTGGCGTTCGGCGCGCTCGGCGTGCCGATCACCGTGCTCGGCGCCGTCACCCACCTGCCTGCCGACACCCTCGCCAAGATGGTCGGGCGCCAGTTGCCGTTGTTCGCACTGGTGCTGCCGTTCTATGTGATTGCCGTGTATGCGGGTTTTCGCAACATGCTGCGCATCTGGCCGGTGTTGCTGGTCGGCGGCGGCAGCTTCGCCATCACCCAGTTCGCCGCCTCGAACTACATCAACTACAGTCTGACCGACGTGCTCTCGTCACTGGTCTCGCTGATCGTGACGGTGTCGTTCCTGAAGGTCTGGAAGCCCGCCGCCGATCCGCAGTTCGCGGTCAACATCGACCGGATCGGCGAGGTGCGCGGCAAGATCAGCGGCGCGCAGGGCTGGTATCCGTGGATCATCGTGTCGGTGGTCGTGATTATCTGGACGATCGCCAAGGTCTTCACGATCGGCGACGTCAAGGTCGCCTGGCCGGGTCTGAACAAGGCCGTCTTCATCACGCTGTACAACACGCCGTATGCGGCCATCTGGGACTTCCAGCCGCTCGCCACCGGCACCGCGATCCTGGTTGCGGCGATCATCACCGCGCTGCTGGTGCGGCTGTCCGCAGCCGAATTCGGCCGGGCCATTGTCGATACCTGGGTGCAGACGCGCATCGCCATCCTGACGGTGGCGACCATCGTCGCACTCGCCTACCTGATGAACTACTCGGGGCTCACCTATACGCTCGGGCTCGGCGTGGCGTCGGTCGGCGCATTCTTCCCGCTGGTGTCGGCCTTTCTCGGCTGGGTCGCGGTGTTCCTGTCGGGCAGCGACACCTCCGGCAATGCCCTATTCGGCAACCTGCAGGTGGTGGCCGCCAATCAGCTCAATCTCAATCCGGTCCTGATGGCCGCCACCAACTCGTCAGGCGGGGTGATGGGCAAGATGATCTCGCCGCAGAACATCTCCACCGGCGTGGCGACCACCGATCTCAAAGGCAAGGAAGGCGTGGTGTTCTCGAAGACCTTGAAGCACTCGCTGATTCTTACGATCGTGCTCGGCATCATCGTGTGGCTGCAGCAGAACTACCTGCAAGGCATGATCCCGCATTGAGCGGATACTCGATGTGAGGAATCAAGGCACGCCCGAGGGCGTGCCTTTTTTGTTGCCCTTCGCTTGCTCTTTGGTTGCCCTTTTGCGGCTTCTCAGGCACGCTCGCCGTCTCGCTGCCAACCCGCGTTTCTGTCAATTTTTCTCACATATCCGTGAGAATTGCTCGTTTTACGCCAGCCTTCACGACGCTTACGCTTAACCCTTCAGGACCCGCCCAGGCAAAAACATCTTGCTGTTTCATTCCAGCCTGAAACATCCGCGAGATCACGCTGTTAACATCACTTCGCGTCCCGACTCAACTGCGCGAGACGCGCTTCCCATGAATACCAAAAGCCTGCTTCAACTCCTCGTTCTCGCTGCCCTGTGGGGTGCGTCGTTTCTGTTTATCCGGGTCGGCGTGACCGACTTCGGCGTGGCGCCGCTGATGGCGCTGCGCGTCGGCATCGGCGCGCTGTTTCTCATCGTCCTGCTGGTGGCCCGGCGGCCCGTGCGCGAAGCGGTCGCCACGTTGCGCAAGCGCGCGCTGCCCTTGCTGGTGGTCGGCATCCTGAATTCGGCCGCGCCGTTCTGCCTGTTCGCCTACGCGGAATTGACGCTGTCGGCGGGCGTGACGTCGGTCATCAACGCCAGCACGCCGCTCTGGGGCGCGCTGGTGGCGTTCCTGTGGCTCAAGGACCGGCTGAGCGCGCTGCGCAGCGTGGGCCTCGCGGTCGGCTTCCTCGGCGTGCTGATGCTGGTCTGGGATCAGATCGCCACGCCCCACGGCGCCAGCGCCACGCCGCAGACCGCCGCGCTGGCCGCGGCGGCCGCGCTCGGCGCGACGCTGCTGTACGGCATTGCCGCCAACTACACGAAGCGCCATCTGAGCGGCGTCGATCCGCTCACGGTCGCCGCCGGCACCATGACCGGCGCCACCCTCGTGCTGCTGCCGCTCGCCGTGATCTACTGGCCCGCTACGCCAGTCTCGCTGCACGCGTGGGGCGCGGTGATCGCGCTCGGCGTCGCCTGCACCGGGGTCGCCTATATGCTGTTCTTCCACCTGATTGCGGCGATCGGTCCCGCGCGTGCGATCACCGTGACCTTCGTGATTCCGATCTTCGGCATCCTGTGGGGTGCGCTGTTCCTTGGCGAAAGCGTTTCGCCGGGCATGCTCGAGGGCTGCGTCGTCATCCTGATGGGCACCGCGCTTGCGACCGGCGTCGTCAAACGCATTCCGTTCGGAGCGCGCCGCCCGAGCGGCGCGGATACCTGAACGCCTGAACGCAGGCGGGCAAAACCACTGACGCAAAAAAATAGCCCGCGCTCCAGCGGAGCGCGGGCGAAACCGTCGCCCTACGAGGATAGGCGACGGGGCCAACGGGGCCGCGCGTCAAGCGCGCAAGCCATCATTCGGCAACACGCCGGTTCGTCGTCCGGCGTGCAATCAACAGGTTTCGGAGTGAGTCGGCGCCACGCGCAGTCGCTGCAAGCGCCGCCGCCGCGTGGCCATCCGGCCCCATGAGATAGATAACAGCAGCTTGCGTGCCAGGCTGAAATACCGTTGACACACAATCGCAAGCGATTGATTTTTATATTTATTTTTTTATCGCACGGAAAAACGGAAGGGTTTTTGCGGCGCGTTACGCCGTAACGTCACGTTACGTGCGGACCGCACATCCGCTGAGAAAACGGTGCCGGCGCTCAGCGCACCCGCCACTTGATACGCAGCCCAAGCCCGCGCGTGCGCACCGCCGCATGCCTCGGCTCATGCTCCGAGAGCGCTGCGCCGCACACCAGCGCGAGAAAGAGCAAACTGACTGCCCACATCCAGTAGGGAATAAGGTCGAACATGGCCGGTCTCCTTGGTCCTGGTCCGGCCAGATAAGCAAGCTCCATGCGCACGGGGCCGATCCGTCAACGGGACCACAGGCGCACTCCCGCAAAAACAGCGGCCATAAAAAAACCCGCCTGGGAAACCACCCCAGGCGGGTTTTCGAGCGAAGCCCGATGGATCAGCGCAACTGATCGACCACGAGGTTCATGATCTGCTTGGCCGGCGCCGACGAGTCGATATTGCCCTTGTCGTCGACCACCGACACGCGGGTCTGGTCAGGCGTGACAGCGCGCACGTTCACGAGGTACTGCTTGGCGACCTTTTCGGTCTTGCCATGGAACACCTGGCTCCAGAAGCCCTGTTCGGCCGACGTCATGTCCTTCGGATCCACGTAGCGCACCGAATACAGGCCACGCGTACGGTCGCGGTTGTCCACCGTGAAGTTGCTGCGATCCAGCGCGATGCCCACGCGCACCCACGCACGGTCATACGGCTCGCCGAGCGTAAGCTCGGTCGACGTATATTGCGCCGAGGTGCTCGCCGCGTCCTGCTCCGGCGTAGGCTGTTGCGCCGCCAGGGCGACGTTTTGCGCCGCGTTCCTGGCCGCAGCCGAGTTTGCGCCTGCGGTTGCCGCAGCCGGCGCCGTCTGCGCGCCGGCCGGCGACAGCGCCGCGCTCTGCGTGTCGCCACGCGAATCGGCCGTTGCCAGCGACGCCATCAGGCGCTTCAGATACTCGGTTTCGAGGCCCGGATCGTTCGGCTTGGGCTGCCAGGTGGTGGAATCGTTGTTGGCGCCGCTCAGGGCTTCCTGCATGCCCTTCTGGCTGACGAACACGTAGGTGCCACCGCTCGGCGCGGTTTCGAGACGGGTACGGTACTTGTTGCGCTCGGAGGCGACATAGGAATTGCCCATCGCCTTCGACAGCGTGTCGCGGATCAGGCCCTCGTTGATCTGCGCATGGGTTTCGTTCCAGTCGGTCTCCATCACGCCCTTGTCGCGCTGGTCGACCACCAGCAGGAAGCCCTGCTCCTGCCAGAAACGACGGATTTGCGGCCAGACCTGATCGGGCGTCTTGCCGTCGATCACGAGCCAGCTTTCCGTGCCGTCACGCTGGATATGCATGCCCTTGACGGGCGGCAGCACGCCCAGATCGGCAACCGGCGCCTGGGCCTGCACCTGCTTGAGCGTGGACAACGAGGTTTCGCCGCCCTGTGGCGGTAGCGAGCGCTGATCGGACGTCTCATCGATCATGTTCGGCGGCACGGCCAGCGAGACCTGCTTCGATTTGGAATCGCTCTTGTAGTCAATCTGGGTCGGCGACGAGGTACCGCAGCCGGCGACCAGCCCGCCTGCCATCAGCAATACTGCAAACCGCTTGGTAAGACGAAGATCAGTCATGTTCAGGGAATCCTTCCGCTACGCCACGGCAAGTTTCCGTGGATCAACCCGTGATTTTACCGGCACCGGACGAACCTGTGCAAAAAGCCGGTATGGCTCCCGTCGGACGGGGCCGCAAAGGCGCTTTTAGCGTGTGTTCCGGGCCCACGGCGAAGCACTCATCGCCGCGTCGGAATGGCGCTTCCCGCGCAACCGGAAATGGCCCGGACGACACGCTTTAACAGCCGTCATGGCGTGCCCAGTTTTAACAATTCACAACGTTTCCCACATCTGCATCAGACAGTCCTGTCAGAGGCGCTATCCCCTTGTTTATTCGAGCCATTCCCAGCTCGCACGATGACCATTTTTGAGATTTCAGAACACCTCGTTCGACCTTGCCGGCATTGCTCAGGAAACCTCAGTGATATCTTGAATTTACCGTCTTAAAAATGAAACGAGAGGTCAGCCATGCAGGTATCGAGGATCGTCCCTGGATCGTTCAACACCAGCGCCGTACGGGTGGCCGCGCTTGCCGCCTTACTGCCCATAACATGCGCTCACGCAGCGCTCGGCGAGGCCATCGGCGCGGTCAGCGCCGTCAGCGCCGGCTCGACCGGTGCAGCGGTGGCAGCCGGCTCTACTGGCTCTACTGGCTCTACTGGCTCTACTGGCTCTACTGGCTCTACTGGCTCTACTGGCTCCACTGGCTCCACTGGCTCAAGCGCGTCCGCCACCGCGCCGGTCGTGCTGCTGAACGGCGCCGTGCTGATGCGCACGAGCGTCGATACGGGCGGCACGACGATCAACGAGTACGCCTCGAACACCGGCGAGATCTTCGCCTACACCTGGCAGGGCCCGACCATGCCCGATCTGCCGGCCCTGCTGGGTGCCTACGACGCCTCCTACCGGACGGGCGCCGCCGCGGGTCTTGCGGCCGAACGCGAGCTGCATGCCTCGCGGGTGGTGCAACCCGATGTGGTCGTGGAGTCGGGCGGCCAGATGCGCAGCTACATAGGCCGCGCCTGGCTGCCAGGCGCGCTGCCCGCCGGCGTGACGCCTGACGATCTGCCCTGAAGGAGCCCGCTCATGCCGACCCGCTCCGTGTTCCTGCTCCTTATAGGCAGCGCGCTATGCGGCGCCCTCTCCGCCTGCGGCGGCGGTGGCGGCAGCAGCAGCGCAACCGGCACCGCGTCCTCCCCCGTCACCGCCTCGGGCGCCACCAGCGCGCCGCTCGCCGCCACTTCGCCCGGCAGCAAGGCCAGCAGTCCGGCGGCGATCGCCCAGTCGAGCATGCCGAACGTGCAGCCGATCGCCGTAAGCACCGCGCCCGGCCTGACGCGCAATATGCTCACGACCAGTGTCACGGTTTGCGTGCCCGGCACCAGCCACTGCGCGACCATCGACAACGTGCAGGTCGACACCGGCTCGCAGGGACTGCGCATCCTCGCCTCGGCGTTGCCAGCCACGCTGCAATTGCCGGCGCTGCAGGCAGGCGGCGGCAGCGTCGGCGAATGTGCGGTATTCGGCGGCGGTTACACGTGGGGTGCCGTGCGCAGCGCGGATGTGCGGATGGCCGGCCAGTTGGCCGCCGCACTGCCGGTCCAGTTGATCGCCGACCCCACAGTGCCGAGCGTGCCGTCCGACTGCAGCGGCGCCGGTCTCGCCATGCAGACCTCAAGCAGCTTGCGCAGCAACGGCATTCTCGGCGTCGGACTGTTTGCCGCGGATTGCGGCAGCACCTGCGCGAATACGGCCGCACCGCGCTGGTACTACAGTTGCGGCACGACCGGCGCCTGTCAGGCGAGCGCCCAACCGCTCGCCCAGCAGGTCACGAATCCGGTGAGCGCCTTTGCGCTCGACAACAACGGCGTCGTGATCGACCTGCCGGCCGTCGCCGCCACCGGCGCGCCGACGGTGAGCGGCTCGCTGATCTTCGGTATCGGCACCCAGGCGAACAATGTACTGGGCGCAGCGACGGTACTGCGGGCGAATGCCCAGAGCGGCTACGTCACGACGCTCAGCAACAGCCGGACTTATTCGTTCAGCTACCTAGACAGCGGCTCGAACGCGCTGTTCATCGCCAACGCCGGGATGCCGCAATGCGGCCTGTGGTACTGCCCAGCCGGGTCGCAGGCCGCGAGCGCGACCATTGCGGGCAGCGACGGCGCGACGGCCGTGGTGTCCTATTCGGTGGGCAACGCGACGGCGCTCTTCAACTCGTCCAACAACGCATTCAGCAACCTGGCGGGCATCTCGAGCAACAGTTTCGGCTGGGGTCTGCCGTTCTTCTATGGACGCCGCATCTACACCGCCATCGAGGCGCGCCTCACCCCGGCCGGCGCCGGCCCGTACTACGCGTTCTGACTGAAAATTCGCCAGGTCCGCAGCCGGGCATATTTGCTATGAGCCAGGTGCGATAGTTCGATTCCGGGAATGAGCAGTGATGAGATTGTTAGTCTTGCTGATCTTTAAGGAATCGATATTGTGACAAGATGATGAAGCGACATCGTGACAAGATGTGTGAAGAAGATTCGCAAGCGGCGCTGTTTGCGCGCGCCGACTAGCCGGCGTGAACGCACGGCCAGGACTGTCGAAACGTACATCGAAGCCGGCTCACGCCGTACACGGAACCCGAGAATCAAGGGATACAGGCCCAGCGCGCAGCGGCGTTTATTCCGCGCTATCGCTCGCGGCGTCCTCGTTGGTCTTGACGAGTTCCGGCGGGGCCAACCAACGGAACGATGCCAGATTCAGCCCCGTGAAGGTACATTCGACGGCGGCGGCCCTCACTACCTTCTTGGGTTTGACCGGTTTGACGGTTGCCGCGGTAGCGGAAGCGCCCGAAGCAGCGGCGAGCGCTGTGGCAGGCGCGGCGGCTGAGGCAGTTGATGCGACGGCAGCAGTCTCGGCTAAGGCGGCCGAGGCGGAGGCAGCCATAGCAGCCGACGCGGCCACTACGCCCGAAGCGCCCTTCGGCGCCGAGGCCACCGCCACCTCGGAAGCGGTCTGCATATGCGAGAGCGAGCCTTCGACGACGACCCGCGAGCCGTGGATACCGGTACCCGTATGGTCGACCGACAGCTTGTCGACCGACACCTCGGGAAACTGCTCGGGCGACACGTCAGCCAGTTTGCTGCGCATCATCTGTTCACACGCGTCCGTGTTCTTATAGACGGCCGTACACCCTACGAGCAGCACGGCGGCGGTCGTTATGCATGCGAGAGATAAAGTGCGGATCTTCATTGATATTCCGGTTTTCAGGCTGTCGGCATTGTAGCGTACGGGCCGTGAGACGCGCTGCCGGAACCCGACCGGATGTAGTTCACCAGGATAATCGAACGAAGGCGGTCTTCCAGGGCATGATCCGAGTGGGTGCGATGCCCGGTTTCAAACGTTCCCAAACGCTGCGATTACGCTCGCGACTATTGAACTGATGAATCGCACTCTCAAAGACCTGTTTAATCTTGTAAGACTTGCCCTCAAAGACACCGTTGCACCTGCAATCCCGGAGGTCGCCCTCTCGATTTTATAAGGTATCCACATTTATATAAGACTTCTTGTCTAACGTGGCAACTTTCCCCAGAGCGACTAAAAGCACCTATTCCATAAAAATAGAAGATCTTCCTGAAATCCACAATTGAAATAGCCTTCAGGGACATGCTTCACGCCCGACACAGCCAGTAGCCCAACGTCCCCGCCAGATAGACGCAAAGCGAGGCTGCGGCCGCTCGCGCGATCTTTCTGACTGGGCCGCGCCATGGCCTCCTTCCTGTTTGCATTCCCAGCAGATCTCATCTATAACCGATTGGACATTACTGAATCCAGTCATTGTTATCTCAATTGCAATTCTTTGACCGACGTCATCGAACCTCAATGGTCGAGCGCGGTTGCAATCATCTCTCCTTTACTTCCTGCGAATGGTTTCATTTAATTACTAATTCCTGAACGCGAAACCTGGAGGCGCCATGAGCCATTTTCTGGACCGTCTGCGTTACTTCACAACCCCGAGGCCGCAATTCGCGGACGGCCACGGCGCCGTTACAGACGAGGACAGAAAGTGGGAGGATGCCTACCGCACGCGCTGGGCGCATGACAAGATCGTGCGCTCGACGCACGGCGTCAACTGCACAGGCTCGTGTTCGTGGAAAATCTACGTGAAGGGCGGCATCGTCGCGTGGGAAACGCAGCAGACCGACTACCCGCGCACGCGCCCCGACATGCCCAACCACGAGCCACGCGGCTGCTCGCGCGGCGCCTCGTATTCGTGGTACCTCTATAGCGCGAACCGTCTCAAGTATCCGCTCGTGCGCAGCGCGCTCGTGAAGTTGTGGCGTGAGAAGCGCCGCACGCTCGCGCCGGTGGACGCGTGGGCCGCGATCGTCGACGACGAAGCGGCCCGCAACAGTTATCAAAAGCGCCGCGGCCTCGGCGGCTTCGTGCGCGCCGACTGGAGCGAAGTCACCGAGATCGTCGCGGCGGCGAACGTGCACACCATCAAGCGCCACGGCCCCGATCGCGTGATCGGCTTCTCGCCGATTCCCGCCATGTCGATGGTCTCGTATGCGGCAGGCTCCCGCTATCTCTCGCTCATCGGCGGCGTGTGCCTCTCGTTCTACGACTGGTATTGCGACCTGCCGCCCGCCTCGCCGCAAACGTGGGGCGAACAGACCGACGTGCCCGAATCCGCGGACTGGTACAACTCCACGTTCATCGTGATGTGGGGGTCGAACGTACCGCAGACCCGCACGCCCGATGCGCACTTCATGGTGGAGGCGCGCTATCGCGGCGCGAAAATCGTCTCGATCTTCCCCGATTACGCCGAAGGCGCGAAGTTCGGCGACATCTGGCTGCATCCCAAGCAGGGCACCGACGCGGCGCTCGCGCTCGCGATGGGCCACGTGATCCTCAAGGAGTACCACCTCGCGGGCAAGAGCGCGTATTTCACCGATTACTGCCGCCGCTACACCGACATGTCGTGTCTCGTCACGCTCGTCGAGCGCGCTGGACAGTACGTGCCCGACCGCTATCTGCGGGCCTCCGACTTCGCCGATGCGCTCGGCCAGACCAACAATGCCGACTGGAAAACCGTCGTGATCGATGCGGCGAACGGCGCGTTCGCGGTACCGGTGGGCTCGGTGGGATTTCGCTGGGGTCAACAGGAAGGCGAGGACCGCGGCAAGTGGAATCTGCGCGAGGAAAACGCGCAAGGCGAGCCGCTTACGCCGGCGCTGTCGCTCGTCGACGGACACGACGAGGTGGTCGACGCAGCCTTTCCGTACTTCGGCAACGTCGCGCATCCGCACTTCGCGCACACCGGACATCAGTCGGTGCTGAGCCGCCGCATCGGTGTGCGCCGCGTGGCCACGCGCGAGGGCGAGCGGCT
The DNA here is from genome assembly GCF_056619545.1 of Paraburkholderia sp. SSBN10T. Classification (NCBI taxonomy): domain Bacteria; kingdom Pseudomonadati; phylum Pseudomonadota; class Betaproteobacteria; order Burkholderiales; family Burkholderiaceae; genus Paraburkholderia; species Paraburkholderia sp. SSBN10T. The sequence goes on from NZ_JBWQQI010000008.1 coordinate 232,631, forward strand.
CGTGGCGACCGTCTACGATCTGTTCATCGCGAACTACGGCCTCGATCAGGGGCTCGGCGGCAAGGACATCGCGCAAGGCTACGACGACGACGTCCCTTACACGCCCGCATGGCAGGAAGCGATCACGGGCGTGAAGCGCGCGGACGTGATCAACGTCGCGCGCCAGTTCGCCGAGAACGCCGACAAGACCCAGGGCAAATCGATGGTGATCATCGGTGCGGGCATCAATCACTGGTTCCATATGGACATGGCTTACCGCGCCATCATCAACATGCTGGTGATGTGCGGCTGCGTGGGCCAGTCGGGCGGCGGCTGGTCGCATTACGTGGGCCAGGAGAAGCTGCGGCCGCAAACGGGCTGGACTCCGCTCGCGTTCGCGCTCGACTGGAACCGTCCGCCGCGCCAGATGAATGCGACCTCGTTCTTCTACGCGCATACCGACCAGTGGCGCTACGACCCGATGAACCCGACCGACCTGCTCTCGCCGCTCGCGGACAAGTCGGCCTATCACGGCGCGCCCATCGACTACAACGTGCGCGCGGAGCGCATGGGCTGGCTGCCGTCGGCACCGCAACTCACCACCAATCCGCTCGAACTCGGGCGCACGCTCGGCGAACCCGCCGACGCGGGCGCCAGCGTCGCCGGCAAGCTCAAGGACGGCAGCCTCAAGTTCGCCTGCGAAGACCCCGACGATCCCGCCGTATTCCCACGCAACATGTTTGTGTGGCGCTCGAATCTGCTTGGCTCGTCGGGCAAGGGCCACGAATATTTTCTCAAGCATCTGCTCGGCACGACCAACGGCGTGCAGGGCGAGGAGATCGCGAAACAGGGCGCGCCGCATCCCGAAGAAATCGCCTGGCATGACGAAGCGCCGCGCGGCAAGCTCGATCTGCTCTGCACGCTGGACTTCCGCATGTCGACCACCTGCATGTACTCGGACGTCGTGCTGCCCACTGCCACGTGGTACGAGAAGGACGACATGAACACGTCCGACATGCATCCGTTCATCCACCCGCTCTCCGCGGCCGTCGATCCCGCCTGGCAGGCGCGCAGCGACTGGGATATTTTCAAGGGCATCGCGAAGCGCTTCTCCGAACTGAGCGTGGGGCATCTGGGCAAGGAGCGCGACGTGGTGCTCTCGCCCATCGCGCACGACGCGCCGGGCGAACTCGCGCAGCCGTTCGGCGTGGCCGACTGGAAGAAAGGCGAATGCGAACCGGTGCCCGGCAAGACCATGCCGGCGGTGGTCGTGGTGGAGCGCAATTATCCCGAGACGTATCACCGCTTCACCTCGCTCGGCCCGCTGCTGGACACGCTCGGCAACGGCGGCAAGGGCATTAGCTGGAACACGCAGAAGGAAGTGGCCGAACTCGGCCACCTCAACTACCGCTACGCGGACGAGCCGAAATCCGGCGACGCCGCTGGCCGCCCGCGCATCGAAACCGCGCTCGATGCCGCCGAAACCATTCTCTCGCTCGCGCCCGAGACCAACGGCGATGTGTCGGTAAAAGCGTGGGAGGCGCTCAGCAAGATCACCGGCATCGAGCACGCGCATCTGGCCGAGGCGCGCGCGGACGAGAAAATCCGCTTTCGCGACATCCAGGCCCAGCCGCGCAAGATCATCTCGTCGCCCACGTGGAGCGGCATCGAATCCGAACACGTCTCGTACAACGCGGGCTATACGAACGTGCACGAGCTGATCCCGTGGCGCACGCTAAGCGGCAGACAGCAGCTTTATCAGGATCACGAATGGATGCGCGCGTTCGGCGAAGCGCTGTGCGTCTACAAACCGCCCATCGACACCGGCAGCTACGAGCATATGGTCGGCGCGCGCTCGAACGGCAATCCCGAGATCGCGCTGAATTTCATCACGCCGCACCAGAAGTGGGGCATCCACAGCACCTACACCGACAATCTGCTGATGCTCACGCTCTCGCGCGGCGGGCCGATCGTCTGGATCTCGGAACAGGATGCGGCGCAGATCGGCGTGGTCGATAACGACTGGATCGAGTGCTACAACTCGAACGGCGCATTGTGCGCGCGCGCCGTGGTCAGCCAGCGCATTCCGCGCGGCATGGTGATGATGTATCACGCCCAGGAAAAGATCGTGAACACGCCGGGCTCGGAAATCACCGGCACGCGCGGCGGGATTCACAACTCGGTCACGCGCATCTCGCTCAAGCCGACGCACATGATCGGCGGCTACGCGCAACTGGCCTACGGCTTCAACTACTACGGCACGGTCGGCTCGAACCGCGATGAGTTCCTCATCGTGCGCAAGATGAAGAAGATCGACTGGCTCGACGAGGAAGAAACGCCGGTCGGCGCCCTGCCCGCCGCGATTCGCGAAGGAGAAGCGTCATGAAAGTCCGCGCCCAGATTGCCATGGTGTTGAACCTCGACAAGTGCATCGGCTGCCATACCTGCTCGGTCACCTGCAAGAACGTCTGGACGAGCCGCGAAGGCATGGAATACGCCTGGTTCAACAACGTCGAAACGAAGCCCGGTATCGGCTACCCGAAGGAATGGGAGAACCAGGAACGCTGGCGCGGCGGCTGGGTACGCAAGCCCGACGGCAAGATCGAGCCGCGTCTGGGCAGCAAGTGGCGACTGCTCGCGCAGATCTTTGCGAACCCGCATCTGCCCGAGATCGACGATTACTACGAGCCCTTCACCTTCGATTACGCGCATCTGCAGGAAGCCGGCAACACGGGCGCGACGCCGGTTGCGCGGCCGCGCTCGCTCGTGAGCGGCGAGCGCATGGAGAAGATCGAGTGGGGGCCGAACTGGGAGGAAATCCTCGGCGGCGAGTTCGAGAAGCGCGCCAAGGATTACAACTTCGAGAATGTGCAGAAGGACATCTACGGCCAGTTCGAAAACACCTTCATGATGTATCTGCCGCGTCTGTGCGAGCACTGCCTCAATCCGGCATGCGTGGCCGCGTGTCCGTCCGGTTCGATCTACAAGCGCGAGGAAGACGGCATCGTGCTCATCGATCAGGACAAGTGCCGCGGCTGGCGCATGTGCGTCTCCGGTTGCCCATACAAGAAGATCTACTTCAACTGGCAAAGCGGCAAGGCCGAGAAGTGCATCTTCTGCTATCCGCGCATCGAGGCCGGGCAGCCGACTGTCTGCTCGGAAACCTGCGTGGGCCGCATCCGCTATCTGGGCGTGCTGCTCTACGACGCGGACCGCATCCAGGAAGCCGCGAGCGTCGCCGACGAGAAAGACCTCTATCAGGCGCAGCTCGACGTGTTCCTCGATCCGTTCGATCCCGAGGTGATCGCGCAGGCCGAACGCGACGGCGTGCCCGCTGCGTGGATCGACGGCGCACAGCGCTCGCCGGTCTACAAGATGGCGATCGACTGGCGCATCGCGTTTCCGCTTCATCCCGAGTACCGCACGCTGCCGATGGTCTGGTACGTGCCGCCGCTCTCGCCCATCAACGCCGCCGCGAACAGCGGCGAGCTCGGCATGAACGGCTGGCTGCCCGACGTGCAGTCGCTGCGCATTCCGCTGCGCTATCTGGCGAACCTGCTCACGGCCGGTGACGAACAGCCCGTGCAGGTAGCGCTCGAACGGCTGCTCGCGATGCGCGCGTTCATGCGCGCGCGCCACGTGGATCGCCTGGACGCCACCCAGGTGCTGGCGCAGGTGGGGCTCTCGCTGCATCAGGTCGAAGAGATGTACCGCTATCTCGCGATCGCGAATTACGAAGACCGCTTCGTGATTCCCACGACGCACCGCGAGTACGCGGAGAACGCGTTCGATCTGCGCTCGTCGTGCGGCTTCACGTTCGGCAACGGCTGCTCCGACGGCCGCAGCGAGGCGAGTCTGTTCGCGCCGAAGAGCGGCCATCGCCAGATCCCGATCCGGGAGATCTGACATGTTCTCGATCCGCCCCAATAGCCTGACGTTCAGGTTGCTCGCCATGTGCCTCGAATATCCGGACGAAACGACGCTCGCAACGCTCGCCGAGGCGCGCGCCCACGTGCAAGGAGAGCGCGCGTTGCGCGGCGAGACGCGCGAGCGGCTGCTGCGTTTTCTCGAATACCTCGGCTCGCGCGACCTGCTTTCGCTGCAGGAGAACTACGTGGCGCTGTTCGATCGCGGCCGCGCCACCTCGCTGCATCTGTTCGAGCACGTGCACGGCGAATCGCGTGAGCGCGGCCAGGCCATGATCGATCTGAAGCAGATGTACGAGCGGCACGGCCTGCTGCTCGGCCCGCAACAGTTGCCCGACTATCTGCCGGTGTTCCTCGAATATCTGTCGATACTCGAAGCTAACGAGGCGCACTCGCTGCTCGGCGAAACCACCGCGATCCTGCAGTCGATCACTGCGGAGCTGAGCCGCCGCAATAGCCATTACGCGTACGTGACGGGCGCCGTGCTGGCGCTCGCGGGCAACACGGATACCGCGTTGCCCGAAGACGCGCACGACGACGATGCCAACATGCCTCACGACAGCGAGGGCCTGAACGCGCTCGATGCCGCCTATAGCGAGGAGCCGGTGCGCTTCGTCGGGGCGTCGCAGCCGGCCGTCGCGCCAGTCCAGTTCCATGCGCGCCGCCCGCCGCGCTAAAGCCGGCGCGCTCGAACAAGTTTGACGCATTCAGCAGCACGCAATCCAGTGCAATCAGCAAGGAGCAGCCATGGGCCCTTATTTGCATCAGTTCCTGTTCGGCATCTACCCATACATCTGTCTGGCGGTGTTGTTGTTAGGCTCGCTCGTGCGCTTCGACCGCGAGCAGTACACGTGGAAGAGCGACTCCTCCCAGCTCCTGCGGCGCGGCACCCTGCGACTCGGCAGCAACCTCTTTCACTGGGGCATCCTGGTCGTGGTGATGGGGCACTTCCTGGGCTTTCTCGCGCCGCACTGGCTCGTGGCGCCGTTCATTTCGGCATCCGTGCACCAGTTGCTCGCGATGGTCGCGGGTGGCGTCGCGGGCCTCTTCGCTATCGTCGGACTCTCGCTGCTGATCGTGCGGCGGCTGGGCGACACGCGCATCCGCCGCAACAGCAAGGCGTGGGACATCATCATCGTGCTGATGCTGTGGGTGCAGCTCGCCCTGGGGCTCGGCACCGTCGTACTCTCCGCGCGCCATATGGACGGCGCGATGTTCGAACAGCTCACCGACTACGTGAAAGGCGTGGTGACGTTCCGCGGCAACGTCGCAAGCCTGCTCGACGGCGTGCCGCTCGTCTATCAGACGCACATCGCCCTCGGCTTCACGATCTTCCTCGTCTCGCCTTTCACGCGCATGGTCCACATCTGGAGCGGCATTGCTTCGGTTGCCTATCTGTTGCGGCCCTATCAGCTCGTGCGCAAGCGTTGATTCTTAGGCGTTGATCCTTCACGGAGGCACCTCGATGAATGCCGCGATGAATGCCGATTCGCAAGCCGTGGCGAGCGAACTGCCCGCACGGGTCAATCACGTTGAAATCGATCTGGCGGCCATCGTTTCGGAGAGCCGCCATCACGCGGACGATCCCGACCCGCCGCTCGCCGCCCGGCGCGCGCTGGTGGTGCGCGAACTGCTGCGCCAGCGCGCCGTCGAACTCGCGCTGATCGACGCCGGTACCCCGCTCGACGACGACGCACTCGATGCGCTGCTCGCACGCGAACTGCGCGTGCCGGAACCGACGGCCGACGACTGCCGGCGCTTCTATGAGCAGCATCCTGCGCGCTTCATACGCAACGAGATCGTCTACGCGAGCCACATTCTCTTTGCAGTGACGGACCGCGTGCCGCTCGCGCTCCTGCGCCACAAGGCCGAAGACGCGCTCAACGTCTTGCTGCGCGAGCCGGAGACTTTCGAAGCGCGTGCTCGCGAACTCTCGAACTGCCCATCCGCGGGCGTGGGAGGCAGCCTTGGCCAACTGATGCGCGGCGACACCGTGCCCGAGTTCGAAAGCGCACTGTTCGACAGTCCCGGCGTGGGGCTTCTGCCGCGGCTCGTGCGCACGCGCTTCGGCTTTCACGTTATACGCATCGAGCGGCGCGTGGCCGGCGAGCCGGTGGCGTTCGAATCCGCCGCCGGTGAGATTGCCCGCTTCCTCGCGGAGCGGGTGCGCCACAAGGCCATCCAGCAGTACGTTTCGATCCTCGCAGCGGGGGCGTCGCTCGAAAACGCCGCCGTCGATGCCGCAACGAGCCCGCTGGTGCAATGAGCAATCAGGACAAGAGAGATGACATGAATCTGCGCAGCGAGTCCAACAAAATCGCCACCCAGATCGTCGGCGCGCCGATCGTGGTGGACGCCAAAGCGTGGTCCACCCTGCTCGTGAGCACGCTCGCGTTCCTCGTCTGCTTCGTGGTCTGGATGATGTTCGGCGTGCTTGGCGTGCAACTACGCGACGAGCTCGGGTTGAACAGCACGGAGTTCGGCCTGCTCACCGCCACGCCCGTGCTCACCGGCGCAGCCATGCGCCTGCCGCTCGGCGTATGGACGGACCGGTTCGGCGGGCGCATCGTCATGACGCTCCTGCTCACGGTCTGCGCCGTGCCGGTCTACATCGTCAGCTATGCGACGCAGTTCTGGCAGTTCCTCGTGATCGGGCTCTTCCTCGGTTGCGTGGGTGCGTCGTTCGCCGTGGGCACACCGTATGTCGCGCGCTTCTTTCCGCCCGAACGGCGCGGAGGCGCAATGGGCTTTTTCGGCGCCGGCACGGTTGGCGCAGCGGTCAATCTGTTCGTCACGCCGTCGCTCGAGGCCGCTTACGGCTGGCGCTTCGTGCCGCGCATCTATGCGCTCGCGCTGCTCGTGACCGCGCTGATCTTCTGGTTCGCCTCCGCTCCCGATCCGGGCGCAGGCAAGAAGGGCGGCTCGTTGCTCGCGTCGTTCCGTGTGCTCGCCGACGCCCGCGTCTGGCGCCTGTGCCAGTATTACTCGATCACGTTCGGCGGCTTCACGGCGCTCTCGCTATGGATTCCGCAATACCTGAAGGCCGAGTACGGCATGTCGCTGGTGGCGGCCGCGGCGTTCGCAGCGGGCTTCTCCCTGCCAGGCTCGGTGCTGCGCGCAGTGGGCGGCATACTCGCCGACCGGTTCGGCGCGCACAACGTGACGTGGTGGGGTTTGTGGGTCGCGTGGATCTGTCTGTTCATTCTCTCGTATCCGGCCACCGACTTCGTGATTCACACGATCGACGGCACGGCCACGCTGCACCTCAGCATGCCGCTCGCGGGCTTTGTCGCGCTCACGTTCGTGCTGGGCGCGGTGTTCGCGTTCGGCATGGCGTCCACGTTCAAATATGTCGCCGACGACTTCCCCGCCAACATGGGCATCGTCACCGGCATCGTCGGGCTCGCGGGCGGGCTGGGCGGCTTCCTGTTGCCGATCCTGTTCGGCGCGCTGCTCGACCTGCTGAAGATTCGCTCGAGCTGCTTCATGCTGCTCTACGGCATCGTTTGGGTGTCGCTCATCCTGCTTCATCTCTCCGAAGTCAGGCGCACGCAGCTCGTGGGCGAACATTAGGACGAGGGACGCTGGCGCCAATAACCGGGTTCGACGGGACTGCGTTCAAGCGCGGAAAAAGCGGTTTTCCGGACGGGGCAAACCGAGATTTTCCCGCAGCGTCGTCCCTTCATATTCACGCCGGAAAATACCTCTGCGCTGCAGTTCCGGAATCACCTTGTCGACGAAATCGTCGAGCCCGCCCGGCAGATACGGGAACATCACATTGAAGCCATCCGAACCTTCACCGACGAGCCACGCTTCCATCTGATCGGCGATCATCGCGGGCGTGCCGACCATTTCGAGCCCCGAGTAGCCGCCGATGCGCTGCGCCAGTTGCCGGATCGTCAGTTTGTCCCGCTCGGCCCACTCGACCACACGCTGCCGGCTCGTGCGGCTCGCGTTGCTCTCGGGGATCTCCGGCAGCGAGCCATCCGGGTCGAAGCTCGACACATCGTGTCCGAGCGCGATCGACAGCGACGCGATGCCGCTGTCGTAATGCACGAACGTGTCCAGACGGGCGCGCTTTTCCAGCGCTTCATCGAGCGTGTCGCCCACCACCACGAACGCGGCGGGCAAGATCTTCATATGGTCGCGCGGGCGCCCAAGTTTCTCCATGCGGCCTTTGACGTCCGCGTAAAAACGCTGGCCGTCGGCGAGGGTCGTCTGCGCGGTGAAAACGGCCTCGGCGGTTTCGGCGGCGATCTGCCGTCCCGCTTCGGAGGAGCCGGCCTGCACGATCACCGGCCAACCCTGCACCGGACGTGCGATGTTGAGCGGACCGCGCACCGAGTAGTACTTGCCCTTGTGATCGAGCACGTGCAGTCTGTCCGGATCGAAGAAGATGCCGGACTCGACGTCGCGAATCAGCGCGTCGTCGGCCCAGCTATCCCATAGTCCGGTGACGACGTCGAAGAATTCGCGCGCGCGCCGATATCGCTCATCGTGCTCGACGTGCTCTTCGAGGCCGAAGTTGAGCGCGGCATCCGGGTTCGAAGTGGTGACGAGATTCCAGCCGGCCCGGCCGCCGCTAATGTGATCGAGCGAGGCAAAGCGGCGGGCGACGTGATACGGCGCGTCGAACGTGGTGGACGCCGTGGCGATCAGGCCGAGGCGCTCGGTCACGGCCGCGAGCGCCGGCAGCAAGGTCATCGGTTCGAACGACGTGACCGTATGACTGCGCTTTAACGACTCCACCGGCATGTTGAGCACGGCCAGATGATCGGCCATGAAGAAGGCATCGAAGCGTCCGCGCTCGAGTGTCTGCGCGAAGCGCTTCATATGCGCGAAGTTGAAATTGGCATCGGGGTAGGCGCCCGGATAACGCCAGGCGCCGGTGTGAATCGTCACGGGGCGCATGAAGGCGCCGAGGCGCAGTTGGCGCGGCGGTTTTGGCTGCGGGTTTGACTGCGAGTGTAGCTGCGGGTGTGACTGAATAGACATGCAAGACTCTCCGCTCGAATCGACGATCCCCGATCCCCATGCAGGCGACGCGGGATTGATGTGTGTGCCGCGATCCTGGCTGCTTCAGCAGCAGCGCGCAGCTCGCTCGCGAAATACCATACGCTGAATCTGCGCGGCGTGCAGAACACGCGTCGTGCAAACTACGCCGCAAACGCTTATCGTTAGGCCTGTTGCCGCTTTTTCCAAGGTTCACCGCGGCTTATCCGAATCCATCCATCCCAGCCACCATGACCCACCACTCCACTCCGATGCTTCGCACGCTGCGCTACACACTCACCGGGCTATTGGCCGCGCTGCTGGTGGCGGCCTGCGCATCAGCGCCGTCGAGCCAGGACTCGCTCGCCGCAGCGATCGCCGGCCCGCAGCGCAGCGACGCCGCCAAGGCACGCGACGTCTACCGCCATCCGCAAGGCACGCTGCAATTCTTCGAGATCGCGCCGACCCAAACGGTGCTCGAAATCGCCCCGGGCGGCGGCTGGTACACGGACATTCTCGCGCCTTACCTGCACGATCGCGGCACGCTCTACGAGGCCGAATATGTGAGCCCGTCGCCCAGCGCTGCGACAGAGGAACAGGCCGGCCACGCCGCGCTGGCGCGCAAGCTCGCAGCGACACCAGCCATCTACGGCAACGTGGTCGTCGGCACGCTGCAGGCAGGCCAGTTCAGCGGCTTCGCGGCGAACGGCAACGTCGACCGCGTGTTCACGTTCCGCAATATCCACAACTGGATCAAGGACGGCCAGCTCGACACCAATCTGCGCGCGTTCTACGCGGCGCTCAAGCCGGGCGGCATCCTCGGTGTCGAAGAACATCGCGCGGCGCCGGGCACGTCGCTGCAACAGATGATCGACAGCGGCTATGTGACCGAGGCCTATGTGATCGACCATGCGCGCGCCGCGGGCTTCGAGCTTGCCGGCAGCAGCGAAGTCAACAGCAACCCGCGCGACACCAAGGACTACCCGCACGGCGTGTGGTCGCTGCCGCCCACCTATGAAGGCGGCAGTGTCGACAAGGCGCGCTTTGCCGCGATCGGCGAGTCGGACCGCATGACGTTGAGGTTTGTTAAGCCACTCAAATCGACGTCATAACGCCGGTCCCGTCTGCGCAAATGCGCGAATCAGATAACGGTATGAAAAAAGCTTGGTTCTGGATTGAGCCCTGCTTGTCGAGAATAGCCACGGTACGCTGCCCACGCGCGCCCTTTGCGTCACGTTGCACCGCGCATGGGCACGCCGCCAGCAAGGCGCAGCGCCACTCTCATGATCGACCGACCATCCGTTATGTCCAACCGTCCGACTCGCCCTGCCCCGCTTCAACCGTCTCGCCTGCCGTGGTTGTCCGCCCTCGCGCGCGGCGCCCTCGCCCGCACCGCCCTGATCCTGAGCACCGCCCTCGCCGTCCTCGGTACCAGCGCCGCGCACGCCGACGCCACCTTGGACCGCATCCACGAACGCCACAAGCTGGTGGTCGGCGTGATCCTCTCCGGGCCGCCGTTCGGCTCGCTCGACCCGGCCACGCAAAAGCCGGTCGGCTTTAACGTGGACCTCGCGGAGAACCTCGCCAAACATCTCGGCGTGGAGATCGAAATGGTTCCGGTGCAGCCGTCCAACCGGGTTCAATTCCTGCAGCAGGGCAAGGTCGACGCGCTGATCGCCAACATGGAAGTAACCCAGGAGCGCGCGCAGATTCTCACCTATCCGCCCACGCCGTTCGAGGAAATCGGCGGCGCGCTGATCACCCGCAAGGACAGCGGCATCAAGACGTGGAACGACCTGCGCGGCAAGGCCGTGTGCGTCTCGCAAGGCAGCAACTACGCAAAACCGCTCGCCGAGCAATATGGCGCGCAGGTCAAGGCATTCCGCGGCCAGCCCGAATCGCTGCTCGCCTTGCGCGGCAACAACTGCGTCGCCGCCGTGCACGTCGCACCGACGCTGCGTCTGCTGGCCGCGCACAATCCGGACTGGAAGGACTACACCATCCCCGTCTCGAACGATCTGATTCCGTCGCCTTCCGTGATCTGGGTTCGCAAGGGTGAAACCGATACGCAGAACGCTTTCGAGAAGGTCGTCGAGGACTGGCACCGTACCGGCTGGCTGATCGACACCGAGCACAGGAACGGCATGCAGCCGTCGCAAGCGGTGCTCGACCTGCACGCCAGATTCAAGGCGCAGCCGGCATGAGCGGGACGCTGCCCGAACAGGCGGTGGCCGCGCTCGACAAGCTGGGGCTCGACTACAGCTTCGTGCTCGCCGCCGACGAACGCGCCTCGTTCCTGCATGGCATGCTGGTGACGATCGAGCTCTCGGTGGTGACGGCGTTTTTCAGTCTGCTGGCCGGCGTGCTGCTGGCCGCCATGCTGATCTCGCCGCGCAAGGCGCTGGCACGACCGGCGCGCCTCTTCGTCGAGATCACCCGCAACACGCCGACGCTGGTGCAACTGTTTTGCGCGTTCCTCGTGCTCAACATGTTGCTGAGCCAGGCGCTGCGCGAGCTGGGCGGCAATCCGCTTACACCGTTTATCTGGAGCGTGATCGTGATCGCGCTGCACAAGGGTGCGTTTCACGCGGAAGCACTGCGCGCCGGCATCGAGGCCGTGCCGCGCGCGACGCTCGAAGCCGCGCAGTCGCTCGGCTACAGCCGCAAACAGCGGCTCTGGAACGTGCAGTTGCCGCTCGCCCTGCGCTTCGCGTTGCCGGCGCTCGTCAACAACATGGTCGATCTGGTGAAGATGACCACCATCGCCTCGGCCATCGCGGTCGGCGACGTCACCTATGCGTCGATCATGATCTGGACCCAGCGCGACAACGTGCTCGAACTGATGATCCTGATCCTGCTGTTCTTCGGCATCCTGACCTTTCTGATCAACCGTGCCGGCCGCTGGCTCGAAACCCGTTTGAGGATGCCCGGCTATGGCCACTGAGCCACTCGCTTTTAGCGCCGCACGATCGCCGGCGCGCCGTCAGCCCGGCACGGTGCTCGCCGCGATCGCGGTGGGCGTGCTGCTCGCGCTACTCGAACGCGAGCTGGCCAGCCACGCGCACAACGTCACGCTGGCTGCGCTCGTCACCTGGGCTCCCGCACTCGTCAAGGCGCTCTGGGTCAACGTCGAAATCAGCCTGCTGGCGATTGCGCTCGGCACCGTAGCCGGACTGGCGCTCGGGCCGCTGTTGCTGTCGCCGCTGCGGCTGGTGCGCGTGACGGCCCGCGCTTACGTGCAGGTGTTTCGCAACGCGCCGTTACTGGTGCTGATCTACTTCTCCACCTACGTGTTTCCGTTCGAGATTGCGCTCGGCCATCACACGCTGCCCTTTCCCGACTGGTTCAAGGTGACGCTCGGCCTCGCCTTGCCGGCCAGCGCCAACGTGGCGGAAATCTTCCGCGGCGCGATCCAGTCGATTCCGCACGCGCAGTGGGATGCGGCACGCTCGCTCGCCTTCAGCCGCACCCAGGTGTTCCGCTGGATCATCCTGCCGCAGTGCGTCAAGCGCATGCTGCCGCCGTGGATGAACCTGTACTCGAGCATCACCATGGGCACGGCGCTCGCCTCGCTGGTCGGCGTGCACGATCTGCTCGATACCGCCCAGGTCGCGAGCAATACCGTGGCCCGCGCCGATTTCACGGTACTGGTCTACTTCACCGTGCTGGGCCTCTTCTTTGTCTACTGCTACCCGATCGCGCGCTTCACGCGGCGCCTCGAAAAACGCTATGCATTCAGTTGAACCGCTCTCCGCCGCGCACGCCGCGTCGAGTCCCCTCGTCAGCCTGCGCGACGTGCATCTGTCGTTCGGCGCCAACCCGGTGCTCAACGGGATCGACCTCGACGTGTTCCGCGGCCAGGCCGTTTCGATCATCGGCCCGTCCGGCTCCGGCAAGTCGACTATCCTGCGCTGCATCACCGGCTTGCTCAAACCGCAGAGCGGCACGATCGAAGTCGACGGGACGCGGGTCGATCAGCTCGGTTCCGAGCGCGACGAGATCGAACTGCGCAAGCGCGTCGGCTTCGTGTTTCAGCAGTACAACCTGTTTCCGCATCTGAGCGTGCTGGACAATCTGGTGATAGCGCCCGTGCGCATTCTGCGCCGCGACAAGGAAGCGGCCACCCGCACCGCCTACGATCTGCTCAAGAAAGTGCGGCTCGCCGACAAGGCCCACGCCTATCCCGGCGAGCTGTCGGGCGGTCAGCAGCAACGCGTGGCGATAGCGCGCGCCCTCGCCATGCAACCGGATCTGATCCTGTTCGACGAGGTGACCTCGGCGCTCGACCCGGAAACGGTGGGCGAAGTGCTGACTGTGATCCGCGATCTGGTCAAGGACGGCATGACCTGCGTGCTGGTTACGCACGAGATGCGCTTTGCGGAAGAAGTCAGCGATGCGGTGTATTTCACCGAGGCCGGCGTGATCGTCGAGCATGGCCCTGCCGAGCGCCTGTTCCGTGACCCGGCAAGCCCGCGCACGCGTGCGTTCCTGACGCGCTCGCTGGCCGCCGCCAGCGACGAACGCGACGCCGCACGCAGCGAGGCGGCGCGTGTGACTATCCCGCTCGATCTGCGCAAGTTCGCTATCTGATGTCGATGTGATCCCGCTACGATGAACCAGCCGCCCGGACGCGGCGCGCACTGTAACGCGCCGCCCGGGCGGGCCGTCGCCGCTCGTTATCGCGCGGCGTAGCGGCTCGCCGGCCGCGGCAGTCCCAAGTGATCGCGCAACGTCGTGCCGCTGTACTCGGTGCGAAACAGGCCGCGCCGTTGCAGCTCAGGCACCACCAGTTCGACAAAGTCATCGAGGCCGCCGGGGAAATACGGCGGCATGATATTAAAGCCGTCCGCGCCTTCGCCGACGAACCATTCTTCAAGCGCATCCGCGACCTGGGTCGGCGTGCCCCACACGATGCGATGCCCGCGCGCCCCCGCCACCAGGTGATACAACTCGCGCAAGGTGAGGTTTTCGCGGCGCGCCAGATCGGTGAGCAGCTTCGCGCGGCTTTTCAGTTGCTCCGATTCGGGCAGTTCCGGCAGCGGACCATCGAGCGGATATCCGGAGACGTCGTGACCGAGGCGATCGGACAGCAGCGTCAAGGCACCCGAAGTATCGGTCCATTGCTGCAACTGCGCGTACTTGTCCTTGGCCTCCTGCTCAGTTCTGCCGATCACCGGGAACACGCCCGGCATCACATGCAGTTGCTCGCCGTCGCGGCCGAACTTCGCGAGCCTGCCCTTGAGATCGCGATAGAAGATGCGCGCTTCATCGAGCGTCTGCTGCGCGGTGAACACCACTTCCGCGGTGCGCGCCGCCAGGTCCTGCCCCGGACCCGACGAGCCGGCCTGAATCACCACCGGGTGCCCCTGCGGCGGACGCGAGGCGTTCAACGGTCCCTTCACCGAAAAGAAACGGCCCTCGTGAGCGAGCGTATGCACCTTGGCGGGATCGAAGTAGACGCCGCTCGCCTTGTCGCGCACGAGGGCATCGTCGTCCCAGCTATCCCACAGGCCCTTGACGACGTCGACGAACTCGCCCGCCATCTCATAGCGCAACGCGTGATCCGGGTGATTGCCGCGCGTGAAGTTCGCCGCGGTCCGGTCATAGGAGGTGGTCACGACATTCCACGCGGCGCGGCCCTGGCTCAGATGATCGAGCGAGGCAAACGCCCGCGCCACGTGATAAGGCTCGCTATAGGTGGTCGACGCCGTGGCGGCGAGACCGATATGACGCGTGCCCATGGCGAGCGCCGACAGCAAACACAGCGGTTCGAGACGCATCGCCATCGACGGATGCGCATCCGGGCCGCTCGTCAGGCCATCGGCGAGAAACACCATGTCGAACTTGGCGCGTTCGGCGGTCTGCGTGATCCGCTGCATCAAGGCGAGGTTTTCGCTGCCGGCCTGGGCGTCGGGATGGCGCCAGCCGGCCACGTGATGGCCGGCGCCCTGAATAAACAACCCAAGGCGCATTTGCCGCCGGGCGGCGGAGGTTCGAACGGTACTCATACTTTGATCTTGGCGAAGGACTGGAAAATGAAGGCGAGATCGCCCGCGCTCTGCATCGTGTCCACGAGCGCGGGAAGGGTTGCGAATCCGGCGTGGTGATCTACCGCATCCGCGAATTTGGCTTGCAGATCTTCGGCGCTATAGAGGCGGTCGGTCTTGTGGCTGACCACGGCGCCGTTCTTCAACGTGATCTCCACCGTGGAGAAGCGCGTGGCCGGATCGGTCGAAGCGCGCGGCGCGGTCTCGTCGTGGGTACGCGAGACGCGGGCCGCGAGCGCCGCGAGTTCTGCGCGCACCGGCACATCGGCGAAGGTGGCGACGCCAGCCGCGCCGTCGGTCAAGACGGCGGCCACTGCGTATTCAACGCTAAAGCGCCCTTCGAGGCCGGTCGCGGGAGCATGGCTCGACAGCGGCGTATCGCCGCCGGGCGGGAAGGTCACGAGCACGCGCTCGATCTCTTGCAGCGTCAGGCGATGCGCGTGGCGCAATGTCAGCGCGGCATGCACGGCGTAGTGCGTGGCCGTGCAGCAGGGCCACGGCTTGAAGTAGAGACCCGGCGCAACGATCTGCCAGGGCGCGCCCCAGCCTTGCAGCACGCGCTCGGGTTGCGCCGCGCCCGCGCCGAATACGGCGAAGAATCCGGTCGGGCCGTCGAGCGCCCCGGGCGAGCCCTGCAAGCCGGCGGCCGCGAGCTGGGCGGCGAGCAGTCCGGCCCGCGCAGCCTGTCCGGCGTGCAGCGGCTTGGCCTCGCTGCCGAACTGCAGACGCAGACCGGCCGATTGCGTGGCGGCGAGACCTAGCGCGTTTTCCGTTGCGTCCGCATCCAGCCGCAACAGGAACGAAGCCGCCGCCGCGGCGCCCAGCGTGCCGAGCGTCGCGGTGTTGTGAAAGCCTTGCTCGTAATGGCGGCTGCCCAGCGCGAGGCCGAGGCGCGCCATGGTTTCGACGCCAACCACGTAGGCGGCCAGCAACTCGCTCGCGCTGCTGCGCCGGGTCTGGGCGAGCGCGAACAGAGCCGGCAACACTACCGTGCTGGGATGACCGCGCACGCTGCTATGGACGTCGTCGTAGTCGAGCGCGTGTCCCGCGTAGCCGTTGAGCAAGGCGGCATCGAGCGCACTGACGCTAGTCGGGTGGCCGATCACGGCCGCCTCGCCACGACTGCCGGTGCCGATCGCCGCCAGCAGCTTGCGATAGCCGGCATCGTCGGCGCCCGCGAAAGCAGCGGCAAGAAAATCGAGCACGCCGCGCCGGGCAGCGGCGATCGCGGCGGCATCGTCGAGGGGCTTGGCGGCAGCAATCTCCCGCGCAAGCAGGCGAGTCACATCATGGGTGAGTTCAGGAAGACTAGATATAGGTAGGCTGGACATATCGGACGGTGAAAACGCGGCTGTGCGCGAGCCGAATCCAACGCAGCTTGCGTTGCCGGAAACCCGGCGGATTCGAGCGGCTCGGTGACGGGCATGCAGGCCGCACGTTCAAAGCACGGCCCGCATGCGGCTACCCGGAAGATGCTAGCGAAGCGTGGCGTCTGTCACAAACAAGATTTCCCGCTTTCGATATCGCGTTTACAGCGATGCTGGAGCGGAGGCGCCCGCCGCGCGGTTCATCCAATCCTCGCGGGGTTGTCGCGCAGCGAGTCCCTCACTCGACCCACGCATCCGGCAGACGCTGCGTCAGCGTCGACACAAAGCGCGCCGTCTGCGCCTCGCGCGGCTGCGTAAAGATCTGCCGCGCCATACCCGCCTCCACCACCGCGCCGTGGTTCAGGAACACGACGTCACGCGCAATCGATGCGGCAAGACGCAGATCGTGCGTCGCCATCAGCATCGTCATGCCTTCGCCGGCGAGTTGCCTGAGCACCTCGACCACTTCGGCGGCCAGTCCCGGATCGAGCGCCGAAGTCGGTTCGTCGCACAACAACACCTCCGGCGAAGGCGCCAGCGCACGCGCAATCGCAACCCGCTGTTGCTGACCGCCCGAGAGCGTCGCGGGCCACGCATCGGCCTTGTCTGCGATGCCGACCTTCGTCAGCAGTTCATGCGCACGTTCGCGTGCGCGCGCCTTGTCCCACTTCTGTACCGTCAGCAATCCTTCCATCACGTTTTGCAGCACGCTCAGATGCGGGAACAACTGGAAATTCTGGAACACCATGCCGGTACGGCGCCGGATCGCCAGCACCGCGTCGCGCGCAGGTTTATGCTCGCGGCTGAACTCGAGCCGCTGCGTGCCGAGTTCGAGCGAACCGCTCTCGGGAATTTCCAGCAGGTTCACACAGCGCAACAGCGTGCTCTTGCCGCTGCCCGACGGACCGATCAAGGCGGTGACGTTGCCCGATGCCAGCGTCAGATCCACGCCGCTCAACACCCGATGCTCGCCAAAGAATTTCTCGATTTTTTCCAGCTTGATCATGCATTGCCTGCCTGAAAAAGCGCATGGCGGCCAAAGCGCTGTTCGAGCCTGACCTGTGCCGACGACAGCACCGAACTGAACACCAGATAGACCAGCGCCGCCTCCGTGTACAGAATCAGCGGCTCGTAGGTCACCGAGGCAATGCGCTGCGCGGCCTGAAACACTTCGGGCACCGTCAGCACGGCGGCCAGCGAGGTGTCCTTGACGAGCGAGATGAACGAGTTCGACAAGGGCGGCAGCGCCACCCGCGCCGCCTGCGGCAGGATGGCGCGGCGCAGGGCCTGGCCACGCGTCATGCCCATCGAATACGCGGCTTCCCACTGCCCTTTCGGGATCGATTCGATCACGCCGCGAATCACTTCGGAGTTATAGGCCCCGACATTCAGCGAAAAGCCGATGATGGCCGCCGTCAACGGGTCAAACACAATCCCCACATTCGGCAGGCCATAGAAGATCACGAACAGTTGCACCAGCAACGGCGAGCCGCGGATCAGCCAGACATAGAAGCGCACGCTCGCCACTGCCCAGCGCGGGCCGAACAGGCGGATCAAGGCAACCGCAAACGCCAGCAACAAGCCAAGCGCGAACGAAGCGAGAGTAAGCGGCACAGTAAACACGAGCCCCGCGTAGACGAGGGGCCACAGCGACTGCGCCATCAGATGCAACCAGGCTGGCATGATTCAGACCTGTCCGGTGCTTATTGGGAGACGTCCTTGCCGAAATACTTCTGCGAAATCTTCGCGTAGGTGCCGTCCGCCTTGATGTCGGCCAGCGCCTTGTCGATCGCCGCCACCAGTTCAGGGTCGCCCTTGCGCAGCAGCACGGCCGACTTGTCGCTATCCGAGGCAGTGTCGAGCGCGACGATCTTCACCTGAGCGTCCGGCTTGTGCTTCTTGAAATCGAGGAACGACAGCGAATCGTTGACCGTCGCATCCACGCGGCCCGAGGTCAGTAGATCGATCGACTCGTTAAAGCCCTGCACGGACACCACGTCCGCCCCGTGTTCCTTGGCAATCCTGCCGAAATTGCTGGTCAGGGTATTGGCCGACTTCTTGCCCTTCAGGTCGTCGAAAGTCTTGATGGTCGTATTGTCCGTGCGCACGATCAGCGCCGCGTGCGAGGTAATGTACGGCGTCGAGAAATCGTATTTGACCTTGCGTGCATCGGTCACCGCGACTTCGTTGATGACCGCGTCATACCGGTTCACATCGAGACCGGCAATCAGGCCATCCCATTTGCCTTCGACGAACTCCGGCTTCACGCCGAGACGCTGCGCGATCGCGGTGGCGATATCCACGTCGAAGCCGGTCAGCTTGCCCGCTTCGTCGTGATACGTGAACGGCGCATAGGTGCCTTCGGTGCCGACCTTGAACACGCCCGCTGCCTTGATCTGGTTAAGCTCGTCGCCAGCGAAAGCCGAGGTGAGCGCTGCGGCCTGCAGCAGGGCGATCAACAGAATGGAACGAATCGACTTCATGAAAACGTGCTCCGTAGAAATTGTTATACGAGGATAGGCTCGCTGCCCAATCGACTGCCCCGGCAGGGTGGGCGGACTGTAGCAAACGGCTCCTGCATCTACAAAGCATCAAGTTTTCGAAGAATATGCGTGCTGGTGATAAGCCCTAACGGCAAGGCTTTGCGCGCAGCGATGCCACTGCCGCAGACGGGCAGGCCGGGTCACTTCCCTGCCCACACCACCTCCCGGTTCACCGCATACAGCCGGCAACCGGCGTGTCCGTTGGCGCAGGCGGCGAGCGCATCGTTGAGCGGATCGACTCCCGTGCCCGCGCCCCATGCGCCGTCCGGCGCCACCGCAAAAGCGCGCGGATTGCGCGTGCCCAGAAAGCGCGTGTACGCCTGACGGCCCTGCGCATTCAGATAAGGAACCGCCGCGACGTCAGCGAGCGCGGCGAACTTCGTCGCTGGCGGTGCGCCTTCGAGCCGCGGCCAGACGACCGTGTTGTCGACCGCGTAGATCTGGCAATAGCGCGTGAGCTTCCAGCATTTGTCGAGCGCGTCGCGGCCCGGATCGAAGCCGCCGGACGCATAAACCGCGTTCGTGGTGCCGATGGCAATGGCGCGCGGCAGCGGCGCCACCAGAAACCGCCGGTACACTGCGTTGCGTTCCTTGTCATCCATATACGGCACGGCGCCCAGATCGTTGATGTCCGCATAGGCGCTCGCGGCGCGGGCGCGCTCCGGCAGATACTCCGGGTCGACCTCCTGGCTCGGCATGCCGATGCTCGCAAGAAACGTATCGGCTTTCTGCACCCACAAAGGCAGGCCCGCGCCCGAAGCCGTCATGCCGTGGGCATCCTTCTGGAATACGCCGTAGTCCACCAGTTCCGCACGGCCGCCCGCCGCAGTGTACTGCCTGAACATCGCTTGCCACGTTGGCGTGGAAAAGATCTGGTCGTTCTCGCCGAAGAACCAGATCGAACGCAGTCTGGTCCGCGCGCCGAACTGTCCGGCCGCTCCGATCAGGTTCGCATCGGGACTACGGCAATCGGACTCCTTCACGCCGCCTGCAAAGCTCAGGAGTCCTTTGACGTCGGGCGGGTTGAGCGAGCCGAACGCCAGCGTGTTCCACCCGCCCATGCTTTTACCGGCGACGATAATCTGCGAGGCGTCGATGCCGGGCAACTGCTTGACGTAATCGAGCACCTTGCGAATATCGCTTGCCGCATCGAGACCGATCGCAGCGACGTCGCAGCCATGCGGGCGCAGATGCCCCCCGGAGCCGGCATAGCCGCGCATCATCGGCATCGCCACCGCATAACCGCGCGACAGGAAATAGTAGGGAATGAAGTTGTCGCCGACGCGCGGCGCGTTGGCAGGATCGGGCGACGAGCCGTGATTCACGACGACCAGCGGAAACGGTCCGCCGTGCGACGGCATGAAGAGCGTCATCTGCAGGCGCACCGGCGGCGAGGTTTCGACCGGCACGCTGAGGATCTGCTCGTTGAGCGGCGCGCGCGGCGCGTCGTCGGGTGGAATGGCGGCCGAGGAATCGGCGAAGCTCACCCGCATCGGCACACTGAGCCAAACGCCGAGCGTCAGCAGGACAAGCAGCAAGATGGAGCGGATCGATCGCAGCACGTGCGGTGGAGTGTTGCTTGCGCGGGTAGGTTTGAGTTCGGCAAAGCCGGCCTACCCTGTCTTAACGGCAAGCGCGACGAAAACTAAAGAGCGTCGCGCTTGCCGCGCACCTCACCGCTCTACCGCATGCGGTTCCTTCAGCTTGTTGGCCACCCGGATCGCATCGAAGTAGGCCGCGTTGGGCGGCCGCTTCAGGTACTGCCCCGCGCCTCTGAGCGCGCGCAGATCGCCGTCGGTCCACGCCAGCGCGCCGCGCGTGAGCGTATGCATGGCCACGCCCTGCACCGTCATGCCTTCGAACACATTGAAATCCACCTTCTGGTGATGGGTCTTGACCGAAATGGTTTTGGTCGCGGCCGGGTCCCACACCACGAGGTCGGCATCCGCCCCCACCTGCACCGCGCCTTTGCGCGGATAGAGATTAAAGATCTGCGCCGCATTGGTCGAGGTGATGCGCACGAACTCGTTCGGCGTCAGACGCCCCGAATTCACGCCGTGATGCCACAGCACCGACATGCGATCCTCGACGCCGCCGCACCCGTTCGGGATCTTCGTGAAGTCTTCGCGGCCCATGGCCTTTTGCGACGCGCAGAACACGCAGTGATCGGTTGCGGTAGTGTGCAACTGCCCCGCTTGCAGTCCGCTCCAGAGTGCCTCGCGATGCTCGCTGGAACGGAACGGCGGACTCATGACATGCGCCGCAGCACGCGTCCAGTCGGGATCGCGATACACGGCTTCGTCGATCACGAGATGCCCCGGCAGCACTTCACCGAATACGCGCAGACCTTCGTTGCGGGCTCGGGCAATCGCGTCGACCGCGTCTTTGGACGACACGTGCACGATATACACCGGCACGCCCAGCACCTGGGCAATCCGGATCGCACGATTGGCCGCCTCGCCTTCCACTTCCGACGGCCGCGAGAGCGGATGCGCTTCCGGCCCGCTCAGGCCGCGCGCCAGCAACTGCCGCTGCAACTGGAACACTAGTTCACCGTTTTCCGCATGCACGGTGGGCAACGCGCCCAGTTCGAGCGAGCGCGCGAAGCTGTTCACCAGCACTTCGTCGTCGGCCATGATGGCGTTCTTGTAGGCCATGAAGTGCTTGAAACTCGACACCCCATGTTCATGCACGAGCGTGCCCATGTCGCGATGCACCGAGTCGTCCCACCATGTCACCGCGACGTGAAAGCCGTAGTCGGCGGCGGCCTTTTCGGCCCAGCCACGCCATGACTGGAAGGCCTCCATCAGCGACTGGCGCGGGCTCGGAATCACGAAGTCGATGATGCTCGTGGTGCCGCCCGCCAGGCCCGCTGCCGTGCCCGTGTAGAAGTCGTCGCTCGCCGTGGTGCCCATGAAGGGCAGTTCCATATGCGTGTGTGGGTCGATGCCGCCGGGCATCACGTACTGTCCATGCGCGTCCACGATCGACGCGCCCGCCGGCGCTTCCAGTTCCGGGCCAACCTGCAGGATCGTGCCGCCATCCTGCGGGTCGGCACACAACACGTCCGCCCGCCAGCTACGGTCCGCATCGACTACCGTGCCGCCGCGAATCAGGGTCGTCATCTTGCTGCCTCCTCATTGACTGCTACGTGTTCACTCTCACCGCGGCGTGCATGCCGGCCTTGCGCGAGACATGCACGCTTCATGCTCCATGCTTCACACTGCGACTGCCCGCTTCGATCTGCACGCTCGAAGCGTCATGCGCTCGCCACCCGCGCACTCGGCCCCTTGCTCAGCTTCATCCATGCGCTATAGACGATAGACGCCAGCGCGAGCCCCACGAACCATGCATACGTGTACAGCGTGTTGAAAAACGCCGGCACGTTCGGAAACGCCGCCGGAAAGGCCGTATGCAAAAAGCCCGGCAGATTCGGCAGGACGCCCACCAGCAGCGCCACCACCGCGCCGAGATTCCAGCCGCCCGTGTAGCTGTATTCGCCGTTCTCGTCGAACAGCTCGCGCGGGTCAAGCCGCGTGCCGCGAATCAGGAAGTAGTCCACCATCAGGATGCCGGCCACCGGTCCGAGCAAGGCGGAATAGCCGACCAGCCACGTGAAAATGTAGCCTTGCGTGGTGGCGAGAATCTTCCACGGCATCATCACGATTGCAATCGTCGCGGTAATCATGCCGCCCACGCGATAGGAAATGCCCTTCGGCCACAGGCTCGAAAAGTCGTACGCCGGCCCGACGAGGTTGGCGGCGAGATTGCAGCACATCGTATCGAGGGTGAGAATCACCAGCGCGACACCCACGCCGATGCCGGTCATGCGGCTCGTGAGATCGATAGGATCCCAGATCGCTTTTCCATAGATCACCACGGTGGCCGACGTGACCACCACCGAGATCACCGAGAGCAGCGCCATCGGCGCCGGCAAGCCGATCGACTGGCCGATCACCTGGTCGCGCTGCGAACGGGCAAAGCGTGTGAAGTCGGGAATGTTCAGCGCGAGCGTGGCCCAGAAGCCGACCATCGCGGTCAGCCCCGGCCAGAACGTCGCCCAGAACAGCCCTTCTTTCTTGCCGCCCGCCACGAATTGCGACGGCGCCGACAGCATCGTGCCCAGGCCCCCGGCCTTCGAGGTCGCCCACCAGACCAGCGCGATGCACATTACCACCTTGATCGGCGCCGACCAGCTTTCGAGCCAGCGGATCGAATCCGTGCCGTGCAGGATGAAGTAGATCTGCAGGGCCCAGAACACGAGGAAGCACGCCAGTTGCGCCAACGAGATGTCGAGCAACGGCAGGGCCTCGCCATGCAGCGCGTTACCGGTGAGGATATTGAGCAGCGTATAAATCGCGCTGCCGCCGAGCCAGGTCTGAATGCCGTACCAGCCGCAGGCGACGATCGCCCGCAACATGGCCGGCAGTTTGGCGCCCTGGGTGCCGAACGACGAGCGCACCAGCACCGCATACGGAATGCCGTGTTTCGCCCCGGCATGCCCGATCAGCAGCATCGGCACCAGCACGATCAGGTTGCCGAGCAGCACGGTGAGCACCGCCTGCCACGGCGACATGCCCTGCTCCGTCAAGCCGGCCGCCAGCATGTACGAGGCGATATTCATCACCATCCCCACCCAGAGCGCCGCGAAGTGATACCACTTCCAGGTGCGCTGCGCGACGCCGGTCGGGGCCAGGTCGTCGTTATAAAGACTGCTGCCGTGCACGCCGGCCGCTAGCGGCGGCTCGGCGCCTTGCACTGTCGGTTTCATTGAACAATCTCCAGTCATCGTTGTGGCCCGCGCCGCTTCTGGAACTGCCTGGGCAGGCGTCGGGCCGGTCAGGAATCCACATCGTTACAAGCGCATCGTGTGCTGCCGTTCTGCTGCGCCCGTCAGGCCGCTTTCGCGGTGGCGTGCGCTGCCACAGTTTGCGCGGCTTGCGCGGTTTGCTCTGCTTGCGGTTCGCCCGCCTCCACGCGCGCCGGGTTGTTCGGATGCGTGGTCCAGTTGGCGTAGTCGCCCGCGTCGACCCGTTCCATCGTGATGCATTGATCGACCGGGCAGACGTGCATGCATAAATTGCACCCGACACACTCGGAGTCCACCACTTCAAAATGCCGCACGCCATCTTTTTCGCGTGTGATCGCCTGATGCGAGGTGTCCTCGCAGGCGATATGGCACAAGCCGCACTGGATGCACTTGTCCTGGTCGATGCGCGCCTTGATGTCGTACTTGAGGTTCAGGTACTTCCAGTCGGTGACGTTGGGCACCGCACGGCCGCGAATCTCGTCGAGCGTCGCGTAGCCTTTCTCGTCCATCCAGTTCGACAAGCCGTCGGCGAGGTCCGAGACGATCCGGAAACCGTAGTGCATCGCCGCCGTGCAGACCTGCACGCTGCCCGCGCCCAGCACAATGAATTCCGCCGCATCGCGCCAGGTCGAAATACCGCCGATGCCGGAAATCGGCAGATTGGGCGTTTCGACATCGCGAGCGATTTCGGCCACCATGTTCAGTGCGATCGGCTTGACCGCCGGCCCGCAATAGCCGCCGTGCGTGCCCTTGCCGTCGACGATCGGCATGGGCGCCATCACATCCAGATCCACGCCGACGATCGAGTTGATGGTGTTGATGAGCGACACGCCATCCGCGCCGCCCTTATAGGCTGCGCGCGAACCCATGCGGATGTCGCTGATGTTCGGCGTCAGCTTCACGAGGCAGGGCAGCTTCGTGCCTTCCTTGACCCAGCGCGTGACCATCTCCACGTATTCCGGCACCTGGCCCACCGCGGCGCCCATGCCGCGCTCGCTCATACCGTGCGGGCAGCCGAAATTCAGTTCGACCGCATCGGCGCCGGTGTCTTCGACGAGCGGCAGGATCCATTTCCAGTCGCGCTCGTTGCACGGCACCATCAGCGAGACGATCAGCGCACGGTCCGGCCAGTCGCGCTTGACCTGGGCGATCTCGCGCAGGTTGACGTCGAGCGGGCGGTCGGTGATCAGTTCGATATTGTTCAGGCCGGCGATGCGCTGGCCGTTCCATTGCACCGCGCCGTAGCGCGAGCTGACGTTGACCACATGCGGGTCGAGGCCGAGCGTTTTCCAGACCACACCGCCCCAGCCTGCCTCGAACGCGCGGTTGACGTTATAGGCTTTGTCGGTCGGCGGCGCGGAGGCGAGCCAGAAAGGGTTCGGCGAGGTGATGCCGGCAATCGTACAGCGCAGATCGGCCATGTTCGGCTCCTTGGGGACTCTGTTTTATCGCGGTGTCGCGTTGTATCGCTTGGTCGTGTTGCGCGCCGTTAAGCGGCCTTGACCGCCGTGCGGGCGAAGTGCGCGTCGATGGCGGCGGCGGCCAGCTTGCCGTCCTGTACCGCCTGCACCGTCAGATCGACGCCGCCCGTCGCGGCGCAATCGCCGCCGGCCCAGACATCCGGCAAGGAGGTCTGTCCATTGGCGTCGACGGCAATCCGGCTGCCGTCGAGCGTCAGCAGATCGCGCTCCACGCCCACTGCCACCAGCGTCTGGCCGATCGCCTTCAGCACCATGTCTGCCTCGACCGTGAAGCGCTCCACACCCTCGGCGGATACACGCTCGAACTCGACACCCGTCACCGTGCCGTCGCTGCCGAGCAGCCGCACCGGTTTTGCATGCGTGATCAACGTCACGCCCTGGCTCTGCGCGAATTCGCGTTCGGCCCAGGTTGCGCTCATGGTCTCCACGCCGCGCCGGTAGACCATCGTCACCATCGTCGCGCCGAGCTTGCGGCTTTGCACGGCGGCATCCACCGCCGTGTTGCCGCCGCCGATCACCACCACCCGGCGTCCCACCGGCACCGTGGCGAGGTCGCGCGCCTGACGCACCTGTTCGATGAAATCCACCGCGTTCAGCACACCGCCGAGGGCCTCACCTTCGAGCGCCAGTTCCCGCACGCCGGTCAGGCCGATGGCGAGAAACACCGCGTCATGTTGCTTGCGCAAGGCATCGAGACTGACCTCGCGGCCGAGCGCCACACCGGTCTTGACGGCGATGCCCCCCACCGAAAGCAGCCACGCCACTTCACGCTGCGCAAAATCGTCGACCGTCTTGTAGGCGGCGATCCCGTATTCGTTCAGACCGCCGGCCTTGTCGTGCGCGTCGTAAATCGTCACCGTGTGACCGGCCAATGCCAGACGATGCGCACATGCGAGACCCGCCGGCCCCGCGCCGACCACCGCCACGTGACGCCCGGTCTGCGCCGCCCGCTTGAACAACACTTCGCCGCGCGCCATCGCCCAATCGGTCGCATGGCGCTGCAGCGCGCCGATCGCCACCGGTTTCTCGTCCTGATGGTTGCGCACGCAAGCGCCTTCGCAAAGAATCTCGGTCGGACAGACCCGCGCGCACATGCCGCCCAATGGATTGGCCGACAGAATGTCCACGGCGGCGCCCTTCAGATTGCCGTTGCCGATCTTGCGGATAAAGCTGGGAATGTCGATCTGGGTAGGACAGGCCTGGACGCACGGCGCGTCGTAGCAGTAATGACAGCGGCTCGCCGCCACCGCTGCGGCGGCCGGATCGAGCAAGGGCGCAATGTCGGCGAATTCGCAGGAGAGCTGCTCGGGCGACAGGCGCTGCGGGGCAATGTCGCCGCTATGCTTGATGGCCATACACGTTCCTTCTTCAATATGAGGACGTAGCCGTGCCCGCCGGCCGCACTGCAGGCGCGGTCGGGACGACGTGTTTTATAGGCGATACGGTCAGGCTCGTTCTAAAGGCGCCGACGCAAACCAGATGCACCAAACCCGTCGGCGCGGCGCCCCGCTATCCTTACGCTGTCATGAAGCCGCCTCGCAAGCACGCTCCACCATGGCGTGCAGCAAGACGTTCGCGCCCGCCTCGATCCATTCGAGCGTGGCGTCTTCGATCTCGTTGTGACTGATGCCGTCGACGCAGGGCACGAACACCATCGAAGTCGGCGCGACCTGCGCCAGATAACAGGCGTCGTGACCCGCGCCCGACACCATGTCGCGATGCGCGTAGCCGAAGCGTTGCGCGGCGGCGCGCACCGACTTCACACAGGCGGCGTCGAATGCGACCGGTGCGTAATAGAAAATCTGTTCGAGCTCGGTTTCGAGGCCGATGCCGCTCGCAATCCGCTCGACGCCTTCGCGCAGCGCAGCGTCCATCTTCGCGAGCACAGCGTCGTCGGGATGGCGAAAATCCACCGTGAAAAAGACCCGCCCCGGAATCACATTGCGCGAGTTCGGGTACACCTGCATCATGCCGACCGTCGCGCAGCCGAACGGCGCATGATCGAGGCCGATGCGGTTGACCAGATCGACCACGCGCGCCGCGCCCAGCAGCGCATCGCGGCGGCGCGGCATCGGCGTGGGGCCGGCATGCGCTTCCTGACCGGTGAAGGTGATTTCGTACCAGCGCTGGCCCTGGGCGTCGGTGACGACGCCGATGGTCTTGTGCTCCGCTTCGAGAATCGGCCCTTGTTCGATATGCAATTCGAACGCCGCATGCACGGGCCGGCCGCCGCACGGTTGATCGCCCGCATAGCCGATGCGCTTGAGTTCCTCGCCGATGGTCTTGCCGTCCACGTCCTTGCGCGAGAGGCCGTATTCGAGCGTAAACACGCCGGCGAACACGCCGGAGGCCACCATCGCCGGAGCGAAGCGCGAGCCTTCCTCGTTGGTCCAGATCACCACTTCCACCGGGTGCTCCGTCTCGATGCCGTGATCGTTCAGACTGCGAATCACTTCGAGCCCGCCCAGCACGCCATAGATGCCGTCGAAGCGGCCGCCGGTGGGTTGCGAATCGGCGTGCGAGCCGGTCATGACCGGCAGCGCATCGGGATTGCGCCCGGCGCGGCGCATGAAGACATTGCCCATCTGGTCGACCGTGACCGTGCAGCCCGCCTCCTTCGCCCAGCTCACGATCAGGTCGCGCCCCTGCTTGTCGAGATCGGTCAGCGCCAGGCGGCAGACGCCGCCTTTCGGCGTTGCGCCGATCTTCGCCATCGTCATCAAACTGTCCCACAGACGCTTGCCGTCGACCTTGATCGACGTATCGGGTTCAGCATGCCTTAACGCCTCGGATACCGCGTTCATTCGTCTCGCTCCTTTCAATGAACCGACCACGCAACTTCGATAACCAACTGGTGCATCTGCGGCGGATTTTGGGGCGTCGCCGCACGGCCACGGTGCATGCAATGCCCTTTCCGGCAAGAGGCGGAACCGGGGCAAACCCTGGGGTACCGGCCGCTCATCCAATCCTGTCCAGTTGGACAGGTTGTAGCCGATTAACTCCGCCAAATCAATGCCTTTCGTACGGGAGAATACAGAGCGAGAAGCGTGCCATTGCAACGCAGCAAGGCGTTTTTGCGCACAGAGAATCAGCGTGCCTTAGGTAACTCAATCCGCGCCCAAACGACTAGAATGAAGCGCGACGCGGCATGCGCGCCGCGCGAGGCCAACAATGAGACACGACGAAGTGGCAAGCGAAATTGCTGAAAACGACGAGACCCCAGTGCCTTTGCGGCGGCGCAAGGCGCACATTCGCGAATCGAACGAGGCCCATCTGCTGGCCTGCGCGGAGGCCGTATTCGCCGAGCGCGGACTGGAAGGCGCCAGCACGGCGATGATCGCCGAACGTGCAGGCTTGCCGAAAGCTAACCTGCATTACTACTTCCCGACCAAGCTCGCGCTGTATCGCCGGGTGCTCGAAGATCTGTTCGAGGACTGGCATCGGGCTGCCGATACGTTCGAGGGCAGCGACGATCCGGTGGAGGCGATCAGCGGCTATGTGCGCGTCAAGATGGAATTGTCGCGGCGGCGCCCGCTCGGCTCGAAAGTGTGGGCCAACGAGATCATCCACGGCGCGGAGCATATGCAGGACATCCTCATGCAGAGCGTCAAGCCCTGGCTCGAGAGCCGCGTCAAGGTGATCGACGACTGGATCGCGCGCGGCCTGCTGGCGCCGGTCAATGCACACACCTTGATGTACATGATCTGGGCGACCACCCAGCACTACGCGGATTTCGATGCGCAGATCCTCGCGCTGGGCGGCAAGCGTGCGCTGAGCCAGAAGGCGTTCGACGCGTCCACCGAGGAAGTGGTGCAACTGGTGATTCGTGCGTGCGGTGCGGTGTCGCCGAGGCGGGAAGGCAATGAGTGACCGGAGGTGAGCCAGGCCACCTCCGGGGCAAAGTCCAGCTTATGTCTGCGGACGTATCGATACGTGGAGCGGTACGTATCAATACGTCTCGAGATGCAGCCGCCCTTCCCGCTTCAGGCGCGCCCACAAGCTGTCCCAATCGAGTCCATGCAGCTCGCCGATTTCCTTGAGCGCCTGCAGCACACCGTCTTCCATGCCCTTGAGCCCGCAGACATAGATATGCGTGTTGTCGTCCTTGAGCAGTTGCGCGACATCCACCGCACGTTCGCGCATGGCATCCTGCACATAGCGCTTCGGCTGATGAGGCGTGCGTGAGAAGGCCAGGTTCGTATCGATGAAGTCTTTGGGCAAATTGGTCAGCGGCCCGAAGTACGGCAACTCCTCTTTGGTGCGCGCGCCGAAAAACAGCATCAGCTTGCCGGTTGCGCCTTTCAGACGACGCCGCCGCCGGTACTCGGTCATCGCACGCATGGGCGCCGAGCCCGTGCCGGTGCAGATCATCAGCAAATGCGAGTTCGGATGGTTCGGCATCAGAAAGGTGCCGCCGAACGGTCCGATCACGTTGACCACATCGCCTTTCTTCAGGTCGCACAGGTAGTTCGAGCACACGCCCGTCGTGGCGCTGCCGCCGTGATCCTGGGTGACGCGCTTTACCGTCAGCGAAACGTTGTTGTAGCCGGGGCGCTCGCCGTCCCGCGGGCTCGCGATCGAATACTGGCGCGCATGATGGACGCGGCCGTCGGCGCTCGCGCCCGGCGGCAAAATGCCGATCGACTGCCCCTCCAGCACCGGAAACGGCATCGAGCCGAAGTCCAGCACGATGTGATGGATGTCGCTTTCGGTGGCGGCGTCGGTGAGCCGGTAGTTGCCCACCACCGTTGCGGTGGTGGGCGCCTTGTGCGTGTAAAGGTTCACGTACGGCTTCGCCGCGGACCAGGGCGGCACCGTCGAACCGCGTACGGCATCCACCTCGACGGCGGGCGCCTCCGGCGACGCCTCGTCCGCTGCCGCTAACGCGTTTGCGTCATCCGCCGGCGCTACCGCCATGGTGCCCTGCTCCGGCAGCACGTCCCAGCCGAACTGCTCTTCGATGCCGTAGGCGTCGGGCTTGAGCACCATGCGCCAGTTGTCGATTGCGCCGGTCGGGCACGGCGGCACGCAGGCCATGCAGCCGTTGCAGATGTCGGCCTTCACCACATAGTTGTTGGCGTCGTGCGTGATCGCGTCGACCGGACAGGTTTCTTCGCAGGTGTTGCAGCGAATGCAGATCTCCGGATCGATCAGGTGCTGCCTGAGGATATCGATCGATACTGGGCCGTTCATGCCTACCTCCCACAATGTTTCCGCACTGCCTGTGCCACGTCTCTAATACCGCGCAAGCTCAGTTAAAGCGCACGTATTCGAAATCGACCGGTTGACGATTGACGCCCATCGCCGGCGGCGCAATCCAGTTGGCGAACTTGCCGGCTTCCGTCACACGGCCCATCAGCGATGCCACATAAGCGCGATCCTCCGCACTTGGCAGCCATTTCGCTTCATTGGCGGCCCATTCGGCCGCGCCGATCACGCGGCCATCCGGCGACACGCGAGTACCGGCAAAGGTGCCGATCTGGCGATTGAACGCTTTATGCGGCACGCTCAGGCGGAAATCGATGCCCGCCTTCTCCAGCACCTTGTTCCAGCGGTTCACGCCCGCCACCGAATCCTTGATGTAATCGTCGCGCAGCACTTCGTTCATCGCGTTGAGCATCGGCACTTCGCGCTCGACCAGCTTGCCGTCCTGCACGTCGAGCAGTTTGTAGCTCTGCCCGTTGAGCTGATGGTCGTCGTCGCGTTTGGTTTCCTCATAGCGGCCCTTCAAACCCGAGCTATAGAAGGTCGCCGCATTCGACGAATGATCGGCGCCGAACAGATCGATCGTCACCGAGTAGTGGAAGTTCAGATAGCGCTGGATCGTCGGCAGATCGATCACACCGGCCGCACGAATCCTGTTGACGTCGTCGGTCTTCAGTTCGTTCATGACCTGGGCGGTGCGCTGGACCACGCGCGAGACGCCAGACTCTCCGACGAACATGTGATGCGCTTCTTCGGTCAGCATGAACTTCGTGGTGCGGGCGAGCGGATCGAAGCCCGACTCGGCGAGTGCGGACAACTGGAACTTGCCGTCGCGGTCGGTGAAATACGTGAACATATAAAACGCCAGCCAGTCCGGCGTCTTCTCGTTGAAGGCGCCGAGAATGCGCGGGTTGTCGTCGTCGCCGGAGCGGCGTCCGAGCAGCGCTTCGGCTTCCTCGCGGCCATCGCGGCCAAAGTAACGATGCAGCAGGTACACCATCGCCCACAGATGCCGGCCTTCTTCGACGTTCACCTGAAACAGGTTGCGCAAGTCGTACATCGACGGCGCGGTCAGGCCGAGGTGACGCTGCTGCTCGACAGATGCCGGTTCCGTGTCGCCTTGCGTGACGATGATGCGGCGCAGGTTGGCGCGATGTTCGCCGGGCACGTCCTGCCACGCCGCTTCGCCCTTGTGCTCGCCGAACTGGATCTTGCGGTCCTGCTCGCCCGGCGTGAGAAAAATGCCCCAGCGGTAGTCGGGCATCTTCACGTGATCGAAATGCGCCCAGCCGCCCGCGTCGACGCTCACTGCGGTGCGCAGATAGACGTCGTAGTTGTGCGAGCCGTCCGGACCCATGTCGCTCCACCACGACAGGAAGTTCGGCTGCCACTGCTCGAGCGCGCGCTGCAGTGCGCGGTCGTCGGCGAGGTTGACGTTGTTCGGGATCTTTTCGCTGTAGTTGATCGTAGACATGTTCGGTTCCTTGGTCGGGAAACAGGCGTACCGGGTTCGAGAGGCGCGCATCGATGCGCTGGAAACAATCAGTGCGACAGGTGCTATAGGAGCAGTGAAGGCGACGGGCGACGCAGGCGCGCCGTCAAACCCGCGAGACGTCGAATTGCGCCTTGCTGCCCTTGCCGTACACCTTGAGCGCGCCTTTCTCGCCCACCGCGTTCGGCCGGTTGAAAATCCAGTTCTGCCAGGCAGTGAGGCGGCCGAAGATGCGCGTCTCCATCGTCTCAGGGCCGTTAAAGCGCAGATTCGCTTCGAGACCGGTCAGCGCGTCCGGCGACATTGCCGCGCGCTCTTCCAGCGCGATGCGGATTTCATCGGCCCAGTCGATGTCATCGGGCGAAGCGGTCACGAGCCCGAGACGCTCGGCCTCGACCGGCTTGATGGCCTGGCCGATCCTGGCGCGCACGGCATCGAGCGGTTCGGCTTCCTCATAGAAACGGCGTGCCAGCCGCGACTGATGCGTGACCATCGGATACAGGCCGAAGTTGACTTCCGAGAGCGTGAGCGCCGGCTCTTCGTCTTCGTTGCTGGGCAGCGCGGCCATATAGGTTCGATCCGCGGCAAACGCGAGCTCGGCGAAGGTGCCCGCGAAGCACGAGCCCGGTTCGATCAGCGCGAACAGCGAACGCGACGAGACGTCGATACGCGCCAGGGTGCGGCGCAGCAGGCCGATCGTTTCGCGCACGAACCAGTGGTCCTTGTGTTGCATCAGCGCGGCGTCCGCGGCGAGCACGTTGCGCGCGTCGCCCTCGGTCCTGAAGATCCACGTGCCGATATCGAGTTCATTGGTGCGCATCGACAGGATCGCATCGTCGAGTTCGCGAGCGAATTGCAGCGGCCACCAGCGTGCGCCTGCTGCGACGATGGCGTCGATGTCGGTGGGTTGCGTGGCGCCCGGCGCCCTGGCGGTAAACGTCGCAATCCGCCTGGCGCGGTCGATGCCGACATCCAGCGTCGCGTAGCCGAGTCCGTCCTCGCGCACGCTGCGCTCGATGCGCGTCAACGCCACGCCTTGCGCGTCGGCGGGACGGTCGCTTTGCGCAGCCAGTTCGAGTGCGCGTGCCTGGATCGCCTGATCGAACTGGTTGGGCTTCACCACCTCGTCGACCAGACGCCACGCCTTCGCCCGTTCGCCGCGAATCCCTTCGACCAGCGTGCAGAAGATGTCCGCACGGTCGTGACGCACGCGCCGCTTGTCGGTCACCCGCGTGAGCCCGCCGGTGCCCGGCAGCACACCGAGCAGCGGCACCTCCGGCAACGACACCGACGACGAGCGGTCGTCGACCAGGTAGATCTCGTCGCACGCGAGCGCCAGTTCGTAACCGCCACCGGCGCAGGCGCCGTTCACTGCCGCGAGGAACTTGAGACCCGAGTGGCGCGACGAGTCTTCAAGCCCGTTGCGCGTCTCATTGGTGAACTTGCAGAAGTTGACCTTCCACGCATGCGTCGACAGGCCCAGCATGAAGATGTTGGCGCCCGAGCAGAACACGCGATCCTTCAGGCTCGTCAGGACCACCGTTCTGACTTCGGGGTGTTCGAAGCGAATCCGCTGGATCGCGTCGTGCAGTTCGATGTCGACGCCGAGGTCGTAGGAATTCAGTTTCAGCCTGTAGCCGTCGCGGATGCCGCCGTCCTCGGCGATATCGATGCCGAGCGTCGCGACCGGACCGTTGAAGCTCAGTTTCCAGTGCTTGTACTGCGAGGGATCGGTGCGATAGTCGACCGGGGCAATCAGGGTTTGGGCTGCGGACATGGGCGTCTCCTGGACAATGCCTAACTGTTTTTTGAACAATAGTGCATCATCGCATCCACGTAAAGCACTTTAATTCATGTTTACGTATAAACCCTTAATCTGACAGCCCTCAACGCCGACACTGCCGCGCATGCTCAACCCGCCTGAACGTCCTCGACCGTTTCCGCCGCCAGCCGCGCAGCCAGACGGTCACGCAATTGCAGATAGGCGTCGGCAAGGGTTTTCTCGCTGGTGTCGAAGCTCATGTCCGCGCGGCCATACAGTTCGCTGCGCCCGGCAAGAATGCGCTTGAGGTCCTCCATGGCTTCCTTGTTGCCCGAGATGGGCCGCAGATCGCCCTGCGCCACGACCCGCCGCATATGCTCTTCCGGCGTGGCCTGCAGCCAGACGGTGTAGCAGTGCGCGAGCAGCGCGTTGAAGGTGCCCGACTCGGAGACGAGGCCACCCGGCGACGCGATCACCGCACGCTCATGCTCCTGGATCACCGCCTCCAGCGCCCGGTGCTCGTAGCGGCGATAGGCGGCGGCGCCGTACAGCGAATGGATCTCCGACGGCGGACAGCCGGCCAGTTGCTCGATCACGCGCGTGAGTTCGACGAACGGCACCTTGCGCTCCTGCGCGAGCATCCGCCCAAGCGTCGACTTGCCCGCGCCGCGCAGGCCGATCAAGGCGATGCGGTCCTTGCGGTGCGGATCGCGCGGCGCCTGCGCGAACATCTCGGCGAGCGCGATGCGGGCCCGCTGCAACGCCGCCTGGTCGCGCCCCTGCAGCAGTTCGCGGATCAGCAGCCATTCGGCCGATGAGGTGGTTTCGTCGCCGATGACCTCGGCGAGCGGGCAATTGAGGGTGGCCGCGATCTGCCGCAACACCAGCACCGAGGCGTTGCCGACACCCGATTCCAGATTCGCCAGGTGCCGCTCGGACAGACCCGTTTCGGTGGCGAGCGTCTTGCGCGTCATGCCGCGACGCGCGCGCAGCATACGCACGCGCTCGCCCATGGCCGTCAGGAACGGATCGCGCTCTTCCCGCTCGCCGCGATCCTCGCGGGCGCGGTCGTCGGCGTGCTCGTCCGACGGTGTGACGGAGTCATTCTGATTCATGTTTCACGCTCCCAATACCACGATACATGTACTATAGTACTTGACAAGCACTGGATGGCCGGTTAATTTTCGCCAAATATTGATCCAATAACAAACGCCGCGCGCTTTTTCCTGCGGCGTATCGGAGACGGACGGCATGCGCGCATGAAATAAGGTGCGTGTGCGCCGTCGCTGGAGGCTCGTATGTCCCCTGAAGAATTCCAACGCCTGATCGCAGGCGTGACCGCTCAGCTCCAAGGCCGGCCGCTCGACGCCGATCTGGCGACATGGCTGAACGCGACGTGGCCGGCCGATAACAGAGCAAGCACAACAACCGGCGCCACCTTCCACGACCTTGCGCAGGCCTGCCGTACCGGCGTCGCCGAAGGCTGGCTATGCAACCGCGAAGGCGGCGGCATCCGCTATGGCCGCATCTTCAAGGCGCTGCCGGCCACGCACGGCTTTTCCGTCGACGTGGTCGACATGCAGGACATCGCCGGCCCGCACCATCTTCATCCGCATGGCGAGATCGATCTGATCATGCCGCTCACCGAGGGCGCGACCTTCGACGGTCATCCAGCCGGTTGGTGCGTGTACGGCCCCGGTAGCGCGCATCGTCCGACCGTTGCCAACGGGCGGGCGCTGGTGCTGTATCTGTTGCCGCAAGGCGCGATTGAATTCACCCCTGAACCCCTCGCTGAGACCGCTCGCCATGACTGAGTTACTGAACAACTACGTGGCCGGCCAGTGGCTTGCCGGCACCGGCGCTGGCGTCACGCTGACCGACCCGGTGACGGGCGAAGCGCTGGTGCGCGTATCGAGCGAAGGGCTCGATCTGCCGCAGGCCTTCGATTTCGCCCGCGAACACGGCGGCGCCGCGTTGCGCGCGCTGACCTATGCCGCACGCGCCGAGCGCCTCGCCGCGATCGTCAAGCTGCTGCAAGCGCAGCGCGACGACTATTACGCGATCGCCACGGCCAATGCCGGAACGACCCGCAACGATTCGGCGGTCGATATCGACGGCGGCATTTTCACGCTGTCCTACTACGCGAAACTCGGCGCGGCGCTGGGCGACGTGCACGCATTGCGCGACGGCGAGGCCGCATCGCTCAGCAAGGACCAGTCGTTCAGCGTGCAGCATGTGCTCACGCCCACGCGCGGCGTCGCGCTCCTGATCAACGCGTTCAATTTTCCGTCGTGGGGGTTGTGGGAAAAAGCGGCTCCTGCGTTGCTCTCCGGGGTGCCGGTGATCGTCAAGCCGGCCACCGCCACGGCATGGCTCACGCAGCGAATGGTCGCGGACGTCGTCGATGCAGGCCTTCTGCCGGCCGGCGCATTGTCCGTGATCTGCGGCAGCGCCGCGGGTCTGCTCGATCAGGTGCAGGCCTTCGATGTGGTGTCGTTCACCGGCTCGGCCGCCACCGCCGCGACGCTGCGCGCGCATTCCGCCTTCGTGCGGCACGGTGCGCGCCTGAACGTCGAAGCAGATAGCCTCAACAGCGCGATCCTCTGCACCGACGCGACGCCGGATACGCCCGCCTTCGAACTGTTCATCAAGGAAGTCGTGCGTGAGATGACTGTCAAGTCCGGTCAGAAATGCACGGCGATTCGCCGCGTTTTCGTGCCCGACGCCGCACTCGAGGCGGTCGTCGACGCACTCAAAGCGAAGCTCGCCAAGGTTGCCGTCGGCAATCCGCGTAACGAGAGCGTGCGCATGGGGGCGCTCGTGAACCGCGAGCAGTATGAGAACGTCCTCGCGGGCATCGCCGCGCTGCGCGAAGAAGCGGTGCTCGCCTACGACGGTTCTGCCACGCCGTTGATCGACGCCGATCCCGCCATCGCCGCTTGCGTGGCGCCGCACCTGTTCGTCGTCAACGATCCCGATCAGGCCACGCTGCTGCACGAGGTCGAAGTGTTCGGCCCCGTCGCCACGGTGGCGCCGTACCGCCCCGCGGCAGACGCGGGCGAGTTGCCCGAAGCGCATGCCGTCGCCCTCGCGCGCCGCGGCGGCGGCTCGCTGGTCGCGTCGATCTATGCGAACGACGACGCGCATCTGGCGCGTGTCGCGCTCGAACTCGCCGATTCGCACGGACGGGTCCATGCCGTTTCACCATCGGTGCAGCAAAGCCAAACCGGTCACGGCAACGTGATGCCGATGTCGCTGCACGGCGGCCCCGGCCGGGCCGGTGGCGGCGAAGAACTGGGCGGCTTGCGGGCGTTGAATTTCTATCACCGCCGCTCGGCGCTCCAGATGTCGAGCGCGGGCATCGACGCTTTGACGCGCTCGATGCAATAAGCAAACCTCAGTACCTGATCCTGGTACCAGGCGTTGGCACCAGGGAATCATCGGACCCACGCGCCTCACGAGTCCAGGCCGCCCCACCGCTGGAGGAAACATGGAAGCCCTGCTGGAACCGCCTGCTAGTCAGCCCCAGCCCGCCTTGAACGTCGAGCCGCCGCCGGCCCAGTTCAATTTCGCCGCGCATCTGTTCGATCTCAATCAGGCACGCGCCAGCAAGCCCGCCTATATCGACGACCGCGGCATCACCACCTACGGGCAACTCGAAGAGCAGGCGCGCCGTTGCG
This sequence comes from Paraburkholderia sp. SSBN10T, assembly GCF_056619545.1. Lineage (NCBI taxonomy): Bacteria > Pseudomonadati > Pseudomonadota > Betaproteobacteria > Burkholderiales > Burkholderiaceae > Paraburkholderia > Paraburkholderia sp. SSBN10T. Next base: position 269,915 of record NZ_JBWQQI010000008.1, read on the forward strand.
CCGCGGTGCTGCGCACGCTCGGCGTGCATGCCGAAGAACGCGTGCTGCTGGTGATGCAGGACACTGTAGAACTACCGATTGCGTTTCTAGGCGCGCTGTACGCGGGCGTCGTACCCGTGGTGGCGAATACGCTGCTGACCTCGGCGGACTACGTCTACATGCTCACGCACAGTCACGCTCGCGTCGTGATCGCTTCGGGCGCGGTGCTGCCGGCTGTCGAGCAGGCCCTGAGCGAGGCGGAGCACGACGGCTGCCTGCTGATCCTATCGCAGCCAACCGACGGCGAAGCGCCGCGCGCGCAGGTGTTCAGCGCATTGCTCGACGCGGCCGCACCCACGCTCAAGCCGATCGCAAGCAGTTGCGACGATATCGCCTTCTGGCTGTATTCGTCGGGCTCGACCGGCAAGCCCAAAGGCACCGTGCATACCCATGCGAATCTCTATTGGACCGCGGAGCTGTATGGCAAGCCGATCCTCGGCATCGTCGAAACCGACGTGGTGTTTTCCGCCGCCAAGCTGTTCTTCGCGTACGGCCTCGGCAACGGCTTGACCTTCCCTCTGTCCGTGGGCGCCACCGCGGTGCTGATGGCCGAGCGCCCCACCGCCGAAGCGATCTTCGCGCGTCTCGTGCGACACAAACCCACCGTGTTTTACGGCGTGCCGACGCTTTACGCGAGCATGCTGGCCTCGCCCAATCTGCCCGAGCGCGTCGATCTCGCGTTACGCATCTGCACCTCCGCCGGCGAAGCGCTGCCGCGTGAGATCGGCGAGCGCTTCACCGCACACTTCGGCGCCGAGATTCTCGACGGCATCGGCTCGACGGAGATGCTGCATATCTTTCTTTCGAATCGCGCAGGCAGTGTCGAATATGGCACCACCGGCCGTCCGGTGCCCGGTTACGAGGTCGAACTGCGCGACGAGAATGGGCACGCCGTCGCCGATGACGAAGTGGGCGACCTGTTCATCAAGGGACCGAGCGCGGCGCTGATGTACTGGAGCAATCGCGAGAAATCGCGTGCAACCTTCCTCGGCGAATGGATCCGCAGCGGCGACAAATACCGGCGGCTGCCGAACGGCTGCTATGTCTACGCCGGACGCAGCGACGATATGCTCAAGGTGAGCGGACAATACGTGTCGCCCGTAGAAGTGGAGATGGTGCTGGTGCAACACGAGGCCGTACTCGAGGCGGCGGTTGTCGGCGTCGATCATGGCGGCCTCGTGAAGACGCGCGCCTTCGTGGTGTTGAAGCGTGATGTCGCGGCGTCTGGCACACTGGCGGATGAACTGAAGGTCTTCGTCAAGGAACGGCTTGCGCCGCACAAATATCCGCGCGATATCGTTTTCGTCGACGATCTGCCGAAGACGGCGACCGGCAAGATTCAACGCTTCAAACTGCGCGAACAGCTTTAAGGTGGTCCATGCACAACCCTGCGACAACCGACGGGACAACCGCGGCGCCGACGCTCGCAACCGCTGGCGAATTCGCACGACTGCCCGCAAACGCCACGCGCGGTCCGCTCGATATCGAATACCGCTGGCTCAATAGCGGGCTCAGCGCAGCGCCGATCGCGTTGTTTCTGCACGAGGGGCTCGGCTCGATCGCCATGTGGCGCGACTGGCCTCAGACGCTGTGCGACCAGCTCGGCATGCGTGGGCTGGTGTATTCGCGGCCCGGCTATGGACGCTCGACGCCGCGGCCGCGCGACACAAAGTGGCCGGTGGATTTCATGCGGGAGCAAGCCGAGGATGTGTTGCCCGCGCTGCTGGACACGCTCGGCGTCGATTCCGAACAACGGGCTCGCCTGTGGGTGATCGGTCATAGCGACGGCGGGTCGATCGCACTGCTATACGCCTCGTCCTTCCCGGCCGGTCTGGCAGGCGCAGTGGTGATAGCACCGCACGTGTTCGTCGAAGACATCTCAGTGCGCAGCATCGCGCAGGCGAGGCAAGCCTACGAGCAAAGCGGTCTGCGCGACAAATTGAGCCGCTATCACGCCGACGTCGATTCGGCGTTCTATGGCTGGAACGACATCTGGCTGAACCCGGCGTTCAGAGCCTGGAACATCGTCGCTGCCTTACCGGCCATCCGTTGTCCGCTGCTCGCCGTGCAGGGCCACGACGATCACTACGGCACGATGGCGCAGATCGAAACGATCGCCGCGCAAGTGCCGCAAGCACGGCTCGCCAAACTCGATGCTTGCGGGCACTCGCCACATCGCGACGCGCCCGGCGCGCTCAATGCCGCGATTGTGGCGTTCGTGGCGTTTGTCGGGCAGACCCGGCGCGCCTGACCACTCAGACCACAGCGGCCAGACCTAGCGTGAACAGCAGCGCCGTCAGCGAGATGATCGTTTCGCACACGGTCCACGTCTTGAAGGTCTGCGGCACGGTCATGCCGAAGTACTCCTTGACGAGCCAGAAGCCGCCGTCGTTGACGTGCGACAGGATCAGCGAGCCCGCGCCGGTGGCGAGCACCAGCAACTCGGGACGCACGCCGCCTGTGCTCGCCGCCGCAGCCGCAATCGGCGCGATGATGCCCGCGGCGGTCGCCATGGCCACCGTGGCCGAGCCGGTCGCCACCCGGATCAGCGCCGCCACCAGCCACGCCAGGATCAGCAGCGGCACATGCGCGCCGGTGGCGACGTCGACGATCGCCTTCGACGCACCGCTATCGATCAGGATGCGCCCGAAACCGGCACCCGCCCCCACCACCAGGGTGATGCTCGCGGTTGGCGCAAGACACTCGTTGGTGAACTTGAGAATCTGCTCCCGGCCGAAGCCGCGTGTCGTGCCGAAGGTGTAGAAGCTCAGCAGCACCGCGAGCAGCAAGGCCATATCCGGATGACCGATCAGATGCAGCACGTTGTTCGCGGTCGATTTCGCCGGCGCCAGCAGGTCGGCCCAGCTCCCCAGCAGCATCAGCAAGACCGGCAGCAGCACCGTCAGCAGGGTAATGCCGAAGCCCGGCAACTGCTGCTGGGCGCGCTTCGCGTCCTGTTCGATGAACTGCTGCGCCATCGGGTTCACGCCTTCCAGCACCACGAAACGGCTGATCAGCTTCGAAAACAGCGGGCCGGCAATCGCGGCCGTCGGAATCCCGACAATCAGCGCGTAGAAGATCGTATGGCCGATGTCCGCGTTGTAGGCGGTCACCGCCAGCAAGGCCGCCGGGTGCGGCGGAATCAGGCCGTGCACCACAGACAACCCGGCCACCATCGGAATGCCCACGCGAATCATCGAGGTGCCGGTGCGTTGCGCCACGTTGAAGGCAATCGGAATCAGCAGCACAAAACCGACTTCGAAGAACACCGGCAGGCCGACCAGAAACGCGATGCACATCATCGCCCAGTGGACGTTCTTCGGCCCGAACAGCTCGATCAGCGTGCGGGCGATCCGCTCCGCCCCGCCCGACTCGGCCATCATCTTGCCGAGCATGGTGCCGAGCCCGACCACAATGGCGATATGGCCGAGCGTGCCGCCCACGCCGGTTTCGAACGACTTGAGAATCGACGTCATCGGCATGCCGACCGCGAGCGCCAGCGCGACCGACACCATCATCAAGGTGATGAACGGATTCATCTTGAAGCGCGCGATCAGCACGACGAGCGCGATGATTGCAATCAATGCATAGACGAGTAACAGACTTCCTTGAACGGTCGCCATGGGTGCTCCTGGTGAATGAGATCGGCCACGCGCGGGGCACGCGCACCGCGCGGTGCATGCGGTGCGCGTGCCTCTCGCGCGTGTGCGGACGGCCGCGCTTACCGCGCGGCCCGGCCGCTGTCCTTAGAACTTGTGGCGGATACCGGCGACGGTCACGAATTGACCATTGGTGCTCGAAGGACTGGAAATCCCTTCGATCCACGCCTTCGAACCGGAAGCGTTCTGGTAGATGCCGTTCAGGTAAAGGTCGGTGGTCTTCGAGAGGAAGTACTCGCCGCCGACGCTGATCTGGTTGTAATGCGCATTCGGCGCCGTCTTCGAACTGCTGTTCTGGCTCGTGTAGATGTAGCCGAGGGCGAGCAGCGTGGCGGGCGTCAACTGGTAACGTACGCTCGCTTCGTAGTTGGCAAAGCGCAGGCTGCCGCCGCTGATCAACTGGAACTGCGAATTCGTGTACAGCAGCGCTACCGTGGCAGGACCGAATGTGTAGGCGCCGCCGCCGCCGAACACCTGATTGCGCGAGACGTTGCTGGTGCCGATGATCGAGGAGCCGGTGCCATAGTAGTTGTCCGAAGGCGCCGCGCCGGTCGTATTGCTGGCCGGACTGTCGACCAGCGAATACGCCGCGTCGAGACGCAGCGGGCCGTTCACATAGTCGGCGCCCACGCTCCATGCCCGGTTGTTGGCGAACTGCCCCGCCATGTTCGAAAACGCGTACATCGCGTTGGCGGTGAAGCCGGCGTAGGTCGGCGTGGTGTACTTCACCGCGTTGTCGGTGCGGTAGGTGTTGTTGAGGTCGTCGTTGTCGTAGACCGCATTGCCGTACTGGCTCATCGCGCCGACGCCGTTGATCTGCAGATTCGACAGGTAGTCCTGAACGCTGTTGTACTGGCGCCCGAGCGTGATCGTGCCGGCCGTCGGATTGCTCAGGCCCACCCATGCGCCGCGGCCGAACATCCGTCCGCCGCCGCCCAGCGCGCCCGTTTCGGCGCTGAAGCTGTTTTCCAGTTTGAACAGGACCTTGTTGCCGCCCCCGATATCTTCACTACCCGTCAAGCCCCAGCGTGAGCCCTGCACGTTGCCTTGAGTCGCCTGATACGCGGCCGAGCCCTTCTGATTATTGGTGTAGGTGAAACCGGCATCGATGATGCCGTACAGCGTGACGCTGCTTTGCGCGTGCGCGGCCGTGCCGCCGATCCCGGTTACGGCGATGGCGAGCGCCGTACGAAGCATTTTCTTTTGCATCATGGTTTCCCCAAGTCTCAAGTCGAAAGAACAGCAAACAGCGGTGGTTATGGATTTTTCAAGCTACATAAGGCGTACTAAACGAACAGAGCAAAGCGACACCGGAATTGCTCCGGTGTGACGGTCAAACAATCAGGTTTTCAGCGCGACGCTTTCAGCCGCGCCGGCTGCGTCGGCCATCTCGGCCCACGCGCGCAGATCAGTCCGGCCAGTTGCGGCGGCCTGCCAGACGGCGCGCGTCGCGCTGATGGAACGGCGTGACCAGCGGCTCAGGCGCGGCTTGCGCCCGTTCGAGTTCGGCCACCAGCCGGGCCAGCACGACCTGCTCTTCGCCGGGATGCAGGTTGCACGGATCGACGAAGAAGAAATGCTGTTCGACTTCGTGATCGCGCACGATCACCGGTGCGACGCCGGCCGGCGGCCGCGCGAGCGCATCGGCAAGATCCCAGGCCGTCGTGCGCGCCTCGCGCGGATCGATCTGCAGTTTCAGGCGCTCGAGAGGATTGCCGGTCGGATCGGCATCGAGTTCGGCGCGCACCCCCGCGCGAGCGTTCAGCGCGTCGCGCCAGAGCGTCAGATAAGCGCGCTCGCGGGACCGGACCGCGCCGTGATCGCGCTGCTGCCATTGCCCGAGCGCAGCCATCGCACCGACGATGCCCTCCTTGCCGACTTTCATGCCGCGGCCGATCCCGCCGTTCTGGAAATAGGCCGCCCGCACCAGCGCCTTGCGGCCGGCCACGATGCCGGCGGTGAGTCCGCCGAGAAACTTGTGCGCCGAGTAGAGCGCGAGATCCGCGCCCGCTGCGATAAAGCGCTTGAGGTCGTATTCCGACGCGGCGTCGACAATCACCGGCACGCCCTGGGCGTGCGCCACGGCGATGAATTCTTCGAGCGGGATCATGCCGTACTGGACCGCGTGATGCGACACGACATAGAGTGCCGCCGTGGTGCGCGCGCCAATCGCGCCGGCCAACTGGTAGCCGTGCGCTTCAGTGGCGGCGCCCACCGGAACGACCGTTGCTCCGGCGAGGCGGATCGCCTGATCCACCGGTGCGCCATAATTGACGAGGTGCCCGGTCTGGATCACGACTTCGTTACGCAGGCCGCTCGCGTCCGGCAGACGCTCGATCAGCCCCAGGTCGTCACCCGTCATGGTGGCCGCGATGCTCAGGGTGATCGCCGCCGAGCACGACGCGGTGATATAGCCGGACTCGCTGCCGCACGCCTCGCCGATCACCGCCGAGGCCTTGCGCTGCAGGTCGTCGATCTCGACGAACTCCGGCAGGATCTGCGCCACCGCCTCGATTACCGGCGCGCGGACGATGGACGCGCCGAGGCTCGTCATCGTGCCCGAGGCATTGATGACGGGGCGTAAGCCGAAACGAGTGCGGATGTCCATCGAGAAAAGCCTCCAAACTGGTATTTCTTAATTATGGAATATATGTTGTAATTGCGGATCAGTCTAGCATACAATGCCCGAGCGTCAACTGGACAAAAACCCCCATTAGGCATACCCACCCGGCATCCCAAGGAGCACGATGGCCCGCACGCCCCGATCCACCGCCGCCGAGTCTGGCGCGACCGCTTCCGAGACGGCCGCCGGGCTCACGGCCCAAAGCGACCAAACCGGCCAGACTGCCCAGGCGCCCCGCTCCCGCACCAGCGCGATCGAGCGCGCTGTGCAGATTCTCGATGCACTGCAAGCGGCCGGCCGGCCCGCCACCGCCTATGAGGTGGCGCGCATGGTGGGCGCACCGCTCTCCACGGTCTATTCGATCATCAACGACCTGGTCGAGAAGAACCTGCTCGCGCGCCGGCTCGACGGCGCCATCTGGCTCGGCTCGCGCCTGTACGGTTACGGCCTGACCTATGCCGGCTCGCTCGACTACCTCGCGGTGGCCGCCGAGGAAATGCAGCGGCTGTCCGCCGAAGTCGAAGAGTCCGTGCAGGTTTGCGGACTCGAAGAAGGCATGATGGTCGTGCTGCAAATGTCCGAGGGGCCAGGACATTTTCGTGTCACCTCGCGCGTGGGCAGTCGCGTGCCGCTCAACTGGACCGCCTCGGGCCGCTTGCTGGTCGGCCATTTGCCGGACGCCGAGCGGATTGCCTTCTTTACGCAGCACGCTCAGGCTTCGCCCACCGGCCGCGCCGAAACCCGGCCCAAGGTGCTCGCGCAGATTGCAAGGGACGCACTCGAGGCGCGCCTGTCGATCCAGATCGGCGAATCCGATGCTTCGGTGGCCTGTCTCGCCGCCCCCGTCCTCGACAACGCAGGCGTGTGCGTGTTCACGATTTCCATCGTGATGCCCGAAGCGAAAGCCGTACTCGGCACCGAACGCTACGCGCAAGCGGTGCAAGCGGTCGCTGCGCGCATCGAAGCACGACTCGGCTGGCGCCAGCGCGAATCGTGACCGCCGCATGAACCTTAAGTGAACGAAGCTTTCAGGCGCCCTGCGCGCAACGCCACAACGGCCTGAGCGCGGCGCGATTGCCGCCTCGCTGCAATCGTGCCGCGCCACGCTCTCTTCAGAACGTCCGCTCTCACTCACTCGATCCCAGATGAACTGTTATGAACGGCTGCATTCGCGCGGCCTGAAACTACCGCAAGTGCCCTCGCCAATCGGCAATTTCTGCCACTGCACCCGCGCAGGCAATCTGCTGTTTCTCTCGGGCCAGGGACCGATCGACGCAACCGGCGCGCTCATGACCGGCAAGGTCGGCGCAAGCGTCAATACCGAAGAAGCGTATCGCCATGCGCAACTGGTCGGACTCAACCTGCTCGCGGTCCTGCATGATGAACTGGGCGACCTGCAACGCGTGAAGCAGATCGTCAAGCTGCTCGGCATGGTCAACGCCACGCCTGAATTCACCGAACATCCGCGCGTCATCAACGGCTGCTCCGACCTGTTCGTCGACGTGTTCGGCGACGCGGGCCGCCACTCGCGCTCGGCGGTCGGGATGGGCTCGCTGCCGGGGAACATCACCGTCGAGATCGAGGCGGTTGTCTCAGTGTGGGAGTGACGTGCGGACTGAACGCCGCTGCCTCGAAAACGTCATTTTGTAAATTGCGCAAACATGCACAATCGCAACTTCTTACCCAACGTTCATAAATCTTACACAGGTAAGTAGTTATCCTTCGACGGTGCCTGGTCAGGGTACGTACCCTCGCCAGCGTCCCCCAATACCGTCAAAGGCCTCCCATGTCCACCAGGTCTGCGCGCAGCGCGTTGTTCGAATCCAAACCGGCGAGCAAACGTTTGGTAGTAGCACCGCGCGCATGGCCGCGCCCGCGAACGGCGACGCCGTGGCCGGGCACCGCCCATGCGGCACTGGCAATCGCGTTATGCGTGGCGCTCGGCGCCTGCGGCAACGACGACAGCAAGACGCCCGACACCAGCACGACATCCGCCGAGCAGATCAACGCTGCCCCGCCGGCGCCTTATGCGGTACCTTCCGCGCCGTCGCAAAACGCGTCGTCGCAAAACGCTTCCGTGCTGCCGGCACACGCCATCCAGACTCCGCCGCCGGGCTCCGCACAGCTCGGCGCCGCCGCATCCGACAGTCTTGTAACACCCGTGATTCACACCGTTGATTGAGCTCGTCCGACTCCCCGCGCCGGTTCGGCTTGTGCTTGCCCGCCGTCGTGCATATTCCCTCTCCTGAAGATCGAAGCCGAACATGACATCAAAAAACCGCCGTGATTTTCTGCGCGCAGCCGCCTCGGCTGCGGGTTCCGCAACCGCGTTGAGCATGCTGCCGCTCGGCATTCGCAACGCGCTCGCCATCCCTGCCAACAACGCCACCGGTAGCATTCAGGACGTCGAACACATCGTCATCCTGATGCAGGAAAACCGCTCGTTCGACCACTACTTCGGCACGCTGCGCGGCGTGCGCGGCTTTGGCGACACGCGCGCCATCTCGCTGCCCACCGGCAACCCGGTGTGGTATCAGCCGCTGCTCGCAGGCGCAGTCGAAGATGTGGGCCATGTGTTGCCGTTCCGCCCGAGCGCGCCGAACCTCGGCCTGCAGTTCCTGCAGGATCTGGCGCACGACTGGAACAGCACCCACACGGCATGGAACGGCGGCCTGTACAACCAGTGGGTGCCGGCCAAGGGCACCACGACGATGGCGTACATGACGCGCGACGACATTCCGTTCCACTATGCGCTGGCCGACGCGTTCACGATCTGCGACGCGTATCACTGCTCGCTGATGGGCCCGACGGACCCGAACCGCTACTACATGTGGACCGGCTGGGTGGGCAACGACGGCAACGGCGGCGGCCCGGTGATCGACAACTCCGAGCTTGGCTACGGCTGGTCGACCTATCCGGAAGTCCTGCAAAACGCCGGCATTTCGTGGAAGATCTATCAGGACATCGGCACCGGCCTGAATGCCAACGGTTCGTGGGGCTGGACCTCGAACGCCTACATCGGCAACTACGGCGACAACTCGCTGCTCTACTTCAACCAGTATCGCAACGCGCAGCCAGGCAATCCGCTCTACGACAACGCGCGCACCGGCACCAACGTGGCGAACGGCGGCACCTACTTCGACGTGCTCAAGCAGGACGTGACCAACAACACGCTGCCGCAGGTTTCGTGGATCGTCGCACCGGAAGCCTATTCCGAGCACCCGAACTGGCCGGCCAACTACGGCGCGTGGTATGTCGACCAGGTGCTGCAGATCCTGACGTCGAACCCGCAGGTGTGGAGCAAGACGGTCCTGCTCGTCAACTACGACGAGAACGACGGCTTCTTCGATCACATGGCGCCCCCGTTCGCGCCGGCTTCGAGCGCCAACGGCCTGTCGACGGTTCCCAACACGAACGAGATCTACGGCGGCAACGGCCAATATACGGCGGGCGAGTATGCGAACGGCCCGTATGGCCTCGGACCGCGCGTGCCGATGATCGTGGTCTCGCCGTGGTCGAAGGGCGGTTATGTGTGCTCGCAACTGTTCGACCACACGTCGGTGATCCGCTTCATCGAGAAGCGCTTCGGCCAGCATCACGATCTGGCCGAAGCGAATATCACGCCGTGGCGCCGCGCCGTGTGCGGCGACCTGATGTCGGCGTTCAACTTCGTCAATCCGAACGACGCCACGCCGGCGCTGCCGAGCACGGAAAGCTACGTACCGCCGGACCAGTTGCGTCATCCGGACTATGTCCCGCTGCCGCCGCTCGTTCAAGCCGTGCCGAAGCAGGAACCCGGTGTGCGGCCGGCGCGCGCCCTGCCCTACGAACTGTTCGTGCGTCTGCACAGCGAGGCGTCGCAAGGCAAGATCGCCATCCGCTTTGTCAACAGCGGCAAGGCCGGTGCGGCGTTCCTCGTCTACTCGACCAACAGCGGCGCGGCGCCGCTCAGCTATACGGTGGAAGCCGGCAAGCGTCTCGACGACCAACTGCCGCTCAACGCCAACGGCACCTACGACTACACCGTGTACGGTCCGAACGGCTACCTGCGCCGCTTCGCCGGCAAACCGCCGGCAGCGTCGAACTGGTGGAGCAGCTCGGAAGTGGCCCGCCCGGAAGTGGCCGAGGGTTACGACGTCGCCAACGGCAACCTGCAATTGCGTCTCGAGAATCCGGGCACGGCGCGTTGCGAGTTCACCATCACCAACGCGTACGATCCGAGCATGATCGTCAAGCGCACGGTGAAGGGCGGCGACAATGAGGACCTCTACCTCGATCTGCGCGCGGCCTACGGCTGGTACGACCTGACGGTGACCGTCGATACGGACCCGACCTTCACGCGGCGCCTGGGTGGCCACGTCGAAACGGGACGCAGCAGCATGAGCGATCCGGCTCTGGGTAGCTAAGCAGGCTGGGCTGCGAGGACACGTTCTGGCTGCGCGAATTCGCGCAGCCAGAACGGCTCAGACCTGCCCCAGCGACCAGTCGGTCATCGCTCGGGCAACTCAAGCGATGCGATTCAGCAACTCAGCAACTCAGCAACTCAGCAACTCAGGCCGCCAGCGTCGCACACGTCGCAGCCCGTTCACGCTCGCGCGCCAGAATCGCCTGCACGACATACTCCGCGTCGCGCGCAATCCCCGAGAAGCGGCCCGAGCCCCAGGTGTGCAGCCACGGCAAGCCCACGAAGTAGAGCCCCTCCACCGGCGTAATGCCGCGCTGGTGCGCCGGATAACCGCGTCCGTTGAACACCGGCGCATCGATCCAGCTAAAGTCCGGCGTAAAGCCGATACACCAGATAATCGCAGCGATGCCGCTGTCTTCGAGCGCGAGCGTCGCGCGTTCGTGCGACGGTTGCCACACGGGTTCATAGACACCACCCGGCGCCGCCTCGATGCCCTGCTTTTCGATAAAGCCGTCGATGCTCGCATTGATGCGGTTATAGGTATCGTCCGCGTCGTCGAGATTCGCCGCGAGGTTCGGTGCGAAGTGCAGCAGCCCGTCGCGCAGGTCTTCGAGGCGCCCGTATAGCTGCATGCCTTCGGCAGCGAACTTGCGCAGGTCGATATCGCGCCCGCCGTCGCGGCCGGTCACATAGTGATTGGTGTTGTCACGCACGCCTTCGCGCAACGGATGCTTTTCCACCGGCATGTCGTAGTACTGCATGTCCGCCAGCCAGTCCACCACGTCCTTGCCGCGATAAAAGCGCGCGCAGCGCGGCGCCTCGCCCACCGCCAGCACCACCTGGCGGCCGGCCAGATGCAGGTCCTCGGCGATCTGCGCGCCCGATTGTCCCGAGCCCACCACCAGCACCGCGCCGTCGGGCAGCGCCTGCGGGTTGCGATAACCGGACGATTGCAACTGCACGATCCGCGCGGGCAAGCGCTCAGCCATGCGCGGCACGATCGGCGTGTGATAGCCGCCCGAGGCCACCACCACGTGGTCCGCGGTGAAATCGCCTTGCGTGGTCGTGACCGCATACGTGCCGTCATCGCGCCGCTTCACGCGGTTGACCGCGGTGTGCTCGAGTACCGGCGCATCCACGGTGGCAATAAAGCCGTCGAGGTAGGCCACGATTTCATCCTTCTTCATGAAACCGTGCGGATCGTCGCCCGTGTACGGATAACCGGGCAACGCGCATTGCCAGTTCGGCGTGACAAGGCAGAACGCGTCCCAGCGCTGCTGGCGCCAGGTGTGCGTGACGGTCTGTTTCTCGATCACCAGATGATCGATACCGGCCTGTTTCAGGTAGTAGCTGATCGACAGACCGGCCTGCCCGCCGCCGACGACGAGCACGCGATAGTGCCCATTGCCGTGTGGCGCCGCGCTCGTGGAGTGTGCCAGGTTCGACATGATGCGTCCTTGCAAGAAGAAAATCAGATCAGTTCGATCACTTTCACGGTGGCATCCGCGTGCTCGCGAAAACGCTCCGCGTCGCGTTCGATCTGTGCGAGTTGATCCAGCGCTGCCGAGCAGGCGAACCCATACTTCTGCCGCACCCGCTCCGAGGCGATGTTGAGCGCCTCGCGCGAGCGTCGTACGAAGTCGTCGAGCGGGTACGCGTGGCCCGGCGAAAAGAATTCGCTGACCACCTGCGACGGCGAATAGCAATTCGCTTCGCCGCCATCGGGCCATTGAATGCGAAAGTGCATGACAGGCATGGGAAGTTCCTTGTACGTAAGGCTTAATGAATGGCAAGCGGCTGCCGGGCGAGCCATGCGCGATACACCTCGAGATGGCGGCTCGCGCTAGCCGCCCAGCTAAAACGTGCGAGCAGCGCGGGCACCGCACGGGCGAAACCGGTCGCGCCGTCGCCGCGTATCACGCGCAGCAATGCGCTTGCAATCGAGGCTGGGTCGGTAGGCGTGGCCCAGCTACAGGTGGTGTCATCGAGATACTCGGTAAACGGTGCGATCGCCGACGCCACCACCGGCGTGCCGCAGGCGAGCGCTTCGAGTACGACCAGGCCGAAGCCCTCGCGCACGGAGACCATCGCCAGCACCTGGGCGCTGCGCATGAGCGCGGGTATCTCGTCGTCTGTGAGCGGCCCGGTGATCACGATGCTTTGCCCTGGGCCGGTTGACAGTCCGTGGTGCGCCACGCGCTCGATAAAGCGCCGTGTATAGGCGTCGTGATCCAGCAGGCTTGCGCCGCCCGCGATCACCAGTTGCGCCTGCGGCGCCACGGCACGAACCATCGCAAAGGCATCGAGCAGCGCCAGCGTGTTCTTGCGTGCTTCAATGCCGCCCACGGCGAGGATCAGCGGACCCTCACCCAGTCCAAGCCGTTGCTTGAGTACCGTGTCGGATGGGCTCGCCTGGGGGTTGAAGCGCGCGATATCGACACCATTCGGCACCGTGACCGCGGCGATTCCATAACGCAGTTGCATCTCGCGCGTCCACGTCTCGCTGACGCACAAGACCTGGTCGGCGTCGCGATACGCGCGTTCCTGCCATGCCGCAAGACGCGGATCGTCGAACTGATCGAGGTGATGCACGGTGCGCACGAAGCCGCGAATCGAGCCTTCTGCCTTCAGTTCGGCCAGCGCGTTGCCGCTGATACTGTCCTCGGCATGCAGAATGTCGAAGGCATCCGTGCCGTGCCCCTGCAGACTGCGCTTCAAGGCGCGAATACGCGCGTCGACCAGTGCGACCGTACCGGCCTCCGCACCAATGATCCGCGCGTACACCACGCGGCAGGGGGACTCGCGAAACAGCGTTTCATCGTTCGTGGCCGGCACAAACACCGTCATGTCATGACCGAGGACGCTGAGGGCGCGCGCCAGTTCGAGCGTATGCACCACGCCGCCGCGTGGATTGACCGAATGTGTCAGCAGTGCGATGCGCAGCGGCCCCGTACTCATCGCGGCGCCTCATCCATTGGCACGATGAACGGCTCGCCGCAAAAGTCCCATAAAACGGCGGCGTCGTTGCCCCGGTGCACGACCACCTTGCGCGATGTGTCGACTGTGCCGATCTCGGCGCAGGCCAGCGAGCGCGCCTCGAATTGCGCCCGGACACGCCCGGCCTGTTCTTCGCGCACCGCGAGCAGATAGCCGAAGCTCGGAAACGCCGTGAGCCAGCGCGCCAGCGGCACCTCGGCCGGCTTGGGAAGCGCATCGAGATCGATACGCGCGCCCACCTTCGAGCATTCGAGCAACATCAACGCGGTGCCCAGGGCGCCGGCCATGCTGATGTCCTTGGCCGCATCGCACAGCCCGCTCTCGGCGAATTGCGGCAACAACTCCAGATCGCCGCGCAAACGCGCGGCGGGCGCGCCTACCGACGCATTCCAGAAAGGATATGGCTCCTCGAAGCGGCCGCGCAGATCGACCGCCATCAACAGGCGGTCGCCCGGGCGCGCGTTGAAGCTCGACAACAGCGCCCTGGCTCGCCCGACAATCGACACGGCCAGTTGCGCCGCGCCGCTGCGCGCATTGGTATGGCCGCCGACCAGCGGCACGCCATACGCCAGCGACGCCGCCGCCATGCCCGCCAGCACCTCGTGCGCCGCTTCGATGCCGTCGCTCCACAAGGCGTCCACCACCGCGAGCGGCCGGCCGCCCATTGCATAGATATCGCTGACGTTGACCATCACAGCGCTGTAGCCCGCAAACCAGGGCATGGCCTGCACGAAGTCGCTGACCATGCCTTCGATCGCAAACAGCAGGTAACCGTCGCCGTCGGCCAGAGCCGCGCAATCGTCGCCTATCGCCACCGCCTGACCCAGCGCATCTGCGCCGCCGGGCAGGCGTCGCGCCAGCGACGACACCACACCGGCAATATCGGTCTTGTGACGAAAGCCGCGGCTCTCGCGCAAGCCGGCGACCAGCTCCGCCACGCTCATGACGCGCTCCGAGCTTGCGTGACAAAGCCGCTGCGCGGTGCGGTGCACGGCGGATAGTGTTCGAGCTGCGCCTGCATCAGATGGTGCGAGCGCCCCAGCAACATCTCCTGGGTGAGCGCCTGCCAATGCAGCGCCTCGAACAAGGGCACGTTCTGGCTCTGCACGTGCGCGAGAAACGTCTCGCAACCGAGCGCGCGGGCGCTCGTCACAGCGAGGCGGATCAGCGTCGCGCCGATCTTGCCGTGCCGGCGAAACGCCGCGTGCACCGCGAGCCGCGAGCCGTACCACACGCCCGGCGCCTCCTGATGGATACGCACGGTGCCCACCACCTGCTCGGAGATGCCGGCAATGCAGCTCACCGCCACCAGTTGCTGGGCGCGCGCGTCGATCTCGTCACGGTCGTCTCCGACGAAGAGGCCCTGTTCGATACAGAACACCGCGCGCCGCAGCTTGTAGGCCTCCTCTGCTTCCCACGGCAGCGTGGTCCATTTGATGCGGTACTCGGCCGGTGTGTAGAGCACCGGCGCGAGATCGGGTTGCGCGGAGACGCCCGCGATCGCTTCGCCAAACATGGTCACACCTCGTACGAAGACAGCGACGAACACGCGCCGCATTTTCCGCAACCGGCCTTGATATCGCTCGAACGCAACCCGGCGGCGGCGAGCATCGCACCGAGCGGCTGCAGCACCGACTTCATGAATTCGGGTGTGGGCGCCGGATGGTCCTCGAGCGGCGTGCCGCTGATCGGCACGAACGGCACCACAAACGGATACACGCCGAGTTCGATCAGCTCGCGCGAGATCGCCAGAATCGCTGCCGCGCTATCGCCAAGCCCGGCGAGGATATAGGTGCTCACCTGGCCACGGCCGAACACCGCCACCGCGGCCTTGAACGCCTCCATGTAGCGCGCTAGCGGCACGCTCGACTTGCCCGGCATGATGCGTTCGCGCACGGCCGGCGTCACGACTTCGAGATGCATGCCAAGCGTATCGATGCCGCTCGCTTTCATCCGCGCGAACCAGCGGTCGTCGTCGGGCGGTTCGCACTGCGCCTGGATCGGCAGGTCGACGGCCGCGCGGATCGCAAACGCGCTTTCGCAGAGAATCTGCGCGCCGCGGTCGCCGGTGGGCGGCGTGCCGGTGGTCAGCACCATGTGCCTGACGCCGTCGAGCAGCACCGCCGCGCGCGCCACTTCGGCGAGTTGCTCGGGGCTCTTGCGCACAATCGTGCGGCCCGCCGCGAGCGACTGGCCGATCGCGCAGAACTTGCAGCTCTTGCGGCGGCTCTCGTAGCGGATGCAGGTCTGCAGGACCGTCGTGGCCAACACGTCGGCGCCATGCAGCGTGGCGATATGCGAATACGGCACCCCATCGAGCGTCTGCATGGCGTAGAAGCGCGGCGCGCGGGGAAAGCTGATATTGGCGATCGGAATCGTGCCGCGCAGCAGCGCACTGGTGCCGCTTGCGTCGGCGGGCGCCGCCACGAACGGCGAATGCCAGGCCGTGTTGGTATGCACCGGCACCATGATGGTCACGCCATCAACCGTCACGGCCTTGTGGTCCGACGGCCCCGCGCCGCCGCGCCGGCTGGCGGCGCCCGCATCCGGATCGGCGAGCCGCAAGCCGGCCGACTGCAGCTCAGTCATCAATTGCCGGCTCGCAGCCGGCAGCGTCTCGTTGGCGTTCATCGCGGCATCCCACGGTTGAGTTGAAATCGGCGCCGGCGCAAGCGGCGGAAGCAGCACCCCACGAAGGCATCGGCGACACCGTCGCGGCCGGCCGTTCGTTGATGACGAGGCTCAGCAGTTCAGGCCGCGCATAATGGCCGACCGAATCCATCATGCGTTTGCGCTTGGTGATCAGCGCCATGTCGAGATCGGCGATCACCATGCCCTCGCCCTCGCGCAGCGGCGCGGCCAGATGCTGCCCTTCGGGCGAAATGATTGCGGTATTGCAGCCGCCGCGCAGCGCCTTCTGCAGATTCGTATCGCTCGTGACCGAAGCAATCTGCGCTTCGCTCAGCCACCCCGTCGCATTCACGACGAAGCAGCCCGACTCGAGCGCGTGATGGCGGATCGTCACTTCGATCTGTTCGGCGAAGATCGGCCCCACCAGCGAGCCGGGAAACTGGCTGCAGTGAATCTCCTCGTGCTGCGTCATCAACGCATAGCGCGCGAGCGGGTTGTAGTGCTCCCAGCAGGCGAGTGCACCGACCCGTGCGGGCCCGGTCTGCACGACCTTCAGCCCGGCCGCGTCGCCTTGCCCCCAGATCATCCGCTCGTGGAAAGTCGGCGTGATCTTGCGGCGTTTCAGCAGCAACTGGCCGTCCACGTCGAAGATCAGTTGCGTGTTGTAAAGACTGCCGTGATCGCGCTCGTTGACACCGAGCACGACCACCATGCGATTGAGACGCGCCCGCTCGGCGACGGCCTGCGTCACCGGCCCCGGCACCACCACCGCCTCTTCGTAGAGCCGCATGTGATCGGCGCCGGAGGCCACCGGCGGCCGCACGAACGAGAAGTACGGGTAGTACGGCACGAAGGTCTCGGGAAACACGATCAACTGCACGCCTTCGCGCGCCGCTTGCTCGATCGCTTCGCAGACCTTGTCGAGGGTGCCGCCGCTGCGCTCGAAGTCGGGCGCAATCTGCACGGCAGCCGCGCGGACAATGCGTTTTTCAGACATGGTGATGGCCGCCTGTGCTCAGACCGTCCAGGTGTGGATGATTAGCGCGTTGTCCTTACGATGCAGAAGCTGAATGTCGAGCACATCGAGCGGACTGATCGGCCGGATCCCTTCGATCAGCGAAGCCTCGCCGTGTCCATACAGCGCCTGCAAGGCAAAACGGCACGCATACACCTTGCCGCCCTCTTCCATGAACTTCATCAACTGCTTGTTGAAGTTCAGATGGCCTGGAAACGCTTCGTCGCCGAGCGTCGGAAAGCCGCGTTGCAAGCCGAGCGTGACGCCCGGTCCGTACAGCAGCACGGACGTCTCGAAGCCTTTGCGTTGCAGGCGAGTAGCCTGCAGCAGATTGACGAAACCGATCGAGCCTTCGAACGCCACCGTGTGAAACGTGACGAGCGCCTTTTCGCCGGGCTCGGCCTTCACGTCCTCGAAGACCTTCTCTTCGTAATCGACGAGGTAATCGCCCTTCTGATGCAGCGGTTTGTTGACGGCTGGCATGGCACTCTCCAAAGTGGTTTGCGTGAACAGGAATGTTGCGCAATCACGTGCTTAACGTGGTAACGGGCGGCGCCGCCTGGCGCCTGCGCCGGCTCCACTAACGCAACGCCCGTGCCACTCATCGCCGCGGCCTATGCGATCACTTTCCAATCAAACAGGCGATCATTCGTTAAGCAAGCCGAAAAAAATTTTGGCCCGAAGCTTGCGTACAGCCGGTGCTGCCTGCAAAGGCGCCCATGCAGCCGCCGTTCGCACCAGCCGGGTGCGATCCGGCTGGTGCAGACGCGCAGAGCCGGTGCAGCCATTCACCAGATACGATCAATCCGATCAAGTCATGCAATCACTTTTTGGCGCTGCATCCAACCTGTTTGAGCGCGCCCGTGCAAAAACGGCCACGCTCCTACCCGTCACTGACTTGCTGCGAAAACGATGAGTAGCCCGACACATCACTGGATCAAACGCCTTGCCGAAATCCGCAAGCCCGCTTACCTCGCGATTCCCGACCTGATCGAAGAAGATCTCGCCAACGGGCGCCTGCGGCCGCGCGACCGGCTGCCCGGCCTGCGCGATCTCGCCGGCGAACTGGCGTTGAACTACACCACGGTGGCGCGCGCCTACGCCGAAGCGAAGAAGCGCGGCCTGCTCGATTCGCGCGCGGGCAGCGGCACCTTCGTGCGCGGCCGCACGGCGACGCTGCCGCTCGCAGGCGGCAGCAGCATCGAGATGACGATGAATACGCCGCCGGAGCCGGCCGAGCATGTGGCGCGGCTGCGCGAATCGGCCGCTCGTTTGATGGCTTCCAGCGACCCGTATCAGCTTTTGCGCTATCAGGACTTCGGCGGCACACCTGCCGACAAGGCGGCCGGCGCCGAATGGCTCAAACGCCGGCTGCCCAACTGTTCCACGGACAACGTCCTCGTGTGTCCGGGAATTCACAGCGCGCTGGTCGCACTGGTCTCGCAACTGGCGCGGCCGGGCGGCACGATCTGTCTCGACACGCTGGCCTATCCAGGCATCAAGGCCATCGCCGCGCAACTGGGCGTGCGCCTGCAGGCGCTCGCGCGCGATGACGAAGGGCCGCTCGCGCATGCCTTCGAAGCGCTGTGCAAGACCGACAAGCCGAGCGCGTTCTATTGCAACCCGACACTGCAGAACCCGAGCACGCTCACACTCACGCACAAGCGCCGTGAAGCGCTGGCCGACGTCGCGCTGCGCTACAGCGTGCCGATCATCGAGGACGACGCCTATGCGATGCTGCCGCTGCAGGCGCCCGATGCGCTGGCGAGCTTCGCGCCCGAGCTGACGTACTACATCACAGGCTTGTCCAAGAGTCTCGGCGCCGGCTTGCGGGTCGCCTACCTGCAGGCGCCCACGCCGCGCCAGACCCAGCGCCTCGCCGGCGCGTTGCGCGCCACCACGGTGATGGCGAGTCCCTTTACGGTGGCGCTTGCGACCGGGTGGATCAACGACGGCATCGCCCATGAGATGCTCAACGCGATCCGCAGCGAATCGAAAGCGCGCCAGGCGATTGCCGCGCGCGTACTCGATGCGTGGGCTTACGATGCGCATGCAGACGGCTTTCATCTGTGGTTGCCGATTCCCGGCGACGACGGCTGGAGTTCATCGGAGTTGGCGCTGCAGTTGCGCAACCAGGGCATCGCGGCCGTGGCAAGCGCTGCATTCTCGACCGACGGCAATCCGCCCAACGCATTGCGCGTGTGTCTCGGCGGTTCGAAGACCCGTGAAGAATGCGAGGCGGCGCTGCACATCATTGCCGAGACGCTCGAGCATCCCCATCATCTACACTCGGCGATCATGTGAGCCCCTACGCAACACAGACGGCGTGGTTAGCGGCGGCTCGCCGCCAAAGCACCCGCTTGCAATAAG
The DNA here is from genome assembly GCF_056619545.1 of Paraburkholderia sp. SSBN10T. NCBI lineage: Bacteria > Pseudomonadati > Pseudomonadota > Betaproteobacteria > Burkholderiales > Burkholderiaceae > Paraburkholderia > Paraburkholderia sp. SSBN10T. The sequence goes on from NZ_JBWQQI010000008.1 coordinate 289,654, forward strand.
TTCATACAAAAAGAGCAGCGATATCTGCGGACGAATGCAACACAGCGCCTCTGTAGCACGCGTTGAAAACAGCAGCGTGCCCGGCAAGATCGCCTGTCCTGACAAAGTGCCTTCCCACAAGGGCTAAAACGCTTGTCTGTAACGCGGCGAAAGCCTCTGCCGGCGCGTCCCGCTCAAGTCTGCCCTCGCGCCGCCGTATACCTGGACGAGGCGCGTTGCCTTGCCGATTCCTGCTCACCTCCAAAAGACGCCCACCATGTTCTCTTCCATTCGCGCACGCATCGTCGCCCTGTGCGTCGCCATCGTCGTCGTGGCACTGGCGGCCAATGCGGCTCTCAACTACGTCGTTGCCAACGGATACAACACCGCCTCGATCGACAACAGCCTCACGGCCGTCGAGAGCGGTCACGTGGCCGGCATCACCCAATGGGTTGCCGTCAATAGTCAGATGATTGACTCGTTGCAGGATACCGCGCTGCAGCCCGACCCGCTACCGACGTTCAAGCTGATGGCCAAAGCCGGCAACTTCGGCAACGTCTATGCCGGTTACCCCGACAAGACATCGAAGTTCGAGGACCCGACCGGCATCCCAGCCACCTTCGATCCGACCGTGCGCCCCTGGTACAAACAGGCGGTTGCTGCAGGCAAGGCGGTGGTGACGCTGCCGTACGTGTCCATCTCCAACGGTCGTCTGGTCGTGTCCTTCGCCTCACCGGTGGTTCGCGACGGCGCCCTGAAGGCCGTGGTGGCGGGCACCGTCGAAATGGACGCCGTGATCGCCAACGTCAAGGCCATTCATCCGACGCCGTCGAGCTTCGGCATGCTGGTGAACAGCAGCGGTCTGATCATCGCGCACCCCGACGCCAAGCTGAGCCTGAAGCCCGTCACCGATCTCATCCCCGAATTGAGCGCCGATAAGCTCGCTGCGCTCGCCACCGCGGATCATCCGCTGCAGGTCGACGTGGGCGGCAGCGCGAAGCTATTGCGCGCACAACCGATTGCCGGCACCGACTGGATCGCCGTCGTCGCGCTCGACAAAGCCGAAGCGACCGCCGGCATGCGTTCGCAACTGACCACCTCGATCATCGCGCTGATCGTGATTGCCGGCATTGCCGCCGCCGTGGTCGCCGCAGTGACCGCGGTGTCGTTCCGGCGCCTCTCGGAGGTCCGCGACGCAATGGATGGGATCGGCTCCGGCGAGGGCGACCTAACGCAGCGGCTGCCCGCCATCGGCACCGACGAAGTCGCGCAGATCGCGCGCTCGTTCAACACCTTCATCGACAAGCTGAACCGCGTGATGCGGCAGATTCGCGAGGCCAGCGAATCGGTGCGCGTGGCCGCCAACGAAATCGCCGCCGGTAACGGCGATCTCTCGGGCCGCACCGAGTCTGCTGCCGCAAGCCTGCAGCAGACCGCGGCTTCGATGGAACAAATCACCGCGACGGTCGGCCAGTCGGCGAGCGCCGCCAAGCAGGCCGACGACACCGCCACCTCCGCTTCGCACGTCGCTTCGCGCGGCGGCGTGGTGATCTCCGAAGTCATCACGACGATGCGCGAGATCGAAAACGCCTCGGTGAAGATTGCCGATATCATCGGCGTGATCGACGGCATCGCCTTCCAGACCAACATCCTCGCACTCAACGCCGCGGTCGAAGCCGCCCGCGCCGGCGAGCAGGGCCGCGGCTTCGCGGTGGTGGCGGGCGAGGTGCGCAGCCTCGCACAGCGCAGCGCGCAGGCCGCCAAGGAGATCAAGGCGTTGATCGAGTCGACGGTGGCGAGCGTCACATCGGGCTCGAACCAGGTGCGCCACGCGGGCGAAACGATGACGGAGATCGTCAGCAACGTCTCGAACGTGACGACGATCATTTCCGAAATCACCCAGGCCGCCAACGAGCAGACGCGCGGCATTCAGGAAGTGAACCGCGCGGTCAGCCAGCTCGACGAGATGGTGCAGCAAAACGCGGCACTGGTGGAGCAATCCACCGCGGCCGCTGCGGCGCTGCAATCGCAGGCCGTCAACCTTGCAACGGCCGTTACCCAGTTCCGGCTCGATTGAGCCATGCGTGTGCCTCAAGCGGCCCATCGTAAGCAGTTCTAATACCCGGAAGGTTCTTTTCGGACTTGCGGCGCACTTCACCGTGCCGCAAGGTGCCGGCCAGTTGAACCGGCTCCCGCCGCCGTGCCGATGTCACAAGCATCGGCGACAGCCGGCGAAGCGCATCACACATCAGGAGTTGCTGTGTCGTTTTATAGAAATCTGAAGATTGCCGCCAAGCTGGCGTTACTGGGCGCCGTGCTGCTGGCGGCCACGATGGTGGTCGGTCTGGAAGGATGGCATGCGCTGTCCGACACCCATGCGCTGCAAGTTCAGTCGGCCCAGACACTCGAGCAGTACGCGCAGGCCGCCGACACCGCGCGCGTTGCCCAGGTCGAATTCAAGAAGCAGGTCCAGGAGTGGAAAGACCTGCTCCTGCGCAGCAGCGATGCGGCGGCGTTCGCCACGCACCAGCAGGCGTTTGCCGCGCAAAGCGACAAGACCACCACAGCCTTGCAGAAGCTCAGAAGCCAGTTGAGCGCGTTAGGCGTGAGCCTCGACGGCGTGGACAACGCGCTGGCCACTCACGAGTCCTTGCAGACCAGCTATCTCGGCGCACTGAAGCACTTCGACGTGGCCGATCCGAACAGCCCGCACGTCGTGGATGCGCTCGTCAAAGGCATCGACCGCCCACCGACCGCGGCGATCGACGCGATCGTCGCTTCGGTTATGCAGCAAGCGCAGGCCTCCAACCAACGCATCGAGCAGGCCTCAGACGATGCCTACCGGCTCGCCTGCTCGCTGCTGCTGGTGGTCGTGCTCGGCGCGCTGGTGATCGGCGCAGCGGTCATCTGGTTCCTGAGCCGCAGTATCACCGTGCCGGTCAAACAGGCGGTGGGTGTCGCGCAAGCGGTCGCCGCCGGCGACCTGCGCGCCGACGTGGAAGTGTCGAGCAGCGACGAAACCGGCCAGTTGCTGATTGCACTGAACGACATGAATCACCGCTTGCGCCATATCGTCGGCGAAATCCGCGAAGGCGCCACGACGATCTCGTCGGCCACCCAGCAGATCGCCGCGGGCAATCTCGATCTGTCCGCGCGCACCGAACAGCAAGCGGCCTCGCTCGAAGAGACGGCCGCCTCGATGCAGCATTTCACCGCTTCCGTGCAACTGAACGCGAGCCACGCGCGCAATGCGACAACGCTCGCGCAAACCGCGGCGCAAGCGGCACGCGACGGCGGCACGGTGATGAGCGACGCCGTGCAGACCATGGAACAGATCAACGCATCCTCAAGGCGTATCGTCGACATCATCGGCGTGGTCGAAGCCATTGCTGCGCAGACCAACATTCTCGCGCTCAATGCTGCCGTCGAGGCGGCCCGCGCCGGCAATCAGGGCCGCGGCTTTGCGGTGGTCGCCGCGGAAGTGCGCAGTCTCGCGCAACGTTCGGCGGACGCAGCGCGTGAAGTCAAGGAACTGATCCGCGAGTCGGCCTCGACCATCGAAGCCGGCACGCAACTGATCCATCGGGCGAGCAGCACGATGGACGGCGTCGTCGAAAGCGCGGGCAGCGTCACGCGTATTGTCGAGGCGATCGCGACCGCCACGGCGGACCAGGCCACCGGCATTGGCGAAGTCAACGACGCGATCAACCAGATGGACCAGGTGACGCAGAGCAATGCGGCGCTGGTCGAACAGGCCGCGGCGGCTGCCGATGCGGTGCAGAGCAAGGCATCGGGACTCGTGCAGAGCGTGAGCTTCTTCAGAGTGGCCGCGGCAATCTGACGAAAGTGAAAGCGGCACGTCAATAATCGTTCATCAAGCGCTGTTAGGGTAGCTCGGTTGTCCTGCAAGTCCGTCACAAATATTCCCCCAACGTCGTACGGAGACTACAGATGCAAACCGATGCCCTTCCCTGCCTGCTTTCCCGCCTCGCTTCCCACTTCCCTTCCCATTCTGTTCACAAAGCGCGAACTCCACTGGTTGCACTGACACTCGCCGCCGCCAGTGCGAGCGCTTTCGCGCAGCCATTTTCTGACGGCGATGCCAGCCCGTTCTTTCCTGGCTTGCTGGTGGTGAGCCGCAGCGTGTATGACAATCTTTCGAGCAACGTCCAGGTCGGCCAGGTCCTGCCGCCGAACTGCGCGAGCACCACCGGCGGTTGTAGCGCCTCGACCGGCGCCATCAACGACGGCACCTACCCGTATGTCTGGAACAACGACGGCTACGACGGCAGCTTTGGCATTACCTCGCGAATCTTCCTCGATCAGATCACGCCGTCCGGCGAGCGGGTCAGCACGCTTGAAGTGCCGAACAGCCTGCAGCGGGATTCCACGCCCAACCATCTGGTGACGAGCTTCAGTTCCAAGTCGGAGCTCGGCCTGCATCTGTCCACCGACGGCAAGTACCTCACCTTCATGGGCTACGTCGCACCGGTCAATGCGCTCGACGTCTCGAATTCGAACACGCCGGGCGCCGTCGATCCGACCAACCCGGTCGGCGAAAACGTCTACCGCGCAGTGGCGCGAGTGGACCGCGAAGGCCATTTCCACTTCACCGAGACCAACGCATATAGCGGCAACAACGGTCGATCTGCAATCCTGAACAACAGCAACGGCCAGAACCTCTTCTACACGGCGGGTAATGCCGGCAACGGTGCGAATCCGCAGCCGAACGGCGTGATTCTCGGCGCGGGCGCGCAACTGATCGATCCGAGCAAGCAACCCGAAGCGCAGCAGGATCCGGGCACGCCGACGCCGGTCGGCAGCTTCTCCGTGACCGAACTCGGCGCCAAGGCCGACAAGATCGGCAAGGACGACAACCTGCGCGGCATGGCGGTGTACAACAACGTCATCTACTACACCAAGGGTAGCGGCAGCAACGGCGTGAACACGGTGTACTTCCTCGACACCACGGGCAAGGCCTGCCCGTCGGGCGTCGGAGTGCCGGCAGCCGGCGCCACGCTGCCGACCGCACCGCTTGCCTATAACGCGGCGACCTTGCAGAGCACCGGCCTGCCCAGCAATCTGTGCATCCTGGCGGGCTTCCCGTCGACGCCCAACAAGACCGCCACGACGCTCTCCTACCCGTTCGGCCTGTGGTTCGCCAACGCCACGACGCTCTATGTGGCCGACGAAGGCGACGGCTATACCGGCGGCGCGGATCTGTTCACGCATGCCGCCGCGCAAACCGGCGCCGGCCTGCAGAAATGGATCTACAACGCTGCGGCGAAAAAGTGGACGCTGGCCTATACGCTGCAAGCCGGTTTGAATCTCGGGACCGAGTACACGGTGCCGGGCTATCCGACCGGTGCGAATTCGGCTACCGGCCTGCCGTGGGCGCCGGCCAACGACGGCTTGCGCAACCTGACGGGCCGTGTCGAAGCCGACGGCACGGCGACGATCTGGGCGATTACCTCGACGGTGAGCGGTAACGGCGATACCGGCGCAGATCCGAACCAACTGGTGGTGACGCGCGATCTGCTGAAGAACACCACCGCCGCCCAGGCCGCCAGCGAGAAGTTCGTGACGTTGCGCAGCGCTGGGTTCGGTGAAGTGCTGCGCGGGGTGTCGTTCACGCCGGGTACCGGCTCGAACGGCTGGTTCTGAGCGGCCCCGGACCTGCCGCTGACGCGTCGGGCCCCCGAGGGAGTCAAGTAAGCTTGGGGCGGCCCGGCGTTTCTTTGAGAGCAACTGATGCGGGCCTGTTGCAATGCGTGACAGGAGTTGGCCGGGGACGGGCGGACACACAGCCCGTCCCCTTCAGCACCGGCGCGCGGGTTCCGTCAGTCGCGCGGGCGCGGTCTGAACGCCGCCACGATTTCGTTCAGTTGCCGCCCCTGATCTTCCAGCGAACGTGAGGCCGCGGCGGCCCGTTCGACGAGCGCCGCGTTTTGCTGCGTCACGTCGTCCATTTGCGTGATCGCCAGATTGACCTGCGCGATTCCCCCGCTCTGTTCATCGGAAGCCGCTGCGATCTCGCTCATGATCGCGGTCACCTGTGCCACTGCGTGCATGACCGCCGATTCCAAACGCGAAGGCGAGGCCTCTGCCGAATAGCTCCAGCGCCAAAACGAACACGCCCCCACATCGGGGCGTTTTGCTTTGAATCTGCTATTTGCCCATTTATTGTCAAATATCAGTTTTCTTACTCAAATTGCATCGTCTCGCATTGCGAATCCAAATGAACTTGGGTAAAAGAGACAGCTTTCATTAACCTTTCTCAAGGGGCGTTTTCGAGATGCCAATTCCTGCACATATGTGGCTTAAAGACGATGGCGGCGCCAACATCAAAGGTTCGTCAACCGTTCAGGATCGCGAAGGAAGTATTGAAATTATCAGTTTTGGCCACGGCGTGAATCTGCCGGTTGATCCCGCTAACGGCAAGATTACCGGTGCGCGTTCGCACTCACCCGTCTCGTTCGAAAAGGAGTTCGATGCAGCGACGCCCTATCTTTACAAGGCCGTGGCGAAGGGGCAAACGCTGGAATCTGCTGAGATCAAGTGGTATCGCATCAACTACGCGGGCAGGGAGGAAGTGTACTTCGTGATGCTACTCGAAGGCGTAAAGGTCTGCGGCATCAATCCCGGCATGGCTAATAGCAGGCTGGCGCAGACGTCTGCGCTCAATCACGTTGAAGCCGTGTCGATGATGTATGAGCGCATTACCTGGCACTATCTCGACGGCAATATCAAATATACCGATTCGTGGAATGAACGCGGATAAGCGGGGGTGACAATGGCTCTTACTGGAAAATTTATTGTTGATAATAAATGGCTGTCACCGCTCACGATTGATGGTATTGGTACATACGACGCATTTTCGGGCGATGAAATCTATCGGAGCCGGGGCGGATGCACGGCGATGGCCAGCAAGGGACCTATTCCAGCCGGTAAGTACTGGATCGTCGCGCGTCCTACTGGTGGCGTAGGCTCCAAGGTTCAAGCGTGGTTTAAAGATGAGTGGAATTTCTACAAGGGGAATCCGTCCGATCACAGCGAATGGTTTGCACTGTATCGGGATGACGGGATGATTGACGACGTGACGTGGGTCAATGGTGTCAAGCGTGGGCAGTTCCGGTTGCATCCAGCAGGTGGTTCGGGCTTGTCATTCGGCTGCATTACTCTTCCGAGCCGTGTTGATTTCCTGAGAATCCGTACGGCGCTGCTGCACACCAAAACCATCGCTGCTGGCAATTCAGGGCTTAACTCATACGGGACAATCGAGGTCATCACGCATGGCAATACTTGTCCGTAGGCTATTCAAGGTCGCGCTGTTTATCGGGTTGCTTCTTCTTTCAGTCCGTTATATCCCGCTGTCCAATGAGTGGACACTAGCCGAAACGCGCGCATGGATTCGTGCGTCGGACTGGCTCGGTGTAGACGATCCCGAGAACTTGTATTTCGCGGTCTGGCTGACGATCGAACTGATCGTGGCGGCGCTTGCCTATGTGGCGATCATGAGGCTATGGAGGTGCTATCGCGGCAAAAAGGGTCGCGCCGAGAAATAGCGAATGAGAATGTCCGCACTTGTCCGCAGACTATTCAAGGTCGCGCTGTTTATCGGGTTGTTTCTTATTTCCGCTCGCTATATCCCGCTATCCGATAAGTGGACAGCAAGCGAAGCGCGTGCTTGGTGGCGTGCTTCGGATTGGCTCGGCATCGAGGACCCCAGCGACTTGTATTTCATGGTGTGGGTGACGATCGAACTGATCGTCGCGGCGCTTGCCTATGTGGCGATCATGAGGCTATGGAGGTGCTATCGCGGCAAAAAGGGTCGCGCCGAGAAATAGCGAATGAGAATGTCCGCACCTGTCCGTAACGCGCATAAAGTTGTGCTGTTTTTAGGCCTGTTCCTTCTGTCATTCATTTTCGTGCGCCCGCTTCACTATGAGTGGTCACAGACAGAAATGCGCGCATGGTTGTACACATCGCAGGCGCTCGGTATTCGCGATCCTGAAGATTTGTACATCTTGGTATGGGTAACCATTGAATTGCTCGTTGCAATCGGCGCTTATATCGCGATCATGAAGCTATGGCGGTACTACCAAACGAGGTCATAGGCGGACGACAGCACACGGCATGGTGGGCGTCAAGACTCGAAGTCGAGACCGCCTAGCAGGACTTCCGGCTCTCCTTGGGTATGCGAACGAAAATCGATTTCGCGGGCGTTGCGCCATGCATCGAGCTTGCGCGGGATGGCATTCAGGTATCCGGCAAAGCGCGCCTCGCCGCCTTCGCTCATCAGGCGTTCGATCTCGTCGCTGTCCCAGGTCAGGTGCAGGTTGAGCGGGTGGGGATAGTGCCGCAATACTTCGATCGGCCCGGCCCAGACCCTCACGCAGGTCGGGTGGCCGTGGCCGCGGTAAGGCACGACTTCGGCGTGGACACCGGTGTCGAACAATCCGGCAATGGTGGCGGCAATACGGGGGGCAAATTCGCGCTCGAACCTCGCGACGGTCTCCGGACGCATGGGTGTCTCCTTCGTGCTCTGCGTCGATCGTAGCATGAGCAGAACGCGCTCCGGCAGCATGAGCGTTATCGGCGGATCGCCTCGGAACGTGCCGGTGGCGCAGTGCGCGCCGTGCTTTCGCGCGGCGAGCTTTCGTCAGGTCTTCTCAGCGAAGCCACGTCGCGGCGCGGCACGGTCCGCCTACGGTACGACCTGCTGACCCAGCGCATAAACCTTGCACTCGGACCACTTCGCCTGGCAGTGTTCCAACGCGTGCTGAGCGGCCTCCTGCGCAGTACGCTCCGTCAGGTCGAGGTTGCAGTGACCGCCTTGCGCGGTCACGAACGCCTTGCCCTCATTGCGCCACGCGCCGTAGTCGTTGAAGCGCTCCTGGCAGCCGCGATTCAGACCCTCCGGCTGCGGCAATGCGGCCAACGCGGGCAATTCGACCACCATCCCGGTCGGCAGGTTCAACGACTTCAGGAAAGGTTCGACGCTCGGCCACCAGGCATCGGCAGGGGCTTCGTAGAGCAGTTCATGCCCGTCCTCGTGAAACGCCGGCAGCACCGTGAGCTGCGCCTGGGCACCGTGCGCGGTATAAGCGCTGAGCATCTGGTTAGCGAGCTCAGGACTGAAGTAATGGTCGTTATCCGACCAGACCCACTGGCTCGGAATTTTCGCGGTCGCACCATATTCGCCGACCGCCGCCACCAGTTGATCCGGGCGGCACACATAGTCCGGGCGGCTCGAACCGCGGCCGCCGGCGAAATCCAGCACGCCCACCACGCCTTGCGGGTTGCGCGCCGCGGCCGCCAGCACCGCAAAACCGCCGGTGGATTTGCCGAGCAGAAGCACGCGCTGGCCATCCACCCAAGGTTGCGCGCGCAAGGCTTCCAGCGCGCCGAGCACGTCGTCGGCGGACGCCTTGCCCGGTCCGAGATAGTCCTAGTTGCGGCACGAACCGCTGCTCTCCGCATACGGCCCGTCGGAGCGGCCGAAGCCGCGGCGCAACACCACCACCGCCGCGTAACCGTGCTGCGCGAAAGCCACCGCCGCGTTCAGCAGCAGCTCCGGCGCCCGGTCCGTCACACCGGCTCCCGAGCTACGCGGCGTGCCGGGCGTCATCAATACCAGCGGCCAGCGCCCGGGACGATCCGGACGCACGACCAGCGCTTCGAGCGTCGGCCTGGCGCCGTCGGGCAGATTGATTGGCAGTCCGATGCGCTCGCGCACAAGACCCGGCAGCAGGGAGGCGACGGACGCGCCGCTGGCCGGCTGCAGGGACACAGTGGCAGAGGACGCGCCACTGGGCGGCTGAAGGGTCGCGGCTGTGGCTTGTGCCAGCGCGCAAAGCGGCGCGCTTGCCGTCGCCAGCAACAACAAAGCGTGAGCGCGCACCCGGCGCGAAGTCCGGCGCAACCACTGTGCGCCATGCAGACGAATAAAGTGGGCAGGCTTGTCTCTCATGTTTGCAGGCCTTTGCGGATTGAGTGCCGGGGAGCGGCGGCAGGTGCCGGCCACACGAGGTCATCGCACCCGATTCTAGTGTGCGACCGTGCAAACGGTCTATGCCACGCAGTTCGCCTGGCCTGCGTCCGCGTCTGCGTCCGCGGCGCACCCATGATGCACCCGGCATCGATTGCACCCAACCCAGCAAAAAGGGCCTGCGGTTCGCACCGCAGGCCCTTTGCTCAACAAGCGAAGCCGGTCAGCCGGCCGCCCTGCCTGCTTAGAACTTATGACGAATCCCCACAACAGCCACATCCTGAGAGTTGCTGCCCGAATTCACGCCAAAGTCGCCGATCGACGCCTCCGCGTTCACCGTTGCGCCGCTCGAATTCAAGGTCTTGCCGCTCGCCTTCTGGTAGCCGAACAGCGCGTAGAGATCGGTGCGTTTAGACACGGAATAGTCGCCGCCAAGGTTGACCTGGTTATAGTGCGCCGACGACGGCCCCGTCAATGACGTGTAGTTATAGCCCACGCCCGCACGCAGCGCCGGCGTGAACTGGTAGTTGAAGAACACCGAGCCGTTGTTGAACTTCGCCGTTTCGCGGAACACGGAGAACGCATCGCTGCCGTACTGCGTATTCGAATAGGCCGCGCCGAGCGTCGCCGCACCAATCACATACTGGCCGCCCACCTTGGCAATCTGGATCGACCGGGCGCTCGCAAAGCCCGAGTTGATCACCGTATTGAACAGGCTGTCCGAGCTGCTGGTCCAGGTGCGCACGCCGTTGCTCAGCGTATTGCCGCCATTGGTATAGAAATAGCCGGCGCCGAGCGACAGCGGTCCGTTCCCATAGGCCGCGCCGAAGCTGTAAGTGCGGCCGCTGCCGGTCGCGCCGGCCACGCCGCCGAGGCCATACAGCGCTTCGATCTGGAAGCCGCTGTAGACCGGGCTGACGTACTTGATCGAGTTGCTGACGCGCAAGCTGTTGTCGTAGTTGTCGAGGTCGCCGGGCGTGCCGAAGACGCCGCCGAAGTAGGCGTCTTCGGTGAGCCCCTGGACCAGATCGACGACCGGGTCGTACTGGCGGCCCAGCGTCACCGTACCCCACCTGTTGCCGCTCAATCCCACCACCGCCTTGCGGCCGAACTCGCGGCTGCCCTGGCCGAGCGCGCCCGTGCCCACGTTGAAGCCGTTTTCCAACTGGAAGATGGCCGCCAGCCCGCCGCCCAGATCTTCCGTGCCCTTGAGGCCCCAGCGGCTGCCCTGGACATTGCCGCTGCTGAACTTGACCAGCGTGGACTGGTTCTGGCCGTTGCTGCTTTGCGCGTTGTGCACGTAGGCGATACCGGCGTCGACAATGCCGTACAGGGTGACGCTGCTTTGCGCATGCGCACCGGCGGACAGGAGCATGCCGGCAGGCACCGCCAGAAGAGAAAGGCGCTTTTTCATAGGGTGATTTCCCGTAGTCGAGGTGTTGTTTTGATGACCGGGAAGAACGATAAAAGAAGCACGTGCCGGCGCGAACCAAGGATTTCTTCGATCCATATGAAACGCCGCCTGCGGACACCGCAATCCACGCATGCCCGCAATGCGGTTCGAAGCGCACTAGCGGGACAGACTCATTTATCATTCACCTTTCGGAGAAGGCCCGCCGCCGCACCGGCGAGGCCCCGCCCCACGCCCCCCAATCGCCGCCCGACACCGATGGTCTACCCTTCACTGCGCGACTGGCTGTTCTCGGTCAAGACCTTTGCGGCGGCCATGCTCGCGCTCTACATCGGGCTCGCGTTCGAATTGCCGCGCCCGTACTGGGCCATGGCGACCGTCTATATCGTCTCGAATCCGTTTGTCGGCGCGACCCGTTCGAAGGCGCTCTATCGCGCGCTCGGCACCGCCATCGGCGCCTCGGCGGCGGTGCTGTTCGTGCCGCCCTTCGTGGAATCGCCCTACCTGTTCAGCGTGGTGGTGGCGCTCTGGACCGGCACCCTGCTGTATCTGGCCATCTCCGACCGGACCGCGCGCAGCTACGTCTTCATGCTGGCGGGCTACACCATGCCGCTGATCGCGTTGCCCGCGGTGTTCAACCCCACCAACATATTCGACCTCGCCATCACCCGCACCGAGGAGATCCTGCTCGGCATCGTCTGCGCAAGCGTCGTCGGCGGCGCGGTGTTTCCGAACCGGCTGGCGCCCTCCATCATCGAGCGCACCGACGGCTGGTTTCGCGACGCCGTGTTCTACGCCACCGAAACGCTCTCCGGACGGATTGCCGGCGCCTCGATCTCGGCCTGCCGCCAGCGGCTCGCGGCCACTGTCAACGGCCTCGAACTGCTGTTGAGCCAGCTTGCCTACGACCACACCCGCCCCGACGTGCTGAGCCGCGCGCACGCCCTGCGCGGCCGCATGCAACTGCTGCTGCCGATCATGTCGTCGCTCGCCGACCCGCTGGTCGCCCTGCTCGGCAGCCAGCGGGAGCGTCCTGCCGGACTCGAAGCGCTGCTCGCCGATGTCGTCAACTGGTTCAACACGCCATTGCGGGCGGCCCGTGACGACGCGCGGCCCGGCCTCGCCGCCGATGCGCTGCGCGAGCGCGTCGCCGCGCTGGAGCCGGCGCCCGCCGAGCTGGCCAGTTGGGAAGGCGCCCTGCTGTCGAATGCGCTGTGGCGCCTCAAACAACTGATCGACGTCTGGCAGGATTGCTGCGCGCTGCGCCGCATCATCGTCACAGAAGACATCACGGGAAGCAGCACCTGGCAGCCGCGCTTCCGTCATTGGCGGCTCGGCGGCACCGAGCGCTATTTCGACCGCGGCATCATGCTGTTTTCGACCGGCTCGGCGGTCGGCGCCATCATCCTCGCGTGCGTGCTGTGGATCAGCTCGGGCTGGAACGACGGCGCCGGCGCGGTCACGCTGGCCGCCGTGGCCTGCTGCTTCTTTGCCGCGCTCGACGAACCCGCGCCGCAAGTGTTCAAGTTCTTCACCGCGACTGCCGCGAGCGTCGCGCTTGCCGGGCTGTACCTGTTCGCGGTGCTGCCGCACGTGCACGATTTCCCGATGCTGGTGATCCTGTTTGCCGGACCGTTCATTCTGGTCGGCACGCTGATCCCGCGTCCGCAGTTCAATCTCGCGACGATGCTGGTGGCCGTCAACACCGCCACCTTCATCAGCATCCAGGATGCCTACGACGCGGACTTCTTCGTCTTCATCAACAGCAATCTCGCGGGTCTTGCGGGCCTCCTGTACGCCTTCCTGTGGACCAAGGTGACGCGGCCGTTCGGCGCCGAACTCGCAGCGGCCCGCCTGTTGCGTTCGAGCTGGGCCGACGTGGTGCTGAGCGCGTCGACCAAGCCGATCGAGGATCAGCGCAATCTCGCTGCACGCATGCTCGACCGCCTGATGCAACTGATTCCGCGGCTCGCGGCGACCGACGACCACCGCCATCCGTCCATCGAAAGTTTCCGCGACCTGCGCATCGCCTTCAACGCGCTCGACCTGCGCCGTCTGCGTCTGAAGCTAGGCGGGGAAGCGCCCGCTGCGATCGACGGCGTACTCGACGGCATCCGCGGTCACTTCGAAACCTGCATCGAGCACCGCGTGCGCCAGCCGGTGCCCGAGAGCCTGATGTCCACCATCGATGCGGCGCTCGCGAGGATCACCGCGCAGGGCCTCGCCAACGCGGCGAGCGGCACGCCCCTCTCCGGGCGCCAGTTGCGCGACGCGCTGCATGCGCTGGTCGGCCTGCGCCTGTCGTTGTTTCCGGCCACGATCGCTTCGCTGACTCCGCCCGCTGCACCTAAAGAGGAACCTGTCGCCTGATGAGCCCCTTGACCTCACCTCAGCAATCCGAACCATGATCGGCGAGATCGATATCTTCGGCGTGTTCGTACCGAGCGTGCTCGTGCTGATGTTCGTCGCCTATCTGATCAACCTCGTGCTGCGCGCGCTGCTCGCGCGCACCGGCTTCTATCGCTTCGTCTGGCACCGCTCCATTTTCGATCTCGGCATCTATGTGCTGGTGCTGGGTCTTGTCGTCATCGTTTCGCACCGGCTCATAACGTGAAAAAAACCTGGTTCTCCATCGGTCAGATCGTGCTGACCCTGATCGTCGTCGTGATCGCGGGCGTTGTCCTGTGGAAGCTGGTCGACTACTACATGTATTCGCCGTGGACCCGCGACGGTCATGTGCGCGCCGATATCATCCAGGTCGCACCGGACGTGTCGGGCCTCATCACCGAGGTCGCCGTGACCGACAACCAGCAGGTCAAGCGCGGCCAGACGTTGTTCGTGATCGATCAGGCGCGCTATACGCTGGCGCTGCGCCAGGCGCAAGCCACTTTGCAGCAGCGTCGCGCCACGCTCGATCAGGCCCGCCGCGAGGACGTGCGCAACCATCAGCTCGGCGATCTGGTGGCGCGCGAAGCGGCGGAAGAAAGCCGCTCGCGCGTCGAGCAGGACGAAGCCGCGTTGGCGGATGCCACGGTGGCGGTCGATACGGCGACGCTCAATCTGCAACGGACCAACGTCGTGAGCCCGGTGGACGGCTACCTGAACGACCGGGCGCCGCGTACCGGCGAATTCGCGGCGGCGGGCCGCGCGGTGCTCTCGGTGGTGGACATGCATTCGTTCCGCGTCGACGGTTACTTCGAGGAAACCAAGCTGGGCGGCATCGACATCGGCCAGGCCGTCGACATCAAGGTGATGGGCGAGCCGGATGTGCTGCGCGGCCACGTGCAGAGCATCGTCGCCGGTATCGAGGATCGTGACCGCACCCAGGGCTCGAACCTGCTGCCGAACGTGAACCCGGCGTTCAGTTGGGTGCGCCTCGCCCAACGTATTCCGGTGCGCGTCGCGCTCGATGACATACCGAAGGACTTCCGCATGATCGCCGGGCGCACGGCCACGGTGTCCGTGCGTGGCCTGGCGCCGTCGCTGGGCAAGCGCGAGGCGGCCGATCATACGGTGGCCTCGGCAGTGGCGCCGGAGCCGGCGCCCGTGATAAAGCCCGCCGCGCAGTCCGGGTCACAGTCCACCCCGCAGCCCGCAGCGAGCGCCGCACGATGAAACTGCCGCGCACGCTCCCCGCCCTGCCGCCGGCGTCGCTCGCGCCGCTGCTGCTCGCGCTATGCGCCTGCACCGTCGGCCCGAACTATTCGCTGCCGAAGGCCGCGATGGTCAATGCGCCATTTGCCG
The DNA here is from genome assembly GCF_056619545.1 of Paraburkholderia sp. SSBN10T. NCBI lineage: Bacteria > Pseudomonadati > Pseudomonadota > Betaproteobacteria > Burkholderiales > Burkholderiaceae > Paraburkholderia > Paraburkholderia sp. SSBN10T. The sequence goes on from NZ_JBWQQI010000008.1 coordinate 304,779, forward strand.
ACGCGCCGCTGCCCGATGTCGACGGCCAGCACGTCTCGCAACAGCCGGTGCCGGCGGACTGGTGGCATCTGTACGACGATCCGGTCCTCGAGCAACTGGTCAACGACGCCCTGCAATCGAACACCGACCTGCGCGTGGCCGCAGCGAATCTGGCCCGCTCGCAGGAAGCGCTCGGCATCGCCCAGGCGCAAGGAGGCTTCTCCGGCAAGTCCTCCGCGGAATTCGTGCGGGCCCAGGAGTCCGCTGAACAATATCTGCTGACCAGCAAGCTGCCTGTGGTGAATGAAGGCGATGTCGGCGTCAGCATCTCGTACGAGTTCGATCTGTTCGGCAAGCTGCGCCGCGGCGTGGAAGCCGCGAACGCGGATAGCGAAGCAACCCGGGCAGCCGGCGATCTCGCCAGAATCACCGTGGTGGCGAACGTGGTGCGCGCCTATCTCGAGAACTGCTCCGCGGCCGAGGAACTGGCCGTTGCGCAGCAGTCGCTGGCGCTGCAGAAGCAACGCGTGGACGTCTCACGCCGCTTGCGCGATGCCGGGCGCGGCAATCAGCCGGATGTGACGAGCGGCCAGACCCAGGTCGAATCGCTGACGGCCGATCTGCCGCGCTACACCGCGCGCCGCAAGATCGCCCAGTATCAACTGGCGATGCTGCTCGCCCGTGCGCCGTCCGATCTGCCGCCTGCCGTGCTGACCTGCAACAAGGTGCCGCAGATCAAACAGGCTCTGCCGGTCGGCGACGGTGCGGCTTTGCTCAAACGGCGCCCCGATGTGCGCGAGGCCGAGCGGCAGCTTGCGGCCTCCACGGCGCGTATCGGCGTGGCAACCGGGACGCTGTATCCGACCGTGAGCTTCGGCGCGTCGGCTGGGTTGACCGGCGTCCTTGAGGATCTCGGCACCTCGCCCACCGCACGCTGGAACTTCGGACCGCTGATCAGTTGGACCTTCCCGACCAACGGCGCACGTGGCCGCGTGCGCGAGGCCGAGGACGCGAGCAGCGCGGCGCTCGCCCACTTCGATGGCGTGGTGCTCAACGCACTGCGCGAAACCGAAACCAGTCTGGCGACCTACGTGGCCGACTACAGCCGCGCCGACGCCTTGCGAGCGGCGCTCAAATCGGCGACGGCGTCTGCCAGCGAAACGCACCGGCTGTATGTGGGTGGGCGCGAGTCGTTCATTGCGGATCTGGATGCGACGCGCACGCTGACGGCGACGCGCGCGCAGGTGGCGGCAGCGGAAGGCCAGGTGGCGCTCGATCAGGCCAATCTGTTCCTCGCGCTGGGGGGTGGGTGGGAGACGCAGACGCCTGCAGTGAAGTAACCCGCTGCGCCTCAATCCATCTCCGTGAGCGCGGCGGCGAGGATCATCGCGTCGCCATTGGCGGGACGGTGCTGCCCCGCCCGCGGCTTGAAGATCGCGTCGCCCGTGTGAGGCGACTGCCGCGGCCAGAAATACCAGGTGGACGCGGCGTGTACCGCTCGCGCCACCCGCCTGACTAGCCTTGGCTTTGACTCTGACTCTGGCCTTGCACCTGCGTCACCGTGATCCCGACCGTCAGCGTCTCCGCCCCCGCGCCGGTGCGCACGCCGGACACCGGCATCGCGTCGCGGTAGTCGAGACCGGTCGCCATGCGCACATAGCGCTCGTCGGGACACTTGTTGTTGGCCGCATCGAAGCCGACCCACCCTAGCCCCTCGATATGCGCCTCTGCCCAGGCGTGGCTCGCGCTTTGCTGCGCCACCTCCTCCATCAGCAGATAGCCCGAGATGTAGCGCGCCGGGACGCCGAGCCGGCGCGCCACGGCGATAAACGCGTGGGTGTGGTCCTGGCAGACGCCGCGCCCTTCGAGCAAGGCTGTTTCGGCGTCGGTGCCGACCCCGGTGGTGCCGGGCTCGTAGGCGATCAAGCCGTGGATCGCATTCATCAGCTTATGCAGCGAGTCCAGTTGCCCTTCGCCCGCGCGAAGCTCGGCGGCAAGCGCCTCGACGCGCTCGCCGGCGCGGGTCAGCGGCGTTTCCCGCTCGAAGATCCACGGCGGCGCCGTCTCGTTGGCCACGCCGTAGATGCCGGCCAGGTCCTGGGTGTCGACCGTGCCGGCGGCGACGATCTCGATCTCGCGCTTGTTGCGCTCGTGACGCACGAGTTCCACCCGGTTGCCGAGCCCGTCGGTCCAGCCGAGGGCCGGCTCGACGCCGTCGACCGTGACCTGCCAGTCGATGACCGTCTGTCCCGGCCCGCTGCGGGGCCGCAGCCGCAAGCGCTGCAATGCGTAAGGCACCGGTTGATCGTACTGATAGTGCGAAGTGTGGCGAATGGCGATACGCATGGCCGTACTCAATCGAAGTTGTAGGTCTCGGCGATTTCGAACCCGAGCCGGTTGTTCTGCGCAATGAAGCCGGTGAGAAACTCGTGCAGGCCATGCGCGAAGATCTGCTTGACCGTGTTGTCGCGCAGCGTCGCGAGCGTCGTGCCGGCCGTGCTCTGGCAAGGGTGCGTCACGCCGTAGTCCTGCGCCAGAAGACGCAGATTCTCGACGATGTTCACATAGCAGAAGTTCAGCGAGCGCGGCATGCGGCCGTTGAGGATCAGGTAGTCGGCGATGTTGGCGGGCTTGTACTGCACGTCGTAGACCCAGCGGTACGAGCGGTGCGCATCCACCGAGCGCAGGATCGACTCCCACTGGTAATTGTCGAGGGTCGTGCCGACATACGAGATCGCCGGCAGCAGCAGGTGATATTTGACGTCGAGAATGCGCGCCGTGTTGTCGGCGCGTTCGATGAAGGTGCCGATGCGCGCAAAGTTGAAGATCTCGTTGCGCAGCATGGTGCCGTGAAACGAGCCGCGAATCAGCGCCGCTTCGCGTTTGATGCGATCGAGCACGAACGGCAGCTCGCTCGCCTGCACCGGCTCCGCCAGCACCCGCTTGATCACCATCCACGCTTCGTTGACGCTCTCCCAGGTCTCGCGCGTGAGCGCGGTGCGCACCATGCGCGCGTTCGAGCGCGCCGCTTCGATGCTCGACAGCACGCTCGACGGATTGTCGGTGTCGCGCAGCAGATAGTCGGCGACGCTGTCCGCCGTACAGGTATCGTGCTTCTGCCGAAAGCCGTCTTCGGTCCCCGAGGTCGCCACCACGGACGACCATGTGGCCGGCGCGTCGGTGCTGCGCGTGAGCGCCATGCGCAATCCCGCATCGACCACCCGCGCGATGTTTTCCGCGCGCTCGATATAGCGGTGCATCCAGTAAAGCCCGCTTGCTGTGCGTCCAAGAAGCATGTGCTGCCCCACTCCGGTTTCTGTTTGCGACTGACTACTCGGCCAGTACCCACGTGTCTTTGGTGCCGCCGCCCTGGCTCGAATTGACGACCAGCGAGCCTTCCTTGAGCGCCACCCGCGTCAAGCCTCCCGGCGTGATGCGGATGCGATCCGAGACCAGCACGAACGGCCGCAGATCGACGTGACGCGGCGCGAGCCCCTGTTCGGTGAGAATCGGCGTGGTCGAGAGAGCGAGCGTCGGCTGCGCGATGTAGTTGTTCGGCCGCGCGCGCAAGCGCACGGCGAAGTCCTCGCGCTCCTGTTTCGAAGCCGTGGGCCCGACCAGCATGCCGTAGCCGCCTGAGCCATGAACTTCCTTGACGACCAGTTCGTCGAGATGGGCCAGCACGTACTTCAGGCTGTCCGGCTCGGAGCAACGCCATGTGGGCACGTTCTCGAGCATCGACTGGCGGCCCGTATAGAACTCGACGATCTCCGGCATGTACGAATAGATCGCCTTATCGTCGGCAATGCCGGTGCCCGGCGCATTGGCGATCGTGATGTTGCCCGCACGGTAGACATCCATGATGCCGGCCACGCCCAGCACCGAATCGCGGCGGAACGTCAGCGGATCGAGGTAGGCGTCGTCGAGGCGCCGGTACAGCACGTCGATGGCGCGAAAACCCTCGGTGGTGCGCATCGCCACGTGACCGTCCACGACCTGCAGATCGCTGCCCTCCACCAGATGCACGCCCATCTGGTCGGCGAGAAACGCATGCTCGTAATAAGCCGAGTTGTGAATGCCGGGCGTCAGCACGGCGATGGTCGGATTGGCGTGGTTGCCGCCGGGCGGACAGACCGCGGCAAGCGACTGGCGCAACAACTGCGGATAGGCTTCGACGGGCCGCACCTTGACCTGCTGGAACAGCTCGGGAAAGAGCTGCATCATGGTCTCGCGGTTCTCCAGCATGTACGACACGCCGGAGGGCGTGCGCGCATTGTCTTCGAGCACGTAGAACTGGTTCTCTGCAGTCCGTACGATATCGACACCGATGATATGCGTGTAGACATTGCCCGGCGGCCGAAAGCCGATCATCTCCGGCAAAAAGGCTTCGTTCTGCGCAATCAGTTCCTTCGGAATGCGCCCGGCCCGCACGATCTCCTGACGGTGATAGATATCGTCGAGAAACGCATTGAGCGCCATCACGCGCTGTTCGATGCCTTGTGCGAGGCGCGTCCATTCCTGGGCGGAAATGATGCGCGGGATGATGTCGAACGGAATCAGGCGCTCGGCCGCCTCTTCTTCGCCATAAACAGCAAACGTAATACCGGTCTTGCGAAACACGCTCTCGGCATCCTGAGCCTTCTGCGCGAGGTTCGCCGGGTTCTGGGTATCGAGCCATTGCTTGAGCAGATCGTACGGCGCGCGGACTCCATCAGCGGAGCTCAGCATCTCATCGAATGGCGTCACTTCGGTTCTCCATGCTGGTTGCGTTGGGCGAGCCTTAGCGCGGCTCGTCTTCGAGAATGCTTTGGGTGAGCGCGACCGATGGAATGGTCGGCTTCAGCATGGCGCCCGCGCGGCGGCGCACGCCATACCAGCCGGCGACCAGCAGCAGCACCACGAGCGGAATCGAGGCGACCGTCCAGGTGCCGTTCGGATAGTCGAATGCCATCAGCACCAGCACGCCCAGCAGGAAAGCCAGCGTCAGCCAGGAGGTCACCGGCGCGCCGGGCATCCTGAAGCTCACGGGTTCGGCTTCGCCGCGCGCCACCGCCTTGCGGAACTTCATCTGGCAGACCACGATAAACCCCCAGGTGCTGAGAATCCCGAGCGAGGCGATGTTCAGCACGATTTCGAACACGCTCGACGGCACGAAGTAGTTGAGCACCACGCCCACCACGTAGATCGCCACCGTCACGAGGATACCCGCGTAAGGCACCGATTGCGAGCTCATACGGGAGAGGAAGTGCGGCGCGGAACCGCCCATCGACAGCGCGCGCAGCACCCGGCCGGTCGAATACAGGCCGGAGTTCAGGCTCGAAAGCGCGGCGGACAGCACGACGATGTTCATCACCGAGCCCACGCCCGGCACGCCGAGCGCACCGAAGAAGGTGACGAACGGGCTTTGCCCGGCCTTGTAGGCGCTCCACGGCAGCAGGCAGACGAGCAGCACGACCGCGCCCACATAGAACAGGGCGATACGCCAGATCACGCTGTTGATGGCGCGCGGCAGCACCTTGCGCGCGTCCTTGCACTCGCCCGCGGCCGTACCGACCAGCTCGACGCCGGCAAACGCGAACACCACCCCTTGCACCAGCACCAGCGCGGGCAGCAGGCCATGCGGAAAGAAGCCGCCGTTCTCGCTGATCAGATGCACGCCCGTGCTGTTGCCGGCCACGTGGACGCCGGTGCCGAGGATGATCGAGCCGATCACGAGGAACAGCGAAATGGCGGCGACCTTGATAAGCGCGAACCAGAACTCCATCTCGGCAAACCATTTCACGCCGATCAGGTTCATGGCCGCGACGATGCACAGGGCAATCAGCGCAAACACCCATTGCGGCACCGAGGTAAAGGCGCCCCAGTAATGCATGTATAGCGCGACGGCGGTAATGTCGACGATGCCGGTCATCGCCCAGTTGAGGAAATACATCCAACCGGCCACAAACGAAGCCTTTTCGCCGAGAAACTCCCGCGCATAAGAGACGAAACTGCCGCTGCTCGGGCGATGCATGACCAGTTCGCCCAGCGCGCGCAGAATCAGAAACGAGAACACCCCGCATACCAGATAGACGATCGCCAATGACGGACCGGCAATCTGCAGGCGCGCGCCGGCCCCGAGAAACAGGCCCGTGCCGATTGCGCCGCCAATCGCGATCATCTGGACCTGGCGATTACCGAGCGTCTTGTGATATCCCGCTTCGTGCGATTCCAGCCAGCTTTGCTTATCCAGTTCGCCGCCGCCAGCCGGGCGCGGTGAGTTATCCAGTGTGGACATAATCGGTTCCTTTAACACGAGGCGGGAATTGACAATTAACGTTTGGCGGGCGCCATCCGGCGTTTTCTTATCGTGTCGCCATTGCGTAATCGCATGAGCAGTCAGGCGAACGGTATGTAGCCCAATTTATGGCGGCAACGCTCATGCATATTTCGACTAACACCCATCGAAAAAAAACATCGGTATGCT